>NZ_BAAAQM010000066.1:0-59686 GCF_039531675.1 Catenulispora subtropica
CCCGATCTCACCGCTCTTCGGCCGGTCCTGGCGAGGCAACACATGCCGAAGCGGTGCTACAGCCGGACGGTCCGCCTGACGGCCGGGATTCGAGCGGCGTCGGCATGCGCCTGACCACGATCGATGTGGTGTCGAGGCTTCGGCCTCGACACCGCTGAGTCATGCCGGTCGCAGCGACCCCGAAGCCTCTCAAGATGTCACATAGTCGCCAACGACACGATCACAACGCCCACCATCACTACCGCGATCCCGGCGATGCCTACCCATCCCCCCAGGCAGGCGAAGGCCGCAGCCCCGCCGAACAAGGTTGCGAGCAGGGCCGCGAAGCCCCGCCCCGTCAAGCCCCCACGCTCGTCCTCACCGACCACATCGATCACGTTACTTGTCCAATCTTGAGGCGCGTCACGACCGACGTTCGAGCTCAGTGGCACGGCGGCCACATCCCGTGCGGCATGACCCCGCCTGGGCATGAAGTCGACCCGAACCAAGTATTGCGGCATCAGAACTAATCGGTGTCCGTTGTATCCTGCCGGACAGGAACCGCGGCGGATCGACCGGCGCGGCCGGGAGCAGGGGCGGTCATACCTGAATGGCACTGGCATCTCTACCGAGCCCCTCCCAGGGGGTATGGCACCTGGGGCCGTTCCCGGTCCGGGCCTACGCGATGTTCATCCTCGCTGGGATCCTGGTCGCGGTGTGGTGGGCCGGGAAACGCTGGGCGGTGCGCGGCGGACACCGCGAGGACGTGGTCGACATCGCCATCTGGGCCGTCCCGTTCGGCCTGGTCGGTGGACGTCTGTACCACCTGATCACCGACCCCGAGTTCTACTTCAAGCGTGGCGAGCAGCCGATCCGGGCGCTGTATGTGTGGGACGGCGGGCTGGGAATCTGGGGCGCGGTGGCACTGGGCGCAGTGGGGGCCTGGATCGGCTGCCGCCGCAAGGGCATCAGGCTGGCCGACTTCGCCGATGCTTTGGCTCCGGCGCTGGTCCTCGCCCAAGCAATCGGCCGCTGGGGCAACTACTTCAACCAGGAACTCTACGGCCGCCCCTCCGGGCTGCCGTGGGCGATCCGCATCGACCCGGCGCATCGGCCGGACTCCACACCAGGCGCGGCGTTCTACCAGCCCACGTTCCTGTACGAATCGCTGTGGGACGCGGGCGTGGCACTGCTACTGATCTGGGCCGAGCGGCGCTGGCGGCTGGATCGCGGCCGGCTGTTCGCGCTCTACGTAGCCTGTTACACCGCAGGCCGCGCCGTAGTGGAGGCACTGCGCGACGACCACGCCAACCGCATCGCCGGGCTGCGACTCAATGACTGGGTCGCACTGCTGGTGTTCCTGGGCGCGCTGGTATTCCTGTGGCTACGCCGTGACCACGCCCTCGCCGAGGGCGGCATCGATTCGGGCCGAATCGCCCGATCGACGCCGACGACTGGCGCTGCGCCTGCCCCGACTCCGCACGACGACCGCGAGGCCTCGGTCGAGTCCGGTGATGACCAGGACGCAGTGCCGATCCCGGCAGCAACCGGCCGGGCCGACGCCGAGTGATCGGCATGCGCTCCGCCAACCCGACGCACCCACGTTTCTCCTGGGCCCGCTCGCGCTCGGCCCGGGTCCGCCCGGGCGTGTGGACCGAACTGGCACTGATCGCCATCGGCTACGGCCTGTACTCCCTGACCCGGGACGCCGTGCCCGACCACAAGACCGCGGCGATGCACCGTGCCTCCTCAGTCCTGCACGCCGAGCACGTCCTGCACATCGACATCGAACTGTCGGTCAACCATGCCTTGGACAAGATCACGCCGCTGATCGTCGGCATGAACTACTACTACGCGACGCTGCATTTCCTGATCACCATCGGTGTCCTCGTCTGGCTGTACACCAGGCAACCCCACGTCTACCGCCAGGCCCGCACCGTCCTGTTCCTGGCGACCGTGACCAGCCTGATCGGGTTCTACTTCTTCGCCCTGGCCCCACCCAGATACCTCACCGACCACGGCTTCATCGACACCGTCGTCAAACACCACACCTGGGGCTCCTGGGCCACCCCCGACGTCGACTCGGTCTCCAACCAGTACGCGGCCATGCCCTCGGACCACATCGCCTGGTCCCTGTGGTGCGGCATCATGCTCTACCGCTACGCGGCCCACCGCTGGGTCCGGCTGGCCGGACTGGTCTATCCGGCGTTCACCTTCACCGTCATCGTCGCCACCGCCAACCACTTCGTGGCCGACGCCGTCGGCGGCGCCCTGACCCTCACCGCGGCCTTCACCGCGCAACACGTCGTGCACCGGCTCCGCCCGGCCGGCGAACGAAAGCCGAGAGTGCCTGAACCGGCATCCGGCGATGCCACTGTTCGCATGCCAAGTGTTTCGGATACCAAGTAGTTCGGCAGTAGGATTGATTCAGTCGGATACCCCCCCGCGTCTGGTGTCCGACACCACCGAACAGGCCTCCCGGGCACGGCATGGGAAGGGGTCCGATGAACGGCCGACGGTCTCTCGGCAGCGCCTCCGCCCAGGCCAAACGTTCCATCGGCACGCGGCTGACAACCGAGCGCCCCCGTCCGGAGCGGATACGGCAGGCCCGCAACGCCGGGTGGCTGGCCGTGGGCACGGTGTGCTTCGGAGCGTTCATGGGCCAACTGGACGCCAGCATCGTCACCCTGACCTACAGCCCGCTGGAGCATGCGTTCGGCGTGCGGGCCGCAGCCGTGCAATGGGTGTCGCTGTCCTATCTGCTCACTCTCGTGGTCCTGCTGGTTCCGGTGGGTCGCCTGTCCGACGCTCACGGCCGCAAGCTGATGTACCTGTACGGCTTCGCCGTTTTCACGGCGGCCTCAGCCGCCTGCGCCGTGGCCCCGACGCTGACGGTGTTGATCGGATGCCGGGTCCTGCAAGCGGTCGGCGCGGCAATGCTGCAAGCCAACTCGGTCGCCCTGGTCACCTCCTCGGCGCCGCCGGGACGGATGAGAGCGGCACTGGGCGTACAGGCCGCCGCGCAGGCTTTGGGCCTTGCGCTGGGTCCGGTGGTGGGCGGGCTGTCGGTCGACCGTTTCGGCTGGTCCTCGGTGTTCTGGGTGAACGTGCCGATCGGAGTGATCGCGCTGGCCGCCGGGCAGATCCTGCTCCCCCGCACCCGAGCCTTCACTCCGATCTCCGGATTCGACGGCATCGGACTGGCACTGCTGACAATGTCCGGCATCAGCCTGCTGCTGGGGCTGTCGGCGGTCTCCGGGATCCCCATCACCTCGACCGGCACCGCGGCTCTGCTGATCGTCGCCATCGTGGCCGGGTGGCTGTTCATCCGCCGTCAGTCCCGCACCGTGAGCCCGTTGGTCGAGCTGACAGTACTGCACGCACCCGGTGTCGCTCGCGGCCTGGCCGGTGCGATGTGCGGATACCTGGTGTTGTTCGGGCCGTTGGTGGCTGTCCCGGCGATCCTCGCCGGCCGCAGCAGCGGCCAGATCGGCGCGGTGCTGAGCGCGCTGCCTGCCGGGTTCGCCGTCGCAGCCTTGGCCGACCGGGCGGTACCGACGGGCTGGGCCGATACCCGACGTGGTCTGGCCGGTGCGGTGATCACGGCCGGTGCACTCACCGCCCTGCTGGCGGCCCCGAAGAGCCCTGGCGTACTGGCCTTGCTGCTGTTCGTCCTCGGCACCGGGCTGGGCATATACACCCCGGCGAACAACACCACGGTGATGGCCGCGATTCCGGCCCGCTCGGCGGGCACCGGCGGCAGCCTGGTCAGCATGGCGCGCGGTCTGGGCACCGCGCTCGGGGTCGCGCTGGTGACGCTGGCGATGCACGTGGGTCGGCACAGCAACGGCGCTTTGACCCAGGCTCGGGCCGCCTTCGGCATCCTGCTCATCGCGGCACTGGTCTTGCTTTCCCTGACGGCGATGCGCACCGGCCGACCCGGGCAGGCGCCGCACCAGGCTGGTCGGATCCGCCTTGGACGCCCTGCGGTGGAGGAGCCCACCTACTCCGACGAATGGTTCCTGACCGGTGTGGGCTCGGACGTCGAACAGCGACGATGGGCGGCGAAGTATCACCGCCGCCTGGCGCCCGATGCGGCGGACGGAGTCGTGGTACCGGTGATCCGAAGCGGACACGTGCGATTCCGCCAGGGCGGCGCCGCCGCGAACCTGCGTGCCGCCTCGGAGTGGCTGGATGCGAACCCTTGCTGGCGCCTGGATTCCCTGCGGTACGAGTACGCCGGCCCGGCGGAGCTGGCCGACGTCGATGATGACGAAGGGCCCTGCGCCGAGCTGTGGCTGCTGGTCGAACACGCCGAACAAGAAGCCTGACCGGGGAAGTAAGACAGGGCGTGACCGACGGCCACGCCCTGCAGAGGGAACCGCGACTATCCGAAGCGGCCGGTGATGTAGTCCTCGGTCGCCTTCTCCGTCGGGTTGGCGACGTCGACTGACTACGAAAACCAGCCCCGCACCCAGAACACGAAGTCGTCCCACACTGAGCCCAGCACGGTCAGATACCCCTTCCCGGCCGGCGAGACCAGCAGCGTGGCGACGATGGTGGTGAGCGCCGCCAGCACGAGGGCGGCCAGCGACGCGTTGGAGATCCGGCTGCGGTACAGCCGCGAGACCCCTTTGGCGTCCACCAGTTTGCCACCCACGCGCAACCTGGTCAGGAAGGTGGAGGCCATGCCGCCCCGGCCCTTCTCCAGGAACTCCACCAGGTTGCTGTGGCCGCCGACCGCGACGATGAGGCTCGCGCCCTTGTCGTCGGCCAGCAGCATCGCCACGTCCTCGCTGGTGCCGGCCGCCGGGAACACCGTGCACGGCAGCCCGAGGGAGGTGACGCGGTCCAGCCCGGGCGCGGTTCCGTCCGGGTAGGCGTGCACGATCAGCTCCGCGCCGCACGCCAGCGCCTCGTCGGACACCGAGTCCATGTCGCCGACGATGATGTCGGGCCGGTGTCCGGTCTCCAGCAGCGCGTCCGCCCCGCCGTCCACCCCGATGCACACCGGCCGGTACTCGCGGATGTAGGGGCGCAGGACCGCGAGGTCGTCCTTGTGGTGGGCGCCGCGCACGACCATGAGCACGTGGCGGCCGTCCAGGCGGGTGGCGATGTCCGGCACGCCGACGCCGTCGAACAGCAGGTCCCGCTCAGCGCGCAGGTACTCCATGGTGTTCGCGGTGAACGCCTCGATCTGCTCGGCGACCATGGAGCGGGCCTCGGCCAGCGCCTCGACCACCTCGGTCAGCTCCACCGTCTTGCCGACGGCCACCGGCGTGCTGCCGCGCAGCAGGACGTTACCGTCCAGCCGCACCGTGTCGCCCTCGGTGACGCGCTCCAGCACCGCCGCCCCGACCTCGTCGACGACCGGGATCCCGGCCGAGACGAGGATCTCCAGACCGAGCGCGGGATAGCGGCCGGACAGCGACTTGGCGGCGTTCACCACGGCGGCGGGCTTGCACGCCAGCAGCGCCTCGGCGGCCGGGCGGTCCAGGTCGAGGTGGTCGATGAGCGCGATCTCGCCGGCCTTCAGGCGCTTGGTCAGGTCCTTGGTCCGCCGGTCCACCCGGACCACGCCGGACAGACCCGGCAAGTCTGGCTGGCGGGCCTGGGCTCGGCGGCTGGGGCGGAACGGGAGGTACGACATCTCTGGCGGTTATCGTCCCACGACCGGACCTCGGGACGGTAAGGGATTGGCGGGTGGGATCGGCGGGTGGGACATCTCCACCGAGGCTTCCCCACACATCTCCACCCGCCTCTCCACCCTCGCTCCGATCCCGGGAGGCGCCGGGATTCCTACCGTCGAAGCCATGAACATCGTGCAGATCGCCCTCATCGTCCTGGTCCTGGCCCTGGTCGTCGGCAAGCGCCTGGCCGGCCGCCCGGTGGACACCCGCCGCTCGGTGGTGATGCCGGGCATCCTCGCCGTCTACGGCCTGGTCGTCCTGCGGAAGGCGGGGCCGGTCACGCACACCGACCAGATCTGGCTCGCCGTGTCCGGCGCCGTCTCGATCGCCTTCGGACTGGCCCGCGGCGCCACCGTGCGCCTGTACGCCCGCAACGGCTACCTGTGGGCCCGCTACCGCCCGAGCACCATCCTGCTGTGGGTGGCCTCCATCGCCGCCCGCTTCGCCGTCGAGGCCGCGGCGGTCGCCTCCGGAGCCGGCCGCGGGGTCATGACCTCGGCGCTGATGCTGATGTTCGGGCTCTCCCTGGCCGCCGAGTCGCTGGTGGTCGTGCCGCGCGCCCAGGCGTCCGGCATCCCGGTCATGGCACGGTCCTGACCCGTGGCCGTCGGGGCGAGCGCCTTGATCACCGTGGCGGACGTGCTTGCCGCGGTCCGCGGCGGGCAGACTGACCCCATCATGATGACCGGCCCCGGCGACGACTTCCCCGATCTGCGGCGATGGACCGAGCGGCGTCCGGCCGCCGCCGTGGCGCTGCGGCTGGGCGGGCTGCTCCTCATCGGGGTGACGCTGGTGAAGTCGGGCCAGCACGCGGCCTGGCCGCTGGCGGCGGTGGCGATCGCGGCCGCCGTGGTGTGGACGCTGTCCGCCTCCCGCCACCTCACCGCCGCCGTCCCCGCCGCGATCGTTTTCGGCCTCTGCGGCGCGGTGATGGCCGGGATGGGCTGGGGCGAGCCGGCCGGGCTGACGTTCGTGTTCATGGCCATGCTCTACTTGCAGGCCGTCGGCGAGCCGCGGGTGGTCGCGCTGTCCACCGGCGTCGCGCTGCTCGTCGTCGGCACGTTCTGCGCCCTGGTCGCGGACCGGGCCGCGGACCTGCCGTGGATCATCGGCGTCACCTTCGGCGGCGCCCTGCTCGGCGACGTGCGCCGCTCCCGGATGCTGGCGCTGCGGCGCGCGCAGGAGCTGCTGGCGATGACGCGGCGGGCCAACGCGGAGCAGGCCCACGCGGCGGCGCTGGCCGAGCGCGGGCGGATAGCACGGGACGTGCACGACGTGCTGGCGCACTCGCTGTCGGGCCTGGCGATCCAGCTGGAGGCCGCCGACGCGCTGCTGACCGAGGGCGGCGACGTCGACGCCGCGCACACGATGGTGGTGCGAGCGCGGCGGCTGGCGCGGGACGGGCTGGCGGAGGTGCGGCGCGCGGTGGCGGCGCTGCGCGAGGACGTGAAGCCGCCGGAGGAGACGCTGGCGAAGCTGGTGGCCGACTACGGCGCGGACACGGGGTGGAAGGCGACCTTCGAGCTGGTGGGCGGCCCGGTGCCGGCGCTGGAGGTGGAAACGGCGCAGGGCTTGCAGCGGGTGGCGCAGGAGGCGCTGACGAACGCGCGCAAGCACGCACCGGGAGCACCGGTGGAGGTGCGGCTGTCAGTCGGCGTGGACACGGTCACGCTGACAGTGGCGAACGACGCACCGACGGCGGCCTCGGCTCCGCTGGCCGACTCGGGCGGCGGGTGGGGCATCGTGGGCCTGCGGGAGCGGGTCGAGTTACTGGGGGGAACACTGACGGCGGAGGCGACGGAACGGGGCGGGTGGCAGGTGATCGCCACGGTTCCGATCGTTATCTCCGACATCTTCCAAAATTGATTCGGTTGTGGTAATATGCTGTTTTAGCGAGGTTATGGTGTGGGCGTGTGCCATGACCCCGCTTCTCACCCGCCGGTGTTCGAACCGGCTTCCGGGCCGGTCGCCTCCCGCGACACTCTGGTCCTGACTTCCAGCGACGGCTCGCGCTTCAGCGCTTTCCATGCCGTCCCGGGCCGGCCTGGTCGGCCCCACGGCACCTCGGTTCTGGTGCTCCCCGACAACCGCGGACTCACCGGTTTCTACGAAGAACTCTGCATCCGCCTCGCCGAGCAGGGGCATCCCGCGATGGCCATCGACTACTACGGAAGGAGTGCGGGGCCGGACCACCGCGCGCGCGACGACGCGTTCCCGTTCATGGAGCACCTGTTCCGGGTGACGCGCGAAGGTTTGTTCGCGGATATTCGGGCAGGGATCGCCGCGCTGCGGAACGGGGCGGGGGGCACGAACCTCGACGCCACCGCACCAGCCGAGGTCGCCGTCCTCGGGTTCTGCTTCGGCGGCCGCCAAGCCTTCCTGACCGCCGCGCCGGAGTTCGGCACCCGCGGCGCGATCGGCTTCTACGGCTTCCCCGACGAGCTGTTCGGCGCGCCGGGCCCGACGCAGCTGGCCGACGGCCTCACCGCGCCCATCCTCGGCCTGTTCGGCGGCGCCGACGCCGGGATCAGCGCCGAGCACGTGGCCGCGTTCGGGCGCGCGCTCGGCGGGACGCCGCACGAGTTCGTGACGTACCCCGGCATGCCGCACAGCTTCTTCGACCAGCCAGCTGACGCCGCCGATCCTGTCGATCCTGTCGATCCTGTCGACGTCGCTGGCCCGAGCACGCCCGCCGACCCGGACGGTGCGCGGGCCGCGGCATGCGCGGACGCGTGGCGCCGGGTCCTGGCGTTCCTCGCTTGACGCCAGGTCAGGCGGCCAGCCACGCCGACCCGTGTTCGAACCGCCCCCACCTGGCGACGACGATCGCGGGAAAGCGCCGCGTCTCCGGGTACCGCGACCCTCAGTCCAGCCCGTGCCGCAACGCGTACCGCACCGCCTGCGCCCGATCCCGCACGCCGATCTTGGCGAACAGGTTGTTGATATGCGTCTTCACCGTCGCCGCCGAAACGAACAGCTCCTCGGCGATCTCCGTGTTCGACTTACCGCGGGCGATGAGGGTGAGCACTTCAGCCTCGCGCGGCGTGAGCTCGGCGACGGCGGGCACGTCCACGGCCGCGGCGAGCAGCGTGGCGGTCACGCCGTCGTCCAGGACCGACTGCCCGGAGGCCGCGGCTTCGATCGCCCGGGCGATCTCGGCGCGGCCGGACTCCTTGGTGAGGTAGCCGGTCGCGCCGGCGCGGAGGGCCTTGAGGATCGAGGCGTCGTCGGCGTGGGTGGTGAGCACCACGACCCGCACCCCCGGCGCGCGCTCGCCGATCAGCCGGGTCGCCTCCACCCCGTCGACGCCGGGCATGCGCAGGTCCATCAGGACCACATCGGGGTGCAGCGTCTCGGCCGCGACCACCGCCGCCGCGCCGTCCGCGGCCTCCCCCACGACCTCGACCCCGGACGTGACCGACAGCAGCGCCACCAGCCCGTCCCGGACCGCCGCCTGGTCGTCGGCCACCACCACTCGGATCACTGCCACCGCAGCATTCTCACATCATGGCGAGTCGGGGCCGCGCACACCCGCCCGGACCGGCGGCCGGGGAGAGCGATCAGCCCTGCGCTGCGCGGCTCGGCCCAGCACGGCCCTGCGCTGCGCGGCTCGGCCCAGCACGGCCCTGCGCTGCGCGGCCCCAGCCCTGCTCGGCCAGCACGGCCCTGCGCTGCGCGGCTCGGCCCGGCTCTGCTCGGCCCGGCTCATACCGGACCCGCCCCGCCCCGCCCTCCTAAGCCCGCTGCCGATCCGCCGCCGCAGCCTGCAGCAGCTCATCAGCGTGCGCCTGCCCCAGCTCCGACTCCTCCAACCCGGCCAGCATCCGCGCCAGCTCCCGACGCCGCTCCGCGTCGTCCAGCACCGTCACCCCGGACCGCGTCACCGAGCCGTCGTTCGCCTTGCGCACCACCAGCTGCCGGTCGGCGAAGGCGGCGACCTGGGGCAGGTGTGTCACCACCACGACCTGGGCCGAGCGCGCCAGGCGTGCCAGGCGTCGTCCCACCTCCACCGCGGCCTTGCCGCCCACGCCCGCGTCGACCTCGTCGAAGACGAACGTCGGCACCGGGTCCGAGCCGGCGAAGACGACCTCGACCGCCAGCATCACCCGGGACAGCTCGCCGCCCGAGGCGCCCTTGGCGATGGGCAGGAACGGCGCGCCCGGATGCGGTGCGAGGCGCAGTTCGACGTCGTCGACGCCCGTCGGCCCGAACGCGACCGTGCGGCCGTCGATCTCGAGGCCGTCCGCCGTCTCCTTCTGGGTCACCGGCACCTCGATGCGGGCGTGCGGCATCGCGAGTTCGGCCAGCTCCGTCGTCACCGCGGCCGCGAACTTGTCCGCGGCCTGCGCGCGTCCCGCGGAGACCCGGGCCGCCAGCCGCGCCAGCTCCGCCCGGGCCGCGACCCGCTCCTCCTGGAGCCCCGAGATGCGGTCGTCGTCGCCTTCCAGCTCGGCCAGACGCAGCGCGCCCGTCGACGCCCAGGCGAGCACGTCCGTCAGCTTCGGGCCGTACTTCCGCATCACCGCGTTGAGGTCGCTGATCCGCTGCTGCACGTCCGCCAGCCGGCGCGGGTCGGCCTCGATCGAGTCCGCGTACGCCGCCAGGTCCGTCGACACGTCCGCCAGCAGGAACGACGCCTCGTCCAGCCGCGACGCCAGCTCGGCCAGAGCCGGGTCGTGGCCGCGGGCCCCCTCCAACGCGCGGGTGGCCTCCGACAGCAGTGACAGGGCGTTGATCGACGCCGGGTCGTCCGGGCTGCCGGCCAGCGCCATGTGCGCGCCCCCGGACGCGGTGCGCAGGGTGTCGGCGTGGCCCAGGCGCTCGGCCTCGGCCGCCAGCTCCTCGTCCTCGCCCTCGACCGGTTCCAGGCGCTCGACCTCGGCCAGGCCGAAACGCAGGAGGTCGGCTTCCTGGGCGCGCTCGCGGGCGCGGGTGGTGAGCTCGTCGAGGGTCGCCTCGATCTTCTTCAGGCGGTCGTAGCAGGCCTTGTACTCGGCCAGCGGTTCGGCGACGGCGGGGCCGGCGTAGCGGTCCAGGGCCTGGCGCTGGCGGGCCGGCTGGAGGAGGGACTGCTGCGCCGACTGGCCGTGCATGGCGACCAGGTCGTCGGCCAGGCCGCCGAGGACGCCGATCGGGACCGCGGCGCCCCCGAGGCTGGCGCGGGAGCGGCCTTCCACGGACACCGAGCGGGAGATGATGAGCTCGGCGCGGTCCTCGCCCACGGGTTCGAACTCGGCGCCGGCGTCGGCGGCGGCCCGGGCGGCCGGGCCCTTCGGGTCCACGAGCAGCCGGCCCTCCACCGAGGCGCGTTCGGCGCCCGGGCGGACCAGCGCGGAATCCGAGCGGCCGCCGAACAGCAGCCCCAGGCCGGTGACCACCATCGTCTTGCCCGCGCCGGTCTCGCCGGTGACCGCCGTGAATCCGGGCGACAGCTCCAACACCGCGTCCTCGATGACGCCGAGGCCGCGAATCCTCATCTGCTCCAGCACGGATACGACACTAAGTGGTCGTGGGGCCGATGCGGTACCTGCGCGCCGGATTCGTCCCCTTAGGAGTAATAACCGGGCCGAAGTTCATGACCCTGACATGTTGTCAGGGCCGCTGTCGCCCGGCGTCCAGTCCGCACGACGTTTGCGCAGGGCGTTGTACTTCTCGCGGGCGGACTTCTCCTCCGCCGACCGCTTCACACTCGTGTTGAACGCCCGCAACACGTCACCCTTGGTCGCGGTCCCGGCGGCCGCGGCGGCCTCGGCGCTCTTGTGGGCGGCCTTGGCCTCCTTCGTCCTGGCCACCGCGCCGCGCCAGGCCTGATGCGCCTTCTGCAGCTGCTCGTCGCTCGGAGGCGGCTGCGTGGTGTCGATCTCCGGCAGCCCGGCCAGTTCGCGCTCGGCCCGCTCCACCGCCGCCTCGGCCAGGGACCGCCGCCTCTCCTCGTGCCGCGCCAGCAGCGCCGGCTCGTCGATCACGACCGTGGCGCGCTGGTCGGCGGCGTAGCGGACCGGGATGATGTCGCCGACGCCCGCCGAGACCGGGGCGCCGTGCAGGTCGCTCCCGATACGGCCGGGGACGTCCGCGGTCGTCCCGTCGGGGTAGTGCACGCGCAGCCGCAGTTCGTACCAGACCGGTGAGGTGCCGCCGCCCCCGACGTGGCCGCCGTGGATCCGCGCGTCGAGAACGACCGCCTCGGCCGGTTCGCCCTCGTGCAGAAGCCGCTTGCGCTTGCCGAACATCATCCGCCCCCACCTCCGGGGCCAGACTATTTCTCCGCGCGCCACCCGTCGACGGGCAGCGCGAACTTGGCCACCAGCCGGTCGGTGAACGGCGCGTGGTGCAGGCGGGCGAACCGCACCGGCAGCGCGCCCCGGCGCACCTTCACCCGCGCGCCGTGCGGCAGGTCCAGCACACGGCGCCCGTCGCACCACATCACAGCACCCTTGCTCGTCGGGTCGTCGCCGTTCGGTTGCAGCTCCAGCTCCAGCATGGAGTGCGGGGACACGACCAGCGGCCGGGCGAACAGAGCGTGCGCACTGATCGGCACCAGCAGCAGCGCGTCCAGATCGGGCCAGACGATCGGGCCGCCGGCGGAGAAGTTGTAGGCCGTGGAGCCGGTCGGGGTGGCGAAGATGACGCCGTCGCAGCCCCACTTGGACAGCGGGCGGCCGTCGATCGAGATCCGGACCTCGACCATGCGTTCGCGCGAGTACTTCTCGACGCTGGCCTCGTTCAGCGCCCAGGACCGGTCGAGCACCCGGCCGTCCAGCCCGACCTCGACGTCGACCGTCATCCGCTCCTCGACCTCGTAGTCGCGGGCCACGATGCGGTCCACGACGTAGGCCAGGTCCTCGTACTCGGCCTCGGCCAGGAAGCCGACGCGTCCCAGGTTCACGCCCAGCAGCGGGATGCCGGCGGCGCGGGCGATCTCGGCGCCGCGCAGCACCGTGCCGTCGCCGCCGAGGACCACGACGAGCTCGACGCCTTCTCCGGCGCCGGCGCCCGCCGGGCACACTTGCGCGTCCGTCTCCAGCTCCCCGGCCTCGCCGGCCAGCACCCGCACGCTGACGCCCGCGGCGCCCAGCCGCGCGACCGTGTCCCGCGCGGCATCCAGCGCCACCTGCCGGCCGGTGTGGACGACCAACAGCACCGCGCGCTCGCCGTGTCCCATCGCCTAGTCCCCAGACCCCTCGTCGCCGTTCGTGCCCGATCCCGCGTCGAACCGGCCGTCGCCGGCCGGGCCCTCCTCGATGGCGCGCGCCAGGTCCTCCTCGCGCAGCGGCGGCGCGTCGGCGCGCAGCCAGAGGAAGTACTCGACGTTGCCAGCCGGGCCTGGAAGCGGGCTCGCGGCGACCCCGCGCACCCCGAGACCGCACCGGGCCGCGGCCGCCGCCACGTCCCGCACCGCCTCGGCGTGCAGCGCGACGTCGCGCACCACGCCTCCGGAGCCCAGGCGCTCCCTGCCGACCTCGAACTGCGGCTTGACCATCAGCGCCAGGTCCGCCTCCGGGGTCGCGCACGCGGCCAGCGCCGGGAGCACCAGCCGCAGGGAGATGAACGAAAGATCACCCACCACGAGTTCCACCCGACCGCCGATCATGTCCGGCGTCAAGTCGCGGACGTTCGTGCGGTCCAGGACGGTGACCCGGTCGTCGGTGCGCAGCGACCAGGCCAGCTGGCCGTAGCCGACGTCGACCGCGACCACGTGCGCGGCGCCGTTGCGCAGCAGCACGTCGGTGAAGCCGCCGGTGGAGGCGCCGGCGTCCAGGGCGCGCCGGCCCTGGAAGCTGAGGCCGTGCGGCCCGAACGCGGCCAGCGCGCCGGCGAGTTTGTGGCCGCCGCGGGAGACGTAGTCCTCCCCGTCCTTGGCCTCGGTGACGAGCACCGGCGCGGAGGTCTCCACCTGGGTCGCCGGCTTGGTCGCGGTCTGCCCGTTGACGCTCACCCGCCCGGCCTCGATCAGCTCCCGCGCCTGCTCCCGGGAGCGGGCCAGTCTGCGGCGGACCAGTTCGGCGTCCAGGCGGCGCCGCGCGGTCACCGGCCGCTGCCGGGGCCGCCGGAGCCCTGGCCGCCCGCGGGCTGCTCGGCCAGGATCGCGCGCAGGTCGTTGTGGATCGCGTCGTAGACCTCGGCGTGGCCGGCCAGCGCGGTGCCCGGCAGGCCGGTGAGACGGTCCAGGACGTCGTCCACCGGACGGTGGCCCGAGTGCTCGAAGTCCACCTGCACAGGGAGTTCCTCGTCCATCTTCGCGCTGCTCGCCTTCGGTTGCCGGTAGTTCACCCCGAACGCTATCGCGCCGGTTCGAGTAAGGTCGCGAACGTGGCCACCATCGACGAATGCCGGGAAGCGCTCAAGGAGTTCGCCGGGAAGCTCGGCGGCATGGACGACTCGAACAAGAAGCTGGTGCGGACCGTGAGCCTGCGGGTTCCGGATCTGGACGTCACCTTCCACGGGGTGCTGCGCGAGGGCGCTCTGGAGGACGTCACCACCGAGCCCAGGGAGCGGGCGCAGGTCCGGCTGACGATCAACAGCGACGACCTGCTCGCGCTGGTCGCCGGCGATCTGAACTTCGCGGCGGCGTGGGCCCGCGGCCGGGTGAAGCTGGAAGCCTCGTTCTCGGACCTGCTGAGGCTGCGGAAACTGCTGTGACCCGTTCGACGCGCTTCATCCGCGCCCCGCGCGCCGCCGTCTACCGCGCCCTCCTCGACGCCGACGCCGTCCGGCACTGGATGGTCCCCGACGGGATGACGAGCGAGATCCACTCCTTCGAGGGATGGCAGGGCGGAGGGTTCCGCATTTCCCTGACGTATGACGCGCCCACCGGGGCCGGGAAGACCTCCGCGCGGACCGACACGTTCCACGGCCGGTTCGTGGAACTGGTCCCGGACGCCAAGGTCGTGCAGGCCGTCGAGTTCGAGACCGACGACCCCGCGCTGCGAGGCGAGATGACGATCACCTACGTGCTCACCGACGCCGAGGGCGGCACCGACCTGGCCTTCCGCCACGACGACCTGCCGCCGGGCGTGTCGCCGGCCGACAACGAGCTGGGCACCCGGATGTCCCTGGACAAGCTCGCGCGCCTGGTCGAGGAAGACTGAGCTCAACAAACCGGCAGCACTGCCTGTAAGTTGAACGGGTGACCGCACGCCGCACCCAGGAGGAACGTTCCGCCGCCACCCGGCGCCTGCTGCTCGACGCGACCGTCGAGTGCCTGGTCGAGCACGGCTACGCCGGCACCACCACGACCCGGGTCTCGGAGCTGGCCGGCGTCTCGCGCGGCGCGCAGGTGCACCACTTCGCGACCAAGGACGAGCTCGTGGTGGCCGCCGTGCGGCACCTGGCCGAGCAGCAGGCGCAGATGGTGCTGACCCGGCCGGACATCCTGGCCGGCTCGGCCGACCCGGTCGGGGACGCGCTGGAGCTGCTCTGGAAGGCGCACCAGGGGCCGACCTTCGACGCCGCGATCGAGCTGTGGGTGGCCGCGCGCACCGATCCGGAGCTGCGCGAGGCCACCACGGCGTTCGAGCGGGCGCTGACCGCGCGGTTCGTCGAGGTCTCGCAGATCCTGTTCGGGACACGGGTCACGGCGCTGCCGGACTTCCAGTCCCGGCTGCTGACCGCGCTGGAGGCCATGCGGGGGCTGCGGATGGTGTCGTTCCTGCACCCGCACCCCTCGGCCCGGATGGACGAGCGGTGGCAGCGGTCGAAGACGCTGCTGCGGCCGCTGTTCGAAGCGGCACCCCACCGCGATATCTGATACACCGTCAGCAGAACTGCCGCCGGGAGGACGCATGACAGGGCCGTTGCAGGGACTGAAGGTCGTGGAGATCGCGGGCATCGGGCCCGGACCGTTCGCCGCGATGCTGCTCGCCGACCTCGGCGCGGAGGTGCTGCGGGTGGACCGGCCCGGCGGCGGGGGGCTGTCGCTGGGCGACCGCGACGTGCTGAACCGCGGCCGCCGCTCGGTGGCCGTGGACCTGAAGCACCCCGGCGGCGCCGGCGTGGTGTTGCGGCTGGCCGAGCAGGCCGACGTGCTGATCGAGGGCTACCGGCCCGGCGTGGCCGAGCGGCTGGGGATCGGGCCGGACGTGTGCCTGGAGCGCAACCCGCGCCTGGTCTACGGGCGGATGACCGGCTGGGGACAGGACGGGCCGCTGGCCCCGACCGCCGGGCACGACATCGCGTACATCGCGGTCACCGGCACGCTGCACGCCATCGGCCGGGCCGGCGGCCCCCCGCAGGTGCCGCTGAACCTGGTGGGCGACTTCGGCGGCGGGTCGATGTACCTGGTGGTCGGGATCCTGGCGGCGGTGTGGGAGGCGGCGCGCTCGGGCCGCGGACAGGTCGTGGACGCCGCGATCGTGGACGGCACCGCGCACCTGTCGGCGATCATGCACGGCTTCAGCAGCCTGGGCCTGTGGCGCGACCAGCGGGGCACCAACCTGCTGGACACCGGGGCGCCGTACTACGACGTCTACGAGACCGCCGACGGCGAGTACATGGCGGTCGGGGCGATCGAGCCGCAGTTCTTCGCCGAGCTGGTGGAGCGGCTGGGCATCGCGCACCTCGTGCCGGAGCAGAACGACCGGGAGCGGTGGCCGCAGCTGCGGGAGATGCTCGCGGACGTGTTCCGGACGCGGAGCCGCGAGGAGTGGACGAAGGTGTTCGAGGGCGGCGACGCCTGCGTGGCACCGGTGTTGTCGGCGAAGGAGGCGCCGCGGCACCCGCACCTGGCCGCACGCGGGACGCTGGTGGAGCGGGACGGTCTGACGCAGCCGGCGCCGGCGCCGCGGTTCTCGCGGACGGAGGCGGAGCTGGGACTGCCGCCGTGCGCACCGGGGGCGCACACCCGGGAGGCGTTGGCGGCGTGGGGGTTCGAGGACGTGGAAGCGCTGGTCGGGAGCGGGGCGGTGGTGCAGGCGTGAGCGCCTGCCCGGCGTCCGCGCCGGCCGGACGCGGGCCCGCCTGGGACGCCGGCTAACCGAGGGCGACCTTCACGACCTGCGAGGCCGGGAACACGACGGTCCCGTCCGGACTCTTGGCGAAGACCCAGCCGCCGGCGAAGGCCACAGAGGTGACCGGGTAGTCGCTGTGGTTCACCAGCTCGACGCGGATCGCGGGGCGCCATACGAGTTCTTCCTTCATGGCGCCCAGCTTCGGTGGAAGGGCGGCGAGAGGCCAGGCGGCGGCGTCCAGGCAGGGGACTCCTACGCCTACCGCCAGACTTGCCTTGGCCAGACTTGCCTTGGCCAGACTCGCCTACGCCAGACTCGCCAACGCCTCCGACGCGTCGGCCTCCCCGTCGTGCGCCCACACCGCGGCGCACATCACCCGCACCGCGTCGATCCTGTCGCCGTGCGCGTGCAGGATCACCTGCCCGGACACCACGGCGGCACTGGTCCGGCCCAGCGTGAAGCTGACGCCGTCCCGGGTCGGGGCGACGTGCACGGTCAGCAGTCCGCGCAGGTCCTCGGCGATGTAGTTCGGGCGGCGGTCCGGCGGGGCGGCGAGCAGTTCGCGGACCGTGGTGACGCCGGTCAGGACCAACAGGCTGTCGGTGTGGCCCCGGACCGCGCCCTCGATGTCGGTGTCCAGGCGGTCGCCGACGATCAGCGGGCGGCTCGCGCCCGAGCGCAGGATCGACTCGCGGTGCAGCGGCAGCTCGGGCTTCCCGGCGACCTGCGGGATCACGCCGGAGGCGGCGCGGACCGCGGCCACCAGCGTGCCGTTGCCGGGAGCGATGCCGCGCGACGTGGGGACCGTCATGTCGGTGTTGGTCGCGATCCACGGCACGCCGGCGCGGACCGCGTAGGCGGCCTCGGCCAGGTCCTTCCAGCCCACGTCCGGCGAGTAGCCCTGGACCACGACGTCCGGGACGTCGTCGGCCGAGGGCACCGGCTTCAGGCCCAGCTCCTTCACCGCCGTGAGCAGGCCCTCGCCGCCGATCACGAGGACCCGGCCGCCGTCGCCGACGCAGGCGTGCGCCATCCGGGCCGCGGCCTGCGCCGAGGTCACGACCTCGTTCGGGTGCGCCGGGACGCCGAGCTGGTTCAGGTGCTCGGCGACCGCCTCGGGGGTGCGGGAGGCGTTGTTGGTCACGTAGGCGCGGCGCATGCCCTTGGTCTCGGCCTCACGCAGGGCGGAGGCGGCGTGCGGGACCGCGTCCGCGCCGCGGTACACCACGCCGTCCAGATCCAGCAGGGCCGTGTCGTAGGCCTGGGCGAGGGGCGTCTCGGAGGTCAGCAGCGGCACTTTGCCGGCCGCGGCCGTCCCGTCTGTTCCGGCGGCAGTCTCAGCGGTCACACCGCTATCTGATCACATCCGTCCCGGGCGTGTCGGCGGACCCCGGACCTTCCCCGGTCGAGCGGGGACGGGCCGGGGGTAGAGGCCGAATTCGGTTCGGGTAGCTCAGCCGTCCGCGAGCCCGCGCTTGCCGGTCTGCTCGCGCAGCGTGGAGCGCGCCGCCCGCAGCGCGTTGGCGTAATGGCGGATCTCCGGACGCATCGCCGCGGCCGCCGAGAGGTGCTCCACCGCGACATCCATCTGGCCGAGTTTGGCCGCCGCCAGCCCCCAGCCGAACTGCGCGTAGTCGTCATCCGGGCTCACGTGCGCCAGCTGTGCGAAGCTCTCCAACGCCTGCTCGTAGAGGCCGCCGTCGAAGTGGGCGCGCGCCAGGGCCTCCAGGACCGGGGCGAAGTCGGGGGTCTTCTGCGCGACTTTGGTGAGCAGCTGCGCCGCCCCCTGCGGATCGCCGGCCTCCAGCAGCTGCACGCCCTGCCGGTACCAGTCGGCGGCCTCGCCGGTGGGTTCGCCGGCGCCGTCCTCGGCGCCGTACCCGCCGTCGTATCGCTCAGACATAAGATCCTCCGTCGTACTCGGCTCCCGCTACCGGCTCCCCATCCGTGACAACCTGTATGCCGTTCTTCCTTTCCAGCCGCTGCCCACCTCACTCCCGCCCGTCCCCCCGGCCACTTGAGCACGGTCGCGTATCGGCTCCCGGGGACTGCTGCTCGTACCATGCCTGCATGGCACACAGCGATCCGCAGGCGCTGCGAGTGCTCCCGTTCCGGGGGCTACGGTTCGTCCCGGAACGGGTCCACGACCCGTCGGCGGTCACTTCGCCACCGTACGACATGATCGGGCCGGAGGAGGCCAGGCGGCTGGCCGACACCGAGGAACACAACGTCGTGCGCCTGATCCTGGCCGCGCCGGAGGAGTTGGTGGACCGCCCCGGCGCGCCCGCGCGCTACAGCCGGGCGGCGGCCTCCCTGCACGAGTGGATCGCCGACGGCGCCCTGCTTCTGGACCGGGACCCCGCGTTGTACGTCTACGAACAGTCCGGTCCGCACTTCCGGCAGCGCGGCCTGATCGCCCTGGTCCAGCTCGACGACTCCGACGACCCGGACCGGCCGGGCGGCGCGGCCGAGCCGGCGCCGGAACGCCGCGCGATCATGCCGCACGAGGCCGTGACCGACTCGGTGGTGGCCGACCGCCTCGCCCAGATGCGCGCCACCGACGCCCACATCGAGCCGATCCTGCTGACCTACGAAGGCGACCACACCGTCTCCGACCTGCTCGACCGGGTCGCGGACGCCACCACCCCGCTCACGGTCACCACGACCGCCGACGGCACCGCGCACCGCCTGTGGGCGCTCACCGACCCGGTCTCCGTCGACCGGGTCGCCGCCGCCCTGGTCTGGCACCGCGCCCTGATCGCCGACGGCCACCACCGCCACGCCGCCTACCGCCGGCTGCGCGCCGAACGCGGCGGCCCGGCCGCCCTGGGCCTGGCCCTGCTGGTCGACTCGGCCCGCTACCCGCTGAGCCTGCACGCCATCCACCGCGTCCTGCCCCACGTCCCCCTCGCCGCGGCCGCCGCCCAGGCCGGCAAGGTCTTCGCCGTCCGCGAGACCTCCGACCCGCACACCGCGCTGGACTGCATCCCGGCCGGCGAACACGCTTTCGTACTCTCCGACGGAAGCACCCACTACCTGCTCACCGCGCCGGACCCGGACGCGCTCGCCGAGGCGATCCCCGCGGACCGCCCGCCGGCCTGGCGCGAGCTGGACGCGACGGTGCTGCACCACGTGCTGGTGGAGGCGGTGTGGCAGCTGCCGGACACCCCGGAGGAAGTGCGGTTCGACCACGACCCGGCGCACGCGATCGCCGAGGCCGCGCGCCTGGGCGGGACGGCGGTGCTGCTGCGGCCGACGACCGAGGACGTGGTACGGGAGCTGGCCGCGGCGGGGGTGCTGATGCCGCGCAAGTCGACGGCGTTCGGACCCAAGCCGGCAACCGGGTTGGTGATGAGGTTGTTAGAGGGCTAAAATCCGATCATGGAGACCACCAGGCGCACCTTCGCCGCAGCCGCGCGAGCTATCTGCTCACCGGCTGCCGCTGCCTGATCTCCTTCTCCCTCCCCGCCGGCGGCCGGACAGGTCCGCCGGCTGCGACGTGCACTCTCGCCGTCTTTCGAGCCCACCCCTCGCAGCGTCGTCGGCGACGCCTGTCCGGTCACGGCCACCAGCCGTCACGATCCGGAAAGGCCTCACGCCATGAACACCCGCGAAACCATCAGCACCTTCACCGGCTTCTACCGCGAGCACGGTCACGAGCTGTCCCCCAGCCAGTCGCTGCTACCGCCGCGGGGCGACGACTCGGTCCTGTTCACCACGTCCGGCATGCACCACCTGACGCCGTACCTGCTCGGACGTCCCCATCCGCTCGGCCGCCGGCTGACGGGCGTCCAGCGGTGCCTGCGCACCACAGACCTCGACGAAGTCGGCGACCCCACTCACCTGACCGTGTTCGAGATGCTGGGCTCCTGGTCGCTCGGCGACTACGGCAGCCGTCAGAGTCTGAGGTGGGGATACCGGCTTCTGCGGGAGGGCTTCGGCCTGCGTCCCGAGCAGCTGTACGTCACGGTCTTCGGAGGGGACGAACAGGTCGGCCCCGACGTGGAGTCCTTGGAGACGTGGGGGGACCTGGGCGTCCCGGTCGAGGTTCTGAGCGAGGACAACTGGTGGTCCAACGGGCCCACCGGTCCCTGCGGCCCGGACAGCGAGATCTTCGTGTGGACCGGAGTCGGCGAGCCGCGTGACACCCCCGGCACGAACTCCGACTGGGTGGAGATCTGGAACCACGTGATGATGCGCTACGAGCGTCTGTCCGACGGGTCGCTGGTGCCGTTGCCGCAGGTCGGCATCGACACCGGGATGGGCCTGGAACGGCTGCTCACGATCCTGCAGGGCACGGACTCGGTCTACGACTGCGACGTCTTCCAGCCCTGGCGGGAGACCGTTCCCACCCTCTGGCCGCTCGACCTGCGCGAGCGCCGCGTCGTCGTGGACCACCTGCGCTCGAGCATGGTCGTCGTGGGCGACGGCGTCAGACCGTCGAACACCGGACGCGGCTACGTGCTGCGCCGGCTGCTGCGTCGCGTGCTGACGATCCTGTGGCGCCAGAACCTCACGCTGCTCGACGAGCTGCCGCTGGACCTCTACACCCACACGCTCGACCGCTTCGGCCGGTCGCCGGGCGGCGGCCCGACCCCCGACCAGGTCCGCCAGGTCGTGCTGGAGGAGCAACGCCGGTTCGTCGGCGTCCTGGAGCGCGGCCGCAAGCTCCTGTCCCGCCTTCCCCGGGAGGAGGTCCTGGACGACAGGACCCTGCGATACCTGCATGAGACGCACGGCCTGCCGCGCGAGATCGTCGAGGTGCTCGTGAGGTGAGAATCCCCCGGTCACCGGCCCGTCACCTGATCGTCGGCGGCCTGCGCTAAGGTCGCCGACCATGGGGATAGCCGACAAGATCTTCGGATCCGCCCGCGACCGGTTCGGGAAGGAGGTCGCCGCCCGCGTCCTCGCCCTCGACACCGTCGCCCGCACCGAGTACGACGCCGAGAAGTTCCAGGTCCTGGTGTTCCGCACACCCGACGACGACTCCCCCGCGGTCATCAACCTGGACAGGACGTTCCAGGAGACCGAGCGCGCGCCGGCGAGTGCGCGCAAGGCCGCGGTCGGGCGGCTGGTCGACGCCGCCGCGCTGCCGCCCACGCCGGACACGTGGGAGAGGGCGCAGCCGATGGTGCGGCCGGTGCTGCGGCCGCCGGTGCACGACCCGAAGATCGGCATCGTGAGCCGCCCGGCGCTGCGCTACCTGGCGGAGATGCTGGTCCTGGACAGTCCCTCGGCGATGAAGTACGTCGGCCCCGACGACCTGGCGACCTGGGGCGTCGGCGCCGAGGAGGCGTTCGACGCCGCGCACCGCAACCTGGCCCGCTCGGTCACCCACACCCTGGACGCGGCCCGCCTGCGGGCCGGGTCGCCCGCGGCCACGCGCCTGGACGACTCGGGCGACCACTACATCACCTCGCTCCCCCTGGTCGACGGCTGGCTGGCCACCCTCCAGCGGATCGCCGAGGCCCGGCCGCTGGCCTTCCCCACCAGCAACAGCGTTCTGCTGCTCGCCTACGAGACCGCCGATCCGGACGAGATCGCCATCCGCGTCCAGACCGCCGAGCGGGAGTGGACCGAGTCCGCCCGCCCCATCTGCCCGGCCCCGATCACCGTCGGCGACGACGGCACCGTCACGCTCTACGAGCCGCCGCCGGACCACCCCGCGCACGCGGCCGTCAAGCACGCCACGATCCTGCTGGCCATGAGCTCCTACGGCCCGCAGACCGAGTACCTGCGCGACGCCGCAGGAGCCGAAGACCCGTTCCCGGCCGCCCTGAAGGGGTTCCGCAGCCCCACCGGCGAGGAGTTCACCGGGACGACGTGGACGGACGGCATCGAGTCCATGCTGCCCCAGGCCGACCTGGTCTTCTTCCCCAAGGAGGGCGAGCAGATGGTCCAGATTCCGTGGGCCGTCGTCGCCGAGGAGGCCGGCCTGACGCCGGCCGAGGGTTTCCACCCGGCGCGCTACCACGTCGGGTCCTGGCCCGCCGCCGAGGTCATGGAGCGCATGAAGGCGAGGGCGAGCGCCGCGTTGGTGTGACCGGGCCACCCTCCGGACCCGGAGCCCTGATCCACGCCGGCCGCATACACTGCTGCGGCTGGTGTGGATCACTCGTTTGGGGAGGACCCGATGGCGCTGTTCGATCTGCCGCTGGAGGAGCTGAGGCGCTACCGTCCGGAGCGCGACGAGCCCGCCGACTTCGACGCGTTCTGGAAGCGGACGCTGGACGAGGCCGAGGCGGCGGGGTTCGAGCCGGTGTTCGAGCCTTACGACGCGGCGCTGTCGATGGTCGAGGTCTTCGACGTGACGTTCGCGGGGTGGGGCGGGGATCCGGTGAAGGCGTGGCTGATCCTGCCGCGCTCCGGAGCTGGAAACGGCGAGCGGCTCCCCTGCCTCGTGCACTTCCTCGGCTACAGCCGCGGCCGCGGGCTGCCGCACGACCACCTGGCGTTCCCCGCCTCGGGCTGGGCCACGCTGGTCATGGACACCCGCGGCCAGGGCGCCGCGCAGACCGACGAGCTGGGTGCCACGCCGGATCCGCACGGCGGCGGGAACCCGGCGGGCGGCTGGTGGATGACGCGCGGCGTCATGGACCCCGAGCAGTACTACTACCGGCGGGTGTTCACCGACGCGGTGCGTGCCGTGGAGACGGCCGCGGCACACCCGCGCGTGGACGCCTCCCGGATCGTGGTGCAGGGCGCGAGCCAGGGCGGCGCGATCAGCACGGCGGTGGCGGCGCTGCGGCCGGGGCTGCTCGCGGCCATGGTCGACGTCCCGTTCCTGTCCCACTTCCGGCGCGCGGTCACGCTGGTCGACACCGAGCCGTACCACGAGATCGTGGACTTCCTGAAGATCCAGCGCGGCGCCGACCAGCAGGTCTTCACCACGCTGTCCTACTTCGACGGCATGAACTTCGCCGCGCGCGCCACCGTCCCGGCGCTGTACTCGGTGGCGCTGATGGACCTCACCTGCCCGCCGTCGACGGTGTTCGCGTCCTACAACCACTGGGCCGGGCCGAAGGAGATCGAGGTCTACCCGTGGAACGACCACGAGGGCGGGGCCGCGGCGCAGCGGGACCGGCAGCTGCGGTATCTGCGGGCGCTGTGAGTCATCGCCGCCCCGCGGCTGGTTGCGGCTATCCCAGCTGGTCGCGGCGGCGGGTGAGATAGGCGATTTCGCCGGTGTTCCCGGCGAGGTCGATCGCCTGGTCGTAGGCGGCCCGCGACTCCCGGCCGCGGCCCAGCCGGCGCAGCAGGTCGGCGCGGGTGGCGTGGAATGCGTGGTAGCCGGCCAGCCGGTCTTGGAGCCGGTCGACGGCGGCCAGCGCCACCTCCGGACCGTCGATCTCGGCGACCGCGATGGCGCGGTTCAGGGCGACGACCGGTGAGGCGTCCAGGCGGACGAGCTGGTCGTAGAGGGCGACGATCTGCGACCAGTCGGTGTCGCGGACGTCGCGGGCGGACGTGTGCACGGCGCTGATGGCCGCGAGGATCTGGTAGCGGCCCGGGGCGGCTCCGGAGGCGAGGCGTTCGCGCACCAGCCGGTGCCCCTCGGCGACGAGGGCCCGGTCCCAGGACCCGCGGTCCTGCTCGGCGAGGGTGACGAGGTCGCCGGAGGCCGAGACGCGGGCGGTGCGGCGGGCCTCGGTGAGCAGCATCAGCGCCAGCAGTCCGGTGACCTCGTCATCCTGCGGCAGCAGGGCGTGGACCAGGCGCGTGAGGCGGATCGCCTCGGCGGTGAGGGCCGGGCGGACGGGGTCGGTGCCGGGCCCGGTCGCCAGGTAGCCCTCGTTGAAGACGAGATAGAGGACGGCGAGCACTCCGGCGACCCGGCCCGGGAGGTCCTCCGCGGACGGCACCCGGTAGGGGATGCGCGCCACTTTGATCTTGTCCTTCGCGCGGGTGATCCGGCGGGACATGGCGGCCTCGGTCACGAGGAACGCCCGGGCGATCTCGGCGACGGTCAGGCCGCCGACCATGCGCAGCGTCAGGGCCACGCGGGCCTCCATCGCGAGCGCCGGGTGCGCGCAGGTGAAGACCAGGCGGAGCCGGTCGTCTTCAATGGCGCCGGCCGGTTCGGGCGGCTCAGGCCGGCCGTCGTGCCCCATCTGCGCCTCCCTGTGCTTCTCGTCGCGCTTGCTCTCGCGGCGGATCCGGTCGATGGCCTTGCGCTGGGCGGTGGTGGTGAGCCAGGCGCCGGGGTTGGGCGGGACGCCGTCGGCGGGCCACTTCTCGACGGCGGTCGCGAACGCCTCGGCCGCGGCTTCCTCGGCGATGTCGAGGTCGCCGTAGCGGCGGGTGAGGACGGCG
Source organism: Catenulispora subtropica (assembly GCF_039531675.1). Taxonomy (NCBI): domain Bacteria; kingdom Bacillati; phylum Actinomycetota; class Actinomycetes; order Catenulisporales; family Catenulisporaceae; genus Catenulispora; species Catenulispora subtropica. Next base: position 24,929 of record NZ_BAAAQM010000066.1, read on the forward strand.
ACGAGCCGGGCCCACTCCTCGCGGTGGGCCCGGGCTACGGCGTCGCGGGCGTCGGCGCCGCCGGCGTTCGTGGATCCGTTCACAGGATCGGCCGCACCTCGAGCTTGCGGTTGCAGGCCTTGGACGCGCCCTCGGCCAGCTTGAGCATCGCGTCGAGGTCCGGCGCCTCCATGATCCAGAAGCCGATGAGGAACTCCTTCGACTCCAGGAAGGGCCCGTCGGTGACCACGGCCTCGGCCCCGCGGTTGTCGACCACGGTGGCCGCGTCGGGCCCGCTGAGGCCGGCGGCGAAGACCCAGTGGCCGTCGGCCTGGAGCTGCTTGTTGAAGGCGGTGATCGCGGCTTGCTCCTCCTCGGTGGCCATGCCGGGCTGGTCGGCGATCACGGAAACCAGGTACTGCATCTGACGATCATCTCCTGCGGTTCGGGGTCGCCCTGGGCGGGCAGCCTCTCACTCCTTCTACGAACGGCTCCACCCCGATCGGACACCCTCACGCGGAGTTTTCCGCGAAGGCGCGGCCGGCGCGGGCGATCCCCTCAAATCGCACGCGCCGGCCGCAGTGGTTCAGCCCGGTCAGGTCAGGCTGAACGGCGCGGACAGATCGACGGAGTAGGGCGTGGTGCTGTTCTTGTCGATCTGCAGGATGTAGCCACCGGGCTCCACGGTGGGCGGACCGGAGGCGTCGATGTCGCCCTGGCTGCGAGCCAGCGCCGAGGCCGGGAAGGAGACCTTCACGGTCTGCGACGCGCCGGCGGCCAGCGTGACGCGGGCGAACCCGACCAGGCGCTGCGGCGGTTCGGCGGCGGCGCTGAGCGGCTGGGCGACGTAGAGCGGGACGACGTCGGTGCCGTCACGGCCACCGGTGTTGGTGACCGTGAACGTGGCGGTGAGGGTGCCATGCCGGTTGGCGGCGGGGGTCACGGTCAGCGCAGTGTGGGTGAAGGAGGTGTAGGACAATCCGAAGCCGAAGGGGTAGGCGGGATTGTAGGAGTGACCCGGCCCGGACCCGGTGTTCGGCAGCTGGTCGAAGAACTTGGGCTGGTCGCCGAGCGGGGAGGGCGCGGAGCCGTCGAAGTCGCCGCCGACGGCGGGGGCGTCGGAGGGCCAGCTGATCGGCAGGTGGCCGCTGGGGTTCACCGTGCCGAAGAGAACGTCGGCCACGGCCTGCCCGGCCTCGGTACCGCCCTGGTACGCCATCAGGACGGCGTTCGCCTTCCCGGCCGGGCCCAGGCCCACCGGGCGTCCGGCCTCGACCACGACGATCACCGGCTTGCCGGTCGCCTCCAGGGCGGAGATCAGGGCCTGCTGGTCCGCCGGCAGGGCCGGGGCCGGGTTGTCGCCGAGGCCCTCGGCGTAGGCCTTCTCCCCCACCACGGCGACGTAGGCGTCGGTGGTGGGCGCGGCGGCCACGGCGGCGGCCTGGTCCGGAATGGACTCGGCCTGGGCGTCGGCGCCGAGGACGCCCTTCAGGACGGTGGTCCCGGGCGGGATCTGGTCGGGCGGGCCCATGCAGCAGACGTGCCCGGCTCCGGCCACCCCCTGCCAGCTCACGCTCCAGCCGCCGAGCTGGTTGGTCATCGAGTCGGCGCTGGGACCGGTGACGACCACATGGCTCCCGGCGGCCAGGGGCAGGACGCCGCCCTCGTTGCGGAGCAGCGTGATGGACTCCTGCGCGGCCTTCAGGGTCTTGTCACGTCCGGCGGTGACGGCGGCGTTCGCGGCGTCGGCGTCGACACACGCCTTGGCCGGGTCGGCGACACAGGGCTGATCGAACAACCCGAGCTTGAACTTCATGGTCAGGATGCGCCGCACCGCGTCGTCGATCCGCGACATCTTGATCGTGCCGCTCTGGACGTCCTGGATGACAGCGGCCTGCCACTGGTCCGCGCCACCGACCTCCATGCTCATGTCCAGCCCCGCGTTGACCGCCGCGGCCACCGCACCGGGCAGGTCGGACGCGACGTGGTAGGCGGTCTGCAGCGCCTGGACGTCCTGGTAGTCGCTGATCACGACGCCCTTGAAGCCCATCTGCCCGCGCAGGATGTCGGTGAGCAGGTGGTGCGAGGCGGTGGCCGGCACGCCGTTGATGGAACCGGAGTCGACCATGACGGCGTCGGCCCCGGCGTCGATGGCCCCGGCATAAGAAGGCAGGATCGTGGTTTGGAGGTAGTTCATGGGCAGCAGGGCCTCATTGCGGTCATGGCCGTTGACCGACTGCGAGTACCCGGCGAAGTGCTTGACGGTGGCCCCGACGTTGAGGCCGTCACCTGGGCTTTGCATCCCGGCAACGTTTGCGGCACCCATGGCCGCGGTCAAAGCGGGCTCCTCACCCCACGTCTCATAGGTCCGGCCCCACCGGTTGTCACGCGCCACGTCCTGCACAGGCGCGAAGTCCCACACCCAGCCGGTGGCCCGCAGCGCGGAGGCGGTCATGGCGCCGCCGTCCCGGGCCGCCGCGGTGTCCCACGTGGCCCCCATACCGATGGACTGCGGAAACAGCGGAGCCTGCCAGGGATGCCCGAACCCGTGCACGGCGTCGACACCGAAGACGACAGGGATGTGCAACCGCGAGTGCGAGACCGCGAACTGCTGGATGGCGTTGTACTCATTCGCCCAGTCCCGCGCGGTGTTGCCGCTGGTCCCGCCACCGGTGGTGTCGACAGGATTGTCGGTCCCCCCGGCCAGCACCGACCCGACGTTCTGATCGACCAGAGCGGCCTGCATACACGAAACCGACGGCATGTTGAACCCGGCGGCCCCGCACGCACCCCCGGCGGCGGCCGTGAGATTGTCCACCAACTGCTGATCCATCTGCCCGGCCTTCTCAGCGAGCGTCATCCGCCCGAGCAGATCGTTCACCCGCGCCGCCAACGGCGCGGACCGGTCGAGGTACTGCGGCCCGGTGGAGCCGGACGCGGCACCCGCCGCCGTCGTGGCGTCCACCGACGCCACGGCCAACGCGGCGGCGACCGCTACGCGGACCAGTCGCCGCCGCGTCGAGCCAACCCTTCGGAGCCGCCCGCTGTGCGGGGTCGAACTCGGTGTTCGGGCACGCATCAAGCACACTCCCAGCTGTTTCAAGCCCTTGTCGAGTGAGTTTGTTGCGGCCGCAAACAATCCGGATGGGGAGTCAGTCAACTGCGGGACGGGGCGTTCGTCAAGGTTGCGAAACGAGGGAGCAACGGGTCAGGCGGAGCCGCGGTGCGCCATCCGGCGCAGCATGCCCGCCAGCTCGCCGAGATGCTCCCGGTCGCTCGGCTTGTCCCAGCCGTGTTCGGCCCCGGCCGGCCCTAGGAGGTCCTCGATGGCGGCAAGGAGCCAACCGGCGATCTCCGGGCGGACCTCCTCCGGCATCAGCTCGAAGTCGGCACCGATCGTGTTGGCGTACTTCCGGTAGCGGTCCCGCTGTTCCTGCTCGATGGCGCCGAAGGCGATCTCCAGGATGGTCGACCAAGTGTAGGAATTGGTGAACCAGTCATCGCCCTCATCAGAGACCACGATCGCCGACATCAGTAGCTGTCTCCCAGGATGATGAGCTTGTTCAACGCCTTCATTTTGGGATTGGCGTCCCATTCATCGAGCTTCGTGAACATTCGGTCTATCTGGTGACTGGAGGCTCCGCTCAGGTCAAGCACCGTGTAGTCGAACCCGCTCTTGGCATAGATGTGTCTCCACACCGACTTGTGCATAGCCGCTTCATTGTAGTCAGGATTCGTCCAGGCCGTCGGTCCGCCGACCGCGTCATACGTTCTGCCTCGCTCGTCCAGGAAGTCAGGGTTGTTCGTATTGCGAAACCCGCGTAGCTGACCGCCGTTGTACTCCGGCGCCTCCATGAGCCGCTGCGCCGTGCCCGGCTCATCACCCTTGAGTTCCGTAACGTCGCAGAGCTCATCTTCGCTGTAGCACTTGAGGCCCAGCGGGTCGGCCCACACCAACGGGTTCGGGACATAGGCGTGGTCGTTCGGGGCGGCGGAGAGGCCGAGCGGGTCAGGGGTGAGGAAGGAGGCTGTTGCCGGGTTGTAGTAGCGGTGGAGGTTGTAGTGCAGGCCGGTTTCTGCGTCGTGGTACTGGCCTGGGAAACGAAGGGGACAGTCGGTAACGGGAGCGGACGCGGCGGGTGCCGGGCGACCCCAGAGGTCGGTGGTGGTGCGCCAGGCGATGTGGCCTTCGGAGGTGACGAGTTCGGTCGGGGTGCCGATCAGGTCGGTGACGATGGCGTAGAAGGCGACGTCGGCTTGGTCTTGGGAGAGTTCCGTCCGGTGACGGACGCGACGTGTCTGTGCTGCGGGGCGGTGGGTGCCGGGTTCATAGTCCCAGGTCACGATCTGCTCGGTGCCGACAGGGCTGACAGAGTGCTGCTCGGCCAAGCGGAGGCCGTCCCAGGTGAACAAGGTCTCGTCGGTGGTGGTTCCGTCGGCGAGCAGGCGGGCCTTGGCGATGCGGCGGCCGAGGGGGTCATAGCGGTAACGCCAGGTGGCTCCGTCGGGGGTGGTGACCTGATGGAGGCGGTCGGAGGCGTCCCAGGTGTACTCCCACGTCCGGCGGCGGCCGTCGAGAGTCGTGCGGACGGTGCGGATCAGGCGACCGGAGTCGTCGTGCTCGTAGCGGGTGCGGCCGGCTCGGCGGATCAGGGTGCGGTCCGCGTCGCGGACGCCGTCGGAGGCGGTCTCGGGGTGCGGGTCGGGGTCAGCAGGCGTAGAGCCGGATGTCACGTTCCCGAACTCGTCATAGCTGTACTGCTCGCTCCAATCCGTCCCCACCGCCTCTGTCACGCGCCCGGCGCCGTCGAAGACGTAGCGCGTCCCGCCGCTTGCGCTGTCGTCGAGCCGCGTCGGCAGACCGTCCGCTCGACGCGTCCATTGGCGGTTGAGCAGTTCCGCCACGGGGTTTCCGGCATCGCCGGTCCACAGCCGCTGGCCGATTACGCGACCGGCCACGTCGTGGTCGCGGCTGAGGTGGACACGGCCGTTCAGGACCCGCTCGGCCTCGCGGCCGGCCGCGTCCAGCGAAAAGGTCAGTCGGCCGGCGTCCGTGCTCAGCACGCTCGGGCCCCCGGCCGCGTCGTACTCCCACCGGGAGACCGAGCCGCCCGGTGTCGTGCGCAGGACTCGGCGGCCGGTGCGGTCGTACCCGGAGGTCACCGTCCGGCCGTCCACGCTCTCGCTGAGCACCCGCCCCGCGGCGTCCCGCGTGTACTCCAGCCGGCTGTCCGGACCCACCGCGGTGGCCAGCCGCCCCACGGCGTCATAGCGGTACGCGTACTCGCCATCCGGCGTCCGGCGCCGAATCAGGCGCCCCGCCGCGTCCCGCTCCAGGGTGATCCGCTGTCCGCCGGCGTCGGAACGGGAGACGAGTCGACCGGCCGCGTCGTACTCATATGACAAGGCGCGGCCGATGAAGTCCGTCTCGCGGAGCAAACGCCCGGCCACGTCCCAGTCGTAGCTCCAGACCGCGCCGGCTTTGGTCACCGATCGCAGGCGCAGCTCGCTGTCCCGGGCGAACTCGTGCCGCACCCCGTCCGGGCCGGTCCGCGCCGCTATCCGGCCGAACGGCCCCGGTTCGAACAGCACCGTCGCGCCGAGGGGGTCCACCGCGCGGACCAGTTGCCCCTCGGCGTCGTAGTCCCAGCTGATCCTGCCGCCGTCGGGCTCGGTGCGCCACAGCGCCCGGCCCTCCACGCTCCAGCCGTAGCCGGTCCGCATCCCCAGGGCGTCGACTACCTCGACGACCCGACCGAAGGCGTCGCGTCGCACCTCTGTGCGGCCGCCCAGTGGGTCCACGACCGCCACGACGAGCCCGGCGCGATCGCACTCGATCCAGGTGACGGCCCCGGCCGCGTCCGTGACGCTCTCCACCGCCCCGTTGGACCGGTACGTATAGCGCGTCGGCGCGCCGACCGGATCGATCTCGGCGACGAGGTTCCCGCGCTCGTCGTACGACCGCGTCCGGCGGCTCCCGTCCGGGAGGCCGACGCTCACCGCGAGGTGCCGATCGTCGTGGCCCACCTCGGCGGCGGCGCCGTCGGGGCCCACCAGCCGCACGAGGTCGCCGTGCTCGTCGTAGACGTACCGTACGGCGTTGCCGAGCGGATCGATACTCGTGATCAGACGGCCGCGTTCGTCATACTCCGAGACCGTCGTGTAGCCGAGCGGATCGGTGCGTCGGGATACATGACCGCTGCGATCGAAGCCGTAGACGACGGTGCCGCCGAGCGAGTCGGTGAACGTCGTTTCCCGGGCCGCGGGATCATACGCGAACGAGCCCGACAGGAACCCGCCGTCGCCGACGGTTCGCACGACGCGCCCGCGGTCATCGTACTCGTACCGGTAGCGGTACCCGACCCGATCGACCCACGCCGTGATGCGGTCGGCCTCGTCCCACTCGTAGCCGAACGGAACCCCCGACGAGTCGACGACGCCGGTCAGCCGCCCGCGGTCGTCGTACTGATACCGCTTGACGACGACGCCCCGCTCCGAGCCGTCCAGCAGGCGGATCGCCGTGACGCGCGGACCGCCGGGCGCCGGCACCGTGTCGACGGCGAGGCGATAGCCGGGGTGCTCCAACCCGGTCGGGGTCCCGTCGTCGTGACGCAGGATGCTGACCTGGTTGCCGTTGCGGTCCGTGATCGCCACGAGGTCGCGGATCTGCCCGGCTTCGCTCTGATGGTGGACGGCGCCGAAGTGGTGCGTCCGGCCGGACCACGGGTCGGTGATGCGGATCTCGTCGACGCCGCGGTCCCAGCGCAGCGGCCACGGCGTACCGCGGACCGGCAGCACCTCCTCCCCGTCGGCCGGGATCGGATAGTCCAGGCACTGGGCGTCGTCACCGGCGAAGTGGATCCCCGCCGCGTTGACCGACAACCGCTGGTCCAACGTGGAGGACCAGCCGGGACCGAACAGCCGTCCGGTCTCATAGCCGGAGGCGTACACCCTGCGCAGCAGCACCGGCATGACGCCCGGCAGCCGCAGATCGGTCGCCTCGGACAGCATCCATCCGGAGACGACGTCGACGGGGTCGGTCTCGCAGACGCCGTTGGAGGCGCCTTCGGCTCTGCGGGTTTCACCGCCGATGTCGGATTCCGTATGCTCGGCCAGATTTCCCGCGTCGCTCTCGGCGTCCTTCGTGGCGCCGTTGACCAGGCTCCGCTCCTCGCCTTCGGCTTCCGTGCCGAGCTTGCCCAGGACCTTGCCGCCCAACGCGCCGAGCGCTTTGCCGCCGAGGAAGGTGACGCCGAGCATCCCGGCACCCATGAGGGCGTCGCCCCAGTGCCCCTGCATCGCGTCGCCGGCGATCTCCAGACCGGTGCCGGCCAGGGCGACCAGGTTGTCGGCCTCAGCCAACGCGGCGGTGACCACGTCCACGCCCGGGATCCAGGAGGTCGCGAGAGCGAGCACGTCCAGGAACGGCGCCAGATCGTTCGCGATCTCGGCGATCTTCCCGCCCCACTCGGACAGGAACTCCCCGACGTGCTCCCACCAATGCTTGTTGTGGATGCCGTCGGACTGCGCATGATGCAGCGCCTTCGCGCAGTCCTTCGCGGCAGAGATGCGATCGTCATAGGCTTGCTTGGCCTGCGCGGCCAGGGCGTCCATCTTGCTTTTGGCGGCGTCCAAGTTCTTCTGCGCCGTGTCATGAGCGGCCTGGGCATCGGTGACGGCCTGCTGGTTCGGGTTCGCCACCTGATTCTGCTGCGCCGTCTTCAGATCCGAGGCGGCACTGTGAGCCGTAGTAGTAGCCCGCTGCAGATCGGCATGCGCATCCAGCGCCTGACGCAACGCCGCATCAGCCTTGTTCTGCGCAGCGAGCAGCTTGGGCGCATAGGCCGACAGCGCATCGGACGCCTCGCTGTAGGACGTGTACAGCTTTTGAAGGCGACCGGGCAACGGACCGAAGTTGCTCTTGAACGCGTCAGCGGTCTGACCGACCCACTGCAGCGCCGCCGCATCACCACCGAAAGAGTTCAGGCTCCGATAAGCCGCCTCGACATCGTGAGCGAAATCCCCGAACTGCTTCGCCAGAGCCTCAACCGACTCCACCACACCCGGAGTCGGATCCCCATCCAACCCCAGAACATCCCAACCAGACGGACGCACCATGCCCGCCACCTCCCCGTATCCCGCACGCCGGACGAACCCAGCGAAACAGAACCCTGAGTTTACGGAGAATGCGGAAGCCCGGCCAGAACCACATCCAAGACTTGAGCCAACCGCGTCTGTTGCTCACTCCGGGGCACCGCACGCAGCGGCCCGTCGACCATCAGCACCGCCAGCCCGTGCACGACCGACCAGAGAGCCAGGTCCAGGCCGGGACGCCGCTCGGCGGTCAGGACGCCGGCCTCCAGCAACGCGTCCAGGCGATCGCCGAACCAGCGCAGCGCCAGCGCCTGCACCGGCGCCACGCCGCCGTGGCAGAGCACTGCGAACAGGCCCGGCTGCTCGCGGGCGAACGTCGTGTACGTCTCCGCCAGCGCACGGATGACCGTGGTGGCGTTCGCCGCCGGATCGCTCGGGCCGGCCGGACCGGCCTCGCCGGCGCCCGGTCCGCAGCATGTCTCCAGCCGCTCCGACAGCGCGCCGAGCGCCCGCTCCTTCACCACGTCCTGCAGCTCGTCCAGGGTCGCGAAGTGCCGGTACGCCGCCGGGGGTGTGACGCCGGCGCGGCGGGCGACGCCGCGGACCGTCACCGCGCTCGGGCCGCCGGTGCGGGCGAGGTCGAGGGCGGCCTGGGTCATCGCGGCACGCAGGTTGCCGTGGTGGTAGCCGGTGTGGTGGAGCGGCATGGGGGTCAGGGGGTCGGGAACTGGCGGGCGACGAATCTGGCGAAGGCGCGGTCGGGGAGAACGCGGCGCAGGGTGAGGGCGCCGGTGGCCAGGGGGCCGACCGGGTAGCGGGTGCGGGGGTGGCGGGCCTGGACGGCGCGCTCGATCGCGGCGGCCGCCTTCTCCGGGGACACGGCGAAGCGGCCCGCGGTGGTGCGGCCTTCGTGGACTGCGATCGCCCAGGTGGCCAGTTTGTCGTAGAAGGGCTGGTAGGCCGAGTCGGGGCGGCCGGCGAACTGCAGCAGGGCGGTGGAGAAGAAGGCGGTGCGGACGGTCGCCGGTTCGATCAGGCTCACGTGGATCCCGAACGGGGCGACCTCTGCGCGCAGCGCCTCGGAATACGCCTCCAGGGCATGCTTCGTGGCCTGATACAGGCCGCCGCCGGGCGGGGAGAACCGGCCCAGGATGGACGACACGTTCACGATGCGGCCCGCGCCCTGCTCGCGCATGCCCGGCAGCACGAGCTGCGTCAGCTGGAGCGGTCCGAAGAGGTTGGTCTCGAAGGAGGCGCGCGCCGTGGCCAGCGGGACGTCCTCGACCGCGCCGTACACGCCGCCGCCGGCGTTGTTCACCAGGACGCCGACGGCGCCGTGGTCCTCGACGACGCGTTTCACCGCCGCGGCCGCCGAGGCCTCGTCGGTGACGTCCAGACGCAGCGTCGCGATGCCGTCGGCGGCCAGGTCGGCGAGGGCGCCGACGTCGCGGGCGGTGGCGTAGACCGGCAGGCCGGCCCGGTGCAGGCGGCGGGCCGCCGCGCGGCCGATGCCGCTGGAGCACCCGGTGACCAGCGTCGCGCGGGAGACGCGGGAGACGCGGGCGCCACGGGACGTGCGGGAACCGTCGGGCGCTTCGGCCTCGGACATCGTCAGACCCCTTCCATCAGACCTCGGGCATGCCGCCCACCTGAGTGGCCACCTGAGTGCCAGTGTGGCCACCGGGGGCGGCACCGGGTTCTCGGGGATTGCGCAGTTCAGACCGCGCCGGCCCCGACCGTGACCCCGGTCGCCGCGACCGCCGCGACCCGGGCGACGGCGGCCCGCCGCGCGTCCAGCAGCGCCAGCAGCACCGGCGGATCGAGCACGCCGGCCGGCTTCAGCTGGAGGTCGGCCACCAGGTCGCCGGCGCCGCGGCGCACCACGAGCGGTCCGACGGTGCCGACCGACACCCGGCCGTCGCCGGACAGTGCCGCCTGGCGCGGGTCGCGGGCCCGCAGCGGGCGTGCGCCCGGGCCCCCGGGACCGCCGCCCAGGCCGCCGTGTCCGCCGTGTCCGCCAAGGCCGCCCAGACCGCCCCGCCCCTCCACGTCGAAGCCGTCCTCGACGTCGGCGACCGACTGCGCCAGCAGGTACCAGCGGCCCGGCGGCACGTTCTCGAACCGGTACGCCCCCGGCCCGTCCAGCACCGCGCACCGCACCGGGCGTCCCTCGGGCACGCACTCGGGGAACAGCCCGGCGAACACCAGCCCGTGCCGGTCGTGGTGCGGCCGGATCACGCCGTGCACGGTGGCCGCGTCGGTGATCCCGCCGCGCACGTCGCACAGCCGGATCCGGTCGGCGTGGCCGCCCTGCCGCCGGTAGTCCGTCGGCGAGAGCCCGACGCTGCGGCTGAAGCGCGAGCTGAACGTGCCGACGCTGTTGTAGCCGACCAGGATGCTGATGTCGACGACGGTCAGCGAGGTCGACGTCAGCAGGTGCTTGGCCCGCTGCAGCCGCAGCGCGGACAGGAACCGGGCCGGGGAGACGCCGGTGGCGCGCTGGAACATCCGGGTGAAGTGGAACTTGCTGAACATCGCCGCCCGCGCCATGTCGTCGACGGTGACCGGCTCCCCCAGCTTGTCGTGCATCGTGGTGATGGCCCGCTCGGCGGCCCGGGCCACGGAGTCGTTCATCATGCCTCATTCCAGTCGGGCGGATCGTTGCTTATACGAACTCTGATATATCAGAAGGTCACGCCGGATCGACGGTCATCGGCAGTCCGCCGCGCACCCGCAGCGAGAGCATCGGCTCCGGGACCGCCCGGTAGCCCGGCACCTTGGCCAGCCGCAGCCCGCGGGCCACGGTGGCCAGCACGAACACGGCCTCCATCGTGCCCAGGGCGCTGCCGACGCAGAACCGGGGCCCGGCGCCGAACGGGATGTACGCGTAGCGCGGCCGGTCGTGGACGCGGTCCGGGTCGAACCGCTCCGGGTCGAAGCGGTCCGGGGCGTCCCAGAACGCCGGGTGGCGGTGCAGCGTGTAGGGGCAGACCACGACGTCGGACCCGGCCCGGATCCGGTAGCCGTCCACCTCGTCGTCGCCCTGGGCGATCCGCCCGAGCATCCACACCGGCGGATAGAGCCGCATGGTCTCCTCGACCACCATCGCGGTGTACTTCAGGCGGCGCAGGTCCTCGGGTTCCGGCGGCCGGTCGCCGAGCACCGCGACGGCTTCGGCGTGCAGCCGCTCCCAGGCCTCGGGGTGGTCGTCCAGCAGGTGGAAGGCCCAGCTCAGGGTGCTGGCGGTGGTCTCGTGGCCGGCCAGCAGCAGGGTCACCAGCTCGTCGCGGATCCGCGTCCTGCGCACCCGCGGATCGCCGGCCCGGCCGGTCGAGACCAGCAGGCGCGACAGGACGTCGTCGCCCTCCGAGCCGGGCCCGGGCCCCGGCTCGGACCGGCCGGCCAGCAACGCCGCCACGACCCGGTTCAGCTCCCGCCGCGCCGCCCGGAACCGCAGCTGCTTGGGCAGCGGCAGGAACCCCGGCACCGCGCCGAGCGTGACCACGTCGAACATGGCCTGGTCCTGCATGGCCTCGAACGCGTGGCCGAGGCCGTCGAACCCGCGCAGGTCCTCGTCCAGCAGCACCCGCCCCAGCACGCCCAGCGTCAGCCCGGTCATCTCCTCGCGGATGTCCACCGGTCCGCGGCCGACGTGCGCGCGCAGCCGGTCGGCCAGCGCCGTCGCCTCCTCGGCGATCAGGCTCGCCTTGCGCGTGATCCGCTTGGCCTGGAAGGCCGGCTGGATCGTCCTGCGCTGCTCCCGCCAGAGCTCGCCCTCGCTGGTCAGCAGACCGTCGCCGAGCGCACGCCGGGCCTGCACCAGCCCGATGCCCTTGTGGTAGTTGGCGGCGTTGTCGGCCAGCACGTGCTTGGCGTAGTCGGGATGGTTGAGGAAGTACAGCGCCTTGGGCCCGATGGCCACGCGCACCGCGTCGCCGTACCCCTGGGCCGAGGAGCTCATCAGGCCGAGCCGGTCGCGGAACAGCTTGCCCAGCAGGCTGAACGTGGCCGTGCGCGGCGGTCCGGGCCAGCGGCGCGGCGCCGGGACCGGCCGCGCGGCGGTGTCGGTGTCGTCCAGGACGCCCACGGCTCAGCCCGCCTCGGCGCCGACGAGCGCGGCGGAGATCCGGCGCCGCCAGGTCTCGAAGGCGGGCTCGGAGCCGTCCGGGTTCTCGCCGGCCGGCCGGGTCCGGCGGCAGACGCGCTCGGCCTCCTCGGCGGTGATGCCGCCGCACAGCACGTCGAGGCCGACGGCGGTGTGCGGGACGATGAGCCCGGCCTCCTGGCGCGCGGTCGCGGCGAAGGCCGAACCCTGGGCCACGTGCTCGTGGTAGCCCTCGGCGCGGACCATGAACCGGCGCAGCTCGTCCTCGTCGGCGCCGCCGGCGTAGGTGGCGGCCAGACCGGCGCCGCTCCACAGGTCGGCCCGGCGGTCGGGCTGGAAACCCTCGATCAGATCGGCGGTGGTGTCCGGGTCGGTGCCGCCGATGAACCACAGCGCGCGCCCGATGCCCTGGTCTATCGCACGGTTCGCATACGCTGCGTGCGGGCCGCCGGGCCACGGGAACGCGGGCTCCCGGTGGTGCTCGCGGACGTAGCGCTGGGTCTTGAAGTACGCCTGGTGGAAGCCGTAGCCGTCCAGGACGAGCCAGCACATCAGCGGGTCGGCGACCTGGAAGCGCGACCAGCGCATGCGCGGCAGCCGCGCCATCGCCCAGCCGAGTCCGATCCAGGCCATGTACTCGTGGTGGCGGGCCCGGCCGGCGAGGAACCGGGCGAAGTGCCGGGAGCCGCCGATCGGCAGTCCGTCGCGCATCGCGTAGCCCATGCCGGCGCCCTCGTAGGCGAAGCCGCGGAAGCGGGTCGGCAGCTGTTCCAGGTTCGCCTCGGCCTCCTCGACGGTCTTGGCCTCGGCGGCGAAGGCGTAGCCCTTGAGGAAGTGCCGGCCGATGGTCTCCAGCAGGTCCCCGGACTGGGGGTTCTTGACGTGGAAACCGCGCTCCGACATGAGCACGGCCTTGTCGTTCGGGGTGAGGATGCGGCGGCGGAGCTTGCGGAGAACGGCGGCCATGAGGCGTGCTCCCATCGGAAGGGGGTCGGGTGGTGCCGGTGGCGTCAGCTGGCGGTCGGCTCCGTCGCGGCGACGAAGCTCTCGCGGATCCGGCCGCGCCACCGCTCGTACGGCGGCACGGGCCCGGGGGTGTCGAAGGGCACTTCGGTGCGGTCGGCGAGGTCGACGGCCTCGGCGACGGTCAGACCGGTCAGCGCCGCGAGGGAGGCGACCACGTGCGGGGGCACGTGGCCGGAGTGGTGCCGCGCCTTGACGGCCAGCACGGCGCCCAGCGCGACCTCGGGGCGGTGTCCGCCGGCTTCGTCGCAGAGCCCTGCCAGGCCCTGGGCCGTGCAGCCGCCGGCGAACGTCGCGGCCAGTCCGACTCCGCTCCACAGGTCGGCCTGCCGGGCCGGGTCGAAGCGCCGGACGGCGTCCGCGACGGGGCCGGGCTCGGCCCCGTGGATGAACCACAGCGCCCGCCCGATCCCGTGGTCCACGGCGCGCAGGAAGTAGTCCTTGTCGCCGGCCCAGGGGTACGGGCGCGGACGGTACTGCCGGTCGACCCACTTACGGGTGTGGAAGTACGCGCGGTCGAAGCCGTAGCCGTCGACGGCGAACCAGCTCATCGTCGGGTGGTACGGGCTCGGCGGCAGGTCGGGCAGCACCTTCTTCCACAGCACCCGGGGCAGCCGGGCCATCGCGAAGCCGATGCCGATGTAGGCCAGGAAGATGTGCGGGGCGCCGGGGCCGGCCAGCAGGTCCCGGGTGCGGTGGCCGCGGCCGGCGGCCATGGCGTCGCGCACCGTGTAGGCCATCGTCGCGCCCTCGAAGGCGAAGCCGCGCAGCTCGGGGTCGACCATGCTCAGGCGCCGCTCCACCTCCCAGGGCCGCCGGGCCTCGATGCCCCACTCGAAGCCGCAGACCACGGACTGCGGGATGGACTCCAGGTCGTGGGCGCTCGCCGGGAAGCCGCGCTTGCGGAAGCCGACGGCGGCCAGCGAGGGGGCCAGGGCGACGCGGCGCAGGACGCCGAGGACGGGTGGCATCGGGCTCCTCCCGGTCGAGGCGTGCCGGAGGCTGGTTGGAGCGGGACCGGCGGCACGCCGGAACAGTGCTCGAACAGAATGCTGTCCAGCATGCTCGACCTCTGATTTGCCGTACTTCTCCCGTCGTGCGGTGTCCGCGCCGATCCGGCCCGATCACGGACCGAACGCAAGGTCGGAGAAGACGGCGGACGGGGCGCGCTCCGCATACTCCAGGCGAAGGCGGGTCCCGCCGGCCCACCAGGTGCGGCGGCGGATCCTGCGCCGGGCCGCCGCACCCCGGCGGCGCCGGGCCCGCAGACGCCCAGGCCGGCGCGCGGCCGAACGCCGCGCGCCGGCCGTCCCGGGCCCCCGGACGCTCCGGACCCCGGCCGCGAGCGCTGCGCACAAGCGAAGACGCCCGGCCCGGACGGTGGTTCCGACAATGGGGACCACTCGAGCATAAGGGAGGAATCCAGTGAAACCACCGAAGGACGCCGATCCCGAGACGATGACCCTGGAAGCGTTCGCCGACACCATCGTCCCCGGGGAGAAGCGCTGGCCCGGCGACCGGGCCGTGGCCGGGATCTCGCCCGGCGGGGGCGCGGTGGCCGCCGGCGCCGTGGACCTGATGCGGACCGAGGCCGGCGGCATGGCGTCCTCGCTGCCGGACCTCGTCAAGGCCCTGAACCAGCACGCCGAGGGACACGCCGAGCGGAACAGGCTGAGCCTGGACCCGGCGGTGCCGCCGTTCGTGGCGCTGCCGGCCCGGGACCGGGCGACGCTGGTGGCCGACCTGGTCCGGCCCGGCCACCCGGAGAAGTTCCTGTGGGTGGGGCTGGCGATCTTCAGCAACATGGCCTTCGACACCGGCGCGCACCTGAGCACCACGCAGGCCATGGACGCCGGCCATCCGGGCCTGGCAGCCCTCGGATACACCCGGCCGGACGGCGACGGTCTGTGGCGCTTCCCGGACTTCTCCTACCGCCGCACGCTGGCCAAGCTGCATCCGGGCACCACCGCGACCGGGAGCCCGGAGTGAGCGCGCCGGAGCGCACCGACGTGCTGGTCGTCGGCAGCGGGTTCGGCGGCGCGATCGCGGCCTACCACCTGGCCGCCGGCGGCGCCGAGGTGGTCGTGCTGGAGCGCGGGCCGTGGCTGAGGTCCGAGGAGTTCGACCACGACTTCCGGTTCGGCGCGTCCGGCACCCGGATCTTCGACTTCGTCATCGGCGACGGCATGAGCCTGCTCGGCGGCAACTGCGTCGGCGGCGGCAGCGTGGTCTACTTCGCCGCGATGCCGCGGGCGCCGCGCTTCGTGTTCGAGCGCCGGGGCTCGATCGGCCGGCGGATGTGGCCCGCGGCCATCGACCGCGACGTGCTCGACCCCTGGTACGACCGGGTCGCCGAGTCGCTGCCGATCAGCCAGCTGGACTGGAACGACGCGACGTACGCCGGCGGGCTCTGGGCCGCGGCGTGCGCCCACTCGGGCCGCACCGCCAACCCGGTGCCGGCGGCGATCGACCGGGAGCTGTGCACCAACTGCAACTGGATGATGGCCGGCTGCCGGTTCGACGCCAAGCGCTCGCTGCTGCTGAACTACCTGCCGGCCGCGGTGGCGCACGGCGCCGAGATCCGTCCCCTGCACGAGGTGCAGCACATCTCGCGGACCGACGACGGGCACTACCGGGTCGCGTACAACACCGTGGACGACGTCGACTACCGGGTCGTGCTGGACAGCGGGACGATCGAGGCGAAGATCGTGGTGCTGGCCGCCGGCGCCGGCGCGACGCCGGTGATCCTGCAGCGCTCCGAGCCGCACCTGGGCCCGATGCCGCACGCGGTCGGCCGGTACTTCTCCGGCAACGGCGAACGGCTGAACACCGCGATCCTGAACGAGGACAAGGTGTCCTCCGTCCTCGGGCTGTCGCGCGGCGACGGCCGGGCCTACGCGGCCAACCAGATCGGCAAGGGCCCCACGGTGGCGTCCTGGGACGACCTGGACCCGGCCAAGCCCGAGTTCGAGCGGTTCAGCCTGGAGCAGCTGTACTTCCCGCCGGGGCTCGGCACCATCCTGGCGCAGGCCCCCGACGTGGCGGCCCCGGCGTGGTTCGGCGCCGAGAAGAAGGAGATCGTCAAGCGCTGGCAGTCGTGGCTGACGATCTTCACCATGTCCGAGGACGACAACGAGGGCGTGTTCGGCCCGCCGCCGCCCACCGGCAACGCGGCGCGCTACTCGCAGCAGATGCTCGGCTTCGGCCCGCTGTCCTACAAGCCGACGAAGAACACCCTGCGCGGCTGGGAGCTGTCGGACGCCGAAGTGAAGCGGGTGCTGGAGCGCGACGGCCTGTCCCGGGTGCTGCCCTGGACCAACGACGTGGTCGGGGCGTACACGGTGCACCCGCTGGCGTCCTGCCGGATCGGCGACGACCCGGAGACCTCGGCCCTCGACGACCGGCACGAGGTGCGCGGCCACCCCGGCATCTTCGTCACCGACGGCTCCGCCGTCCCGGGCGCCCTGCTGGTGAACCCGGCGTTCACCATCGCCGCCCTGGCCGAGCGGGCGATCCCCGGGATCGTGCGGGCCGCGCGGGAACGCGGCGTGGACGTGCGGTACGGGGCGCCGGCCCCGGACGGCTCCGTGTCGGCGCGCGACGCCTCCCGGAAGGCGGCGGC
Organism: Catenulispora subtropica; assembly: GCF_039531675.1. Classification (NCBI taxonomy): domain Bacteria; kingdom Bacillati; phylum Actinomycetota; class Actinomycetes; order Catenulisporales; family Catenulisporaceae; genus Catenulispora; species Catenulispora subtropica. The sequence goes on from NZ_BAAAQM010000066.1 coordinate 41,752, forward strand.
GCGGTCGGCCGGAGGCTGAGACCGTCCGTGCCCCCAGGTTTCGGACCAGCGGTCACGGGTATCCGTGACCGCGTCTGTCACCGTCAGCGACGCGTTGCGGACGACCTGTGACACCGCTACGCTGCCAGCGATCGCCAGGAAGCGCCCCGGAACCGTGTTCTGTGGCGTTTCCGCATTTCAGGCCCAGAGTGTGAACCGTCAACAAGTCCACCTGTCAGACGTCTGATGCGCACCCGTCCGCGCGGACCCTGTCCCCGAGCCCCCACAGCCGATGCACGCTCGCCCGTGAACGACGCCAGGAGATGGGATGCAAAGCACCACGAGCACCACCGCGCACTGCGACGCGAAGGCCCAGGAGGCCGTCGCACGAGCGATCGAGATCATGTGGGAGCGCTACCGGGAACCGTTGTCCCTGTCGGATATAGCCAGAGCCGCCCTCCTGAGCCAGTTCCACTTCTCCCGGGTGTTCCGGGCCGTGACCGGCACGTCCCCGTTCCGCTTCCTGGCGGCCGTCCGCCTCCACCAGGCCAAGCGGTTGCTGCTGGAGAGCGGCATGAGCGTCACCGACATCGCCTTCGAGGTCGGATACAGCAGCCTGGGCACCTTCACCAGCCGCTTCACCAGCAGCGTGGGCGTGCCCCCGGCGCGCTACCGCCGCCTGGCCCGCCACGGCATGCCCCTCCCGGCCACCGGCTGGGAGCACGCCGCGGCCACCCGCGGCGGTATGCGAGGCCTGATCCGCATGCCCTCCGCGCCGCCGTCGATGCGCATCTACGTCGGCGCCTTCGACAGCCCCATCGTCCAGGGCGCCCCCGTCTCCTGCGACATCCTCGACGGACCGGGCCCCTACCGCCTGGCGGCGGTCCCGGACGGCGAATGGCACGTCCGCGCCGCCGCCGTCCCCGCCAACCCGCGCAGCCGCGCGCTCCGCCTGCGGCCCCTGGCCGTGGGGACGCCGGCGGCGGTGCTGGTCCGCGGCGGGCGCTGCGTGGACGTGGACGTGGATCTGCGCCCCGCCGAGCTGCTGGACACGCCGATCCTGTTGGCGCTGCCGGAGCTGGACCGGGGCGGGGAGGCTTCGCCGGCGCGGCTGGTGCGGGAGTTCGCCGCGGTCTTCGCCGCATAGGGCCGGCACGCCGGGCGCGCGGCCTGTGCCAGTCTCCTGGCACAGGCCGCGCGCCCGCTCACACCGCGCCGCGCCTCACACGTAGTGCGTGTTCGGCTCCAGGCCGCACAGCACGCGTCCGTACAGCTCCAGGTTCGTCGCCGGGTGCATGATGGCGTGCAGGCTCAGCGTCTGGGCATCGCGCTGGATCCGCTGGATCGGCACGCCGCTGTACACCGACGAGCCCCCGCTGGCGGAGCTCAGCAGGTCGACCGTCTCCTTGGCCCGCCGCACGGTCGCGCCCAGGTGCAGCCGCACCCGCGCCCGCTCCTCCAGCGTCCAGCCCTCGCCGGCCGCCGCCTTGTCGTCCAGCATCCCCGCGGCCGCGAAGGCATGGAAGTCGGCTTCCGCGGCGTGGGTGGCCGCCTCCGCGGTGACCAGGTGGGTGATCGGTGCCTCGGACTGGTTCTCGTAGGCGGTGTAGGTGATCTTCCGGCCGGGCAGCCGCTCGAAGAACGCCTCCCGCGCCGCACGGGCCAGCCCCAGCGCCACAGCGCCGACCGTGGCACACGCGGTGGGCATGAACGGCGCCCGGTAGACCGGGCTCGCGGCGTTGCGCCCCAGCTGGTGCACGCCCGCCAGCACCGGCCCCATCGACAGCACCCGCGCGTCCGGGACGAACACGTCCTGGGCCACCGTGCTGACGCTGCCGGAGCCGCGCAGGCCGGACGTGTGCCAGTCGTCGACGACCGCCAGGTCGGACAGCGGGACCAGCACCATGATGGGCTCGTAGGACCCGTCGGGCAGAGCCCGCACCGCCGCGTTGGTGTTCCACGCGCTCTGCTGGCTGCCGGTGTTGAAGGACCACTTGCCGTTCAGCACCACGCCGCCGTCCGTCGGCACCGCCATCGCCGTCGGGCTCAGGATGCCGCTGACCCGGACGTCCGGGTCGGCGAACACCTCGTCCTGCACCTCGTCCGGGAACATCCCGACCATCCAGGTGCTGACCGCCCACACCGCGGCGGTCCAACTCGTCGAGCCGTCACCGCGCCCGAGCTCGGCCAGGACGTCGACGACCGTCCGCATCGGCGACTCGTAACCGCCGTGGTGGCGCGGAACCCGCATCTTCAGCAGCCCGGACTCGGTGAGCGCGGCCACCACGTCATCGGACAGGCGGCGGTTCTCCTCGATCCACGGCGCGTTCTTCTGCAACAGCGGCACCAGCTCCGCCGCGCGGGCGACGAGTTCCTCGCGCGACGGCCCGTTCGTGTTCTCCATGCGGCGCTCCCAAAGTGACAGGGGACTGTTTTCCACTGTTACTGTGACGATCCGGGCGCGGTCACGGCATCTCCGGTCGTGCGACCGCCGGCACCGGTTCGGGCACCGGGGGCGCGGCCGCGGACCGCCGGGCCGAGCGCGCGACCGAGAACCGCTTCATGACCGGGTTCTCGACCAGCGAGTACAGCAGCCACGACAGCAGCACGGTGACCCCGAGCAGCAGCGCGATGACCCCGAACGCGGCCGGTGTGCTCCAGTGCCGCGTCAGGCCCAGCGCGCGGTGCCCGTAGTTCAGCACCATGAAGTGCCACAGGTAGAACGCGAAGGAGATCTCCCCCAGCCACACCATGACCCGGCTGGACAGCCACGTCGGCCGGGCCTGCGCGTCGGTCTGGGCGGCGTTCGCGATGACCAGCGCGGTGGGCAGGATCATCACCGCCACCAGCGTCGCCTTGGCCGGGAACACCACCGGCGCCAGGGCGTAGGCGGCGACCGCCACCGCCAGCGACCCGCCGAGCCCGAGCGGCACCCGGCGCCCGCTGATCACGATCCGCGCCACGATGATGCCCAGGACGAAGTCCAGCAGCCGCACCGGCGGGAAGAAGTAGATGAACCAGAACTGGTCCTCGGAGGCCGGCGCGAACGGCACGTCCTGCTGGTGCGGCAGCAGCTGCGCGGCGACCGGCACGAGGAACACCAGCGCCGTCACCCCCAGTGCGCAGGCCCACAGCAGCCGGGCCGGAATCCGCCGGATCAGCACGAGCAGCACCGGGAACAGCAGGTAGAACAGCGCCTCGCAGGACAGCGACCAGGAGATGCTGTTGTAACCGTTGTTGATGTTCAGGTCCGGGAACCAGGCCTGGACCAGCAGCACGTTCGCGGCGGCGTACTTCAGGTTGTTGGTCGCGTGCACGACCTTGGCCAGCAGGATGAACGCCACGACGAAGGTGATCAGGTGGTTGGGCCAGATCTTGCACACCCGCCGCCGCCAGAACCGCGGCGCGGTGTCGGTGTCGCGGGCCGTCCAGGTGAGGATGAACCCGGAGAGCACGAAGAAGAAGCCGACGCCGAGGTACCCGGCGCGGCCGAACACGGAGGTGTACTTGGCCTGCGCGCCGGCCGAGCTGAAGAAGACCTGGTACATCGCGTGGAAGAAGAACACCAGGGCCGCGGCGAAGAACCGCATCCCGGTCAGCGCGGGCAGCCGGGCGGGACGGCCGGCCGGCGGCGCGGTCACGGACGATGAGCCTTGCAAGGGGACACCTCTTCCGGTCGGGGTGGCTGGGGTGGGGACAGACACGCTCCGACCCGGCCGGCGGTACGTGGCCCTCCCGTCCCGGCCCGGTCGGTGCGAACACTGGCACCCGCCGCGGCCCCGGCACATCTTCCAGATTGCGCTGTGCCCGCCCCGCAGCTCGCCAATCCCGCCGGCAATCCCGACACGCCGGATATCAGAGAACACATTCGGGTGCGGCGCCCGGCCCTTAAGGTGGGCGCATGGGAAAGGTCTTGTGGCACACGACAATGTCCTTGGACGGATACATCGCCGGTCCCGGCGGCACGATGGACTGGATGCGGGGATTCAGCGGCCCGTCGCCGCAGACCTTCCAGGACATCATCGCCAGCACCGGCGCCGCGCTGGCCGGGCGCAACAGCTATGACTCCGGCGCGAACGCCGGCCAGAAGGTCTACGGCGGCGCGCTGAAGGGCCCGGTGTTCGTGCTCACCCACAACCCGCCGGAGGCCGGCGACCCCGACGTCACCTTCCTGACCGGCGACGTCGCCGACGCGGTGGCCACCGCGAAGAAGGCGGCCGACGGCAAGAACGTCGTCCTCATCGGCGGGATCCTGGGCAAGGAGTGCCTGGCCGCCGGCCTGGTGGACGAGATCCTGATCCACCTCGCGCCGGTCCTCGTCGGCGACGGCGTGCGCCTGTTCGACAACCCCGGCGGGCCGTCCTTCCGGCTCACCCCGCTCGGCGCCGAAACCGAGGGCGACATGGTGAATCTGCGGTATACGCCGGCCGGCTGACACTTCCACGACCATGACGGGAATGCCGCGGCGGTCGACACCGCCGCGGCATTCCCGCGTCCCCGCCCGGCACGGCTAGGGAACGATCTCCATTTGCGCCATCATGCCGACGTCGGCGTGTTCCATGAAATGACAATGGTAGGCGTACCGGCCGAGGAATCCGTCGAACGTGGCCTGCACCCGGACCGTGGTGCCCGGCGGGATCAGGACGGTGTCCTTCAGGCCGGCGTCGTTCGGGGTCATCGGGGCGCCGGTGCGGTCCAGGACCCGGAACATGGTCAGGTGCATGTGGAAGTCGTGCAGGAAGCCCATCGCCCCGTCGCCGTTGGTGACGTTCCAGATCTCGGTGGTGCCGCGGCGGATGACGAAGTCGACGCGGTTCGGGTCGTAGGGCCGGCCGTTCACCAGGCCGACCGGCTGCGGGCCGGACAGATCGAAGCTCAGCACCACGTCGCGGGTGTTGGTCGCCCGCGGCAGCACCGGCAGCGGACGGAAGCGGTCCGGCACCCGGCTGTCGTCGCCGGTGCGCGGGCCGACGTCGAACCGGAGCACCGGCCCGCGGGTCGGATCGCTCAGCAGTACCTGGGAGCCGGGCTCGCACCGCCCGAAGTCGACCACCAGTTCCACCCGCTCACCGGAGCACATGGTCAGGTCGGTACGCGGCACCGGCGCCGGCAGCAGTCCGCCGTCGGAGGCGATCTGCACCATCGGCGCGCCGTCCAGGGTCAGCTGGAAGACGCCCTCGACCGCGGCGTTCAGCAACCGGATCCGGTACTTGCGCGCCTCGACCGGGAAGTACGGCTGCACCTTGCCGTTGGCCAGCACGGTCGTCCGCAGCGCGGGATTGCCGAACACCAGGTTGCCGGCGGCGTCGAACTGCGCGTCGCGCAACAGGATCGGCACGTCGTAGTCCCCGGTCGGCAGGCCCATCCCGCGTTCGACCGGATCCTCGATGATGTAGAACCCGTGCAGGCCCTTGTAGGTGTGCTCGCCCTCCATCATGTGCGCGTGGCTGTGGAACCACAGCGTCGAGGCGCGCTGCCCGTTCGGGTAGGTGTAGTCGCGCTTGGCCCCGGGCTGGATGACGTCCAGCGGGTGCCCGTCCATGCCCGCCGGCACGTGGCCGCCGTGCAGGTGCACGTTGGTCACCTCGTCGAGCAGGTTGGCGAACGTGACGGTCACCGGACGCCCGGTCCGGGCCCGGATGACCGGGGCTAGGAAGTCGGGGCCGTAGGTGTAGACCGGGGTCTGCAGACCGGGCAGGATCTGCGCGGTGCCCGGCCGGATCGGTATTCGGTACCGGTCCAGGCCGCCGTCCCGTTCCGGCTCCAGCACCCGCGGCACCGGCATCCGCTCGGTGAACGGCGCCGGCGCCGCGGCCGATCCGGCCGTCGCCACGCCCTTCGTCCCGGCGGCGGCCGTCGCGGGTTCGCGTTCGCCCAGCGCGAGCAGGCCGCCGCCGGCCACGGCCGTGCCGGCCGCGAGGAACTGCATTCGGGTGAGGTTGGGCATGAGTCTCCTGTCGAAGTCGCGCGTCCGCACCGGGACGGTACGGACGCGCGGCCACCGGGGTCATCTCTCAGGGTGCTGTCATCGCTCAGTGCGGGTCGTACTCCACCACGGCGCGGAACCGGACCTCGCCCTTGGCCAGCCGCTCGACCGCCTCGGCGGCCTGCTCCGGGGCGAACACCTCGACCATCGGCGTGACCTTGCCGGCCTTCTGCAGCGCCAGCGCCTCGGCCAGCACGTCCAGACCGCCGTGGGTGGCGCCGACGATCCGCTGCCGCCTCGCCCACTGCACGGCCGCCGCCGGCACGGTGAGCAGCTCCGACGGATCGATCGAGGCCAGCACCAGCACGCCGTCCGGGGCCACGGCCGGCAGCGCGTCGGCGGCGGCGGCGTTCGACGTGCCGGTCACCAGCACCACGTCCGCGCCGCCGGCCGCCCGCAGCCCGGCGCCGTCCGCGACCACCAGGTCCGCGCCGAACTGTTCGCAGAGCTCCGCCTTGTCCGGCGACCGGGTCACCGCGACGGTCTCGTGGCCGAACGCCTTGGCGAACTGCAGCGCCAGGTGGCCGATCCCGCCGATCCCGACGACCGCGACCCGCTGCCCGGGCCGGGCCTCGGCGGCCCGCAGCGCGCTGAGGGCGGTGTAGCCCGCGCACATCATCGGCGCGATCTTCGTGCACGCGACCTTCTCCGGCAGCAGCACGGTGCTCTCGGCGCGCACCGCGACGTAGTCGGCGTGCACCCCGGGCGCCGTGATGCCGGTCATCACCGGCGCGGCGCAGCTCATCATCGACTGCCCGGTCAACGGCAGGTTCCGGCGGCAGTAGTCGCAGCGGCCGCACGTGCCCTGGGCCCAGGTGACCCCGACCCGGTCACCGACCTCCCGGGTCAGCACGCCCGGGCCGACCGCCGCGACCCGGCCGGCCGCCTCGTGCCCGGTGATCACCGGATCCAGCCGCGGGAACGGCAGCGCGCCCCGGCTGACCAGCAGGTCGTTGTGGCAGATGCCGCTGGCGTGCACCTGGACCAGCACCTCGCCCGGTCCCGGCTCCGGGGCCGGGACGTCGCGCGGCACCCAGTTCTCCCCCGGCGCGGGGACGACGTTGGCCCTCATGCCGCCACCCCCGGCAGGACACCGAAGCTCAGCTGCGCGACGGCCCGGCTGATGACCGTCGTCAGCAGCACCGCGAACCCGGCATGGCTGTGGCCGGTCGACAGGTCGCGCCAGATCCGTTCCAGGCGTTGACCGCTGCGCACCGACCCCGTCCCGGCCGTGGGCTGGATGATCTCGGCCAGCGCGCGCCAGGCCAGCTCGGCGGCCTCCCGGCAGATCAGCGCCAGCTTCAGGTCCTCCTGCAGCGTGAAGGCCGCGGGACCGGCGGCGCACAGGTCCTGCCAGCGCCGGACCGTGTCCAGGGTGATGGACTCGGCCGCCGCGACCATCCCGACCGCCTGGCCGTACCAGCGCTGGTAGTCGGGGTTCTCCATGCGCGGGGTGATCGGCGGGGCGAGGGTGGTCTTGGTGCGCAGGATCTCCTCGTACGCGTCCAGCGCGCCCTGGGCCATGCCCACCGCCAGCGCCGCGCCCTCCAGGGCCATCGAGCTGAGCGGCGCGCCGCCGTACTGCGGGTTCCCGTGCAGGGTCAGGCCCGGGGTGCCGTCGGTGACCACGATCTCGCTGAGGTGCGCGCCCTCCAGCCCGCAGTGCCCGGGGATGCGCGCGTGGTCGAGCGCGATGGTGTTGGAGCCGCTGCCCTTCAGCCCGAGCTGGTCGCCCCAGTCGTCGAGGACGGTGAAGCTGCGGCGCGGCGCCACGAACAGCAGCGGACGCGGTTCGCCGTCGTCCACGATCATGGCGTGGCCCATGAGGTGGGTGGCGTAGGGGGCGCCGGAACTGTAGGGCCAGGCGCCGTCGATCTCCCAGCCGCCGTCCTCGGTCCGGCGGGCGGTGCCGCCGGGGGCGACGACCGCGGGGCAGATGAACTCGCCGGTCTCGAAGAACCCGGCCTGGGCCTCGGGCCCGAACAGGGTGGCCGCGGCCAGGGCGTGCGCCGCGCCCAGGCAGTACATCCAGCCGGTCGAGGGACAGCCGCGGGCCAGGGCCATCGCGACCTTCAGGAAGGTGTCGAGCCCGTACTCGTAGCCGCCGTAGCGGCGCGGCACCATGATGCGGTAGAAGCCGGCCTCGGAGAAGGCGGTGTGGACGTCGTCCGGGTAGCGGGTGAGCAGCTCGGTCTCGAGCTGGCGCGCGACCAGGGAGGGCCGGAACGCCTCGGCACGGGCGATCAGCTCCTCGGGGGTGGGGATCGCGGTCGCGGCCGTGCCGGCGGACGGGCCCAGCACCGGGCAGGTGTCGGGCTCGGTGGTGAACATGTCAGAGGTCTGGGTCATCGGGCGGGACCTTCCTGCTTTGCGGGGACGGGGGCTCAGAAGATCCCGAGCGCGGACGGCTGGGTCGGCCAGCTGAAGGCGGCGGAGGCGGCGGCCAGCGCGCCCGGCCGCAGTTCCCTGATACGGCCGGCGCCGGCCGACCAGCCGAGCGGCGTGCCGCCGAGGTAGGCCGCGCCGAGCACACCGATGTCGCAGCTCAGGTCTGGTGCGTCGGAGGTGGCGGCGCACCGCCCGACACCGTCGGCGCCGACGGTCAGACGCCATCGGCCGGTGTTCTCCGGCAGCATGTCGTCGCGGACTTCCAGGACCACGTCCAAGGGGGCGCTGTAGCGGCGGCCGGCCAGGGCGGTCGGGACGTCCAGGATCCGGATCCACAGGCCGTCGCTCACCGTCGCGTGCAGGGCCCGGGGCTCGTTCACCAGCAGGAACAGCGGCTCCTCGGCGGAGGCGAAGTCCAGGCGGACGGTACGGGTCAGGTCGACGGACAGCAGGAAGTCCCACAGCGCGGCGTAGGCGTCCGGGGTCGCGGCCACCACCTCGCCGACGTTCACCTCGCCGCCGCGGATGTCGCCGGTCCACTCGTTCTTGCGGCGCCACAGGGCGTAGCCCTGGATGCCGTCCGAGTCCTGGTACAGCAGCGCCCGCTGGGCGGAGTAGCCCTGCCGCATCTCCATCGGCAGCTGGGCCAGCAGCATGGCCCAGGTCGCGCGGTCCCGGCTGGACCAGCCCGGGCGGTGCGGCAGGACGCGTTCGTAGACGCGGCGGATGTCCTCGGCCGCCGCCGACGGCTCGCTCTCGCGCAGCCGGCCGCCGGCGCGCAGGTCCGGGATCCGCGCCTCGCGCGAGTCGACGGCCAGGCCGACGTTGCGGGCCGCCAGACCGCAGCCGTAGCGGCGGTAGATCTTCGCCTCGCTGGCCCACCACACCGCGAGCGCCTCGCCGTGCTCGTCGCGGGCGGTCCGCAGGTGGTAGTTCATCAGGCGGGTCATCAGGCCGCGGCGGCGGTGGGTCTGCCGCACCCCGCCGCGGGTCATGTGCGCCGCGGCCATGCGCCCGCCGGGGACGATGAGATCGCGGGTGAAGACGCCGACGTTGGCGACCGGCTCGCCCTCGAACTCGACGAGCGCGTTGCGCTCGGGTTCGAACACCGAGAACTCCGGCGGGCCGGCGGCCAGCCCCTCCAGGCCGAAGGCGTCGGCCAGGACGGCGTCGACGAGGAGTTCCTCCTCGGGCGAGGTGAGGGTGCGCAACACGTATTCGTCGTCGGCCCAGGGCCGCGCGCCGGAGGCGACGTCTTCGGTCACTGTCATGCGCTCATGCTCCGGCGGCGGCGCGGCGGGCGGCATCTTCGGGTGTGCGGCAATTCGGAAGATGCGGGGCGGGGCGGCGGCGGCGAAAGGTGGTAATGATGCCTGCGCACAGCCGGAGAGGATCGACGACGACGATGAACCGACCCCGCCCCCTCGAAGTCTGGCTCAACCACTGGCCGTTGCTGCCGGAACTGACCGCGCCGGCGATGCGCCGGGCCCAGGAGTTCAATCGTGAGCATCCGGAGTTCGAGGTGCGGGTGCGGGGGGTGGATGTGCGGTTCGTCCCGAAGGAGATGGCGGCGGCGGTCGCCGAGGGGCGGGCGCCGCAGGTGGCTGCTTATCAGTACTCGTTCACGCAGGAGGCGCGCGACGCGCGGGCCGCCGACGGCGCGCCGCTGTTCCGGTCCCTGGAGGCGGCGATCGGCGGCCGGAGCGAGGTGCTCGGGGTCCCGGTCGTGGTCGGCGATCTGCTGCCGAACGCCCGGGCCGCGTACACGTTCGACGGCGAGCTGCTGGCGATGCCGCGGAATCCGTCGACGACCGTGCTGTACGCGAACATGACGCTGCTGGCCGCGGCCGGGGTGGCCGCGCCGCCGCGGACCTGGGCCGAGGTCGAGCGGGCGTGCTCGGCGTTGGCGCTGCTGCGCGGCGGGCCGGAGCACGGTGTCGCGTGGCCGAACCAGAGCTGGTTCTTCGAGCAGTCGGTGGCCCAGCAGGGCGGATTGCTCGCCGAGCCCGACAACGGCCGGTCCGGCCCGGCCGAGAAGGTCGGCCTGGCCGGAGCGGAGATGCTGGAGTTCGTCACCTGGTGGCAGCGCCTGCACCGCGAAGGAGCGTTCTTCTACACCGGGGCGCCGATGGGCTGGCAGGGCGTGTTCGACGCTTTCGCGGAGCAGCGCGTGGCTCTGATGCTGAACTCCTCGGTGGAGGCCGGGCCGGTGATGCGCGCCGCCCGGGCGGCGGGCTTCGAGGCGGTGGCCGCGCCGATGCCGTACAACGACCGGGTCCCGTTCGCGGGGAACCTGGTCGCCGGCGACTCGCTGTGGCTGGCCGACCGGCTCGACGAGGACGTCACCGACGGGGCGCTGGCGTTCCTGCAGTATCTGGCGGCACCGGGAGCCGAGCCGGCGGAGCAGGCCGACTCCCGGGCGTTCGTCCCGCTGACGGAGACCGCGATCGCGCGGCTACACGCTGACGGCTGGTACGCCGAGCGGCCCCATCACCTCGCGGCCCTGGAACAGCTGCGCGCGACCACGGACTCCCCGGCGACGCGGGGAGCGGTGTTCGGAGGGTTCCGCGCCGTGCAGGACATGACCGCCGCGGCGATGCACGACGTGCTGACGGCCGGCGCCGACCCGGCCGAGCGGTTCGCGGCCGCGACCGTGCAGGCGCAGGCGCTCATCGGTTGACGACGTCCACGACCCAGGTGATGCCGAAGCGGTCGACGAGCATGCCGTACAGGGGTGCCCACTGCGCCGGGCCGAGCGGCTGGACGACGGTCGCTCCGTCGCTGAGCTTCTCCCAGTGCGCGGTGACCTCTTCGGCGGTCTTGCCGCGCAGCGACACGAAGAAGCTGTTCTCGCCGCGGTTCCACGGCATCCGCGACGGCACGTCGTAGGCCATCACGCGGAAGCCGTTGTCGGCGGCGACCTGGCCCCACATGACCTGGTCGGCTTCGGAGGGGTCGGTGACGTTCCCGGCGTCCTGGTAAGTGACGAGCGCGATGTCGCCTGCGAAGACGGACTGGTAGAAGGTGAGCGCCTCGCGGGCCTCGCCTCGGAAGTTCAGATGGGTCACAACGTCGACGGACATGGCGGTTCCTTGTCTTTTCGAGGTGGTACAGGGCTTTCGAGGAGCACACTTCCAGCGGTAGAGGTCAGGCTGTGTCCTCTTCTCGGGCAGAATCGATCTCATGTCGACGACCTCAGCGCGCCTGCTCGCTCTGCTGTCCCTGCTCCAGGTGCGCCGGGACTGGCCGGGTGCCGCTTTGGCCGAACGACTGCAGGTCAGCCCGCGCACGGTGCGCCGCGACGTCGACCGGCTGCGCGAGCTCGGCTATCCCATCGCGGCCATCAAGGGTCCCGACGGCGGCTACCGGCTGGGGGCCGGCGCGGAGCTGCCGCCGCTGCTGTTCGACGACGGGCAGGCCGTCGCGCTGGCCGTCGCGCTCCAGACCGCCTCCGCCACCGGTGCCGCCATCGCCGAGGACGCCGCCCGCGCGCTGGCCACGGTCCGCCAGGTCATGCCGGCCCGTCTGCGCCACCGCATCGACGCCTTGCGGGTCGCCACGGTGGCGGACCCCGCCGACCGGCCCGGCCCGCAGGTCGACAGCCGGGTGCTGGCCGCGCTGAGCGCGGCTGTGCGGGCCCGCGAAGTGCTGCGCTTCGACTACGCCGCCCCCGGGGTGTCGGACGACGATCCCGCCGGTCCGGCGCCCCGAAAGGTGGAGCCGCACCACCTGCTGGCCTGGGCCGGGCGCTGGTATCTGGTCGCGTGGGACCTCGATCGCTCCGCCTGGCGCATCTTCCGCGCCGATCGGCTCACCCCGCGGACCCCCACCGGACCACGCTTCGCGCCGCGCGAGGTGCCCGGCGGAGACGCGTCCGCTTTCGTCGTGGCCCGGTTCCGGGGCGCGGACGAGTCCGGCGCCTGGCCCTGTCGCGGCGAGGTGATCCTCGACCTGCCCGCCGCCGTCGTGGCGGGCTACACCCGCGACGGCGGCGTCGAGGAGGCCGGCCCGGACCGGTGCCGGCTCGTGCTGGGCTCGTGGTCCTGGCCGAGCCTGGCGGCGGCGTTCGGCACGTTCGACGCCGCCGTCGAGGTGGTCGGCCCGGCCGAACTCACGGAGGCGTTCGCGGTCCTGGCGCGGCGCTTCGCGGCGGCTTCGAGTATTGACGCCGACTGAACCCGCAGTTACCGTTCCCGTCGCACTGTCATCCGATGTTTCCGCTCGACCGAGCGATCAGCTCCGCACTGATCTCGTCACACGCTACGAGATCGACGTCCTTCGTTCCCTTACATCGGATGAATGACGGCCAAGGAGGCTGCTCACGTGACATCCCCTCACCCCCGGCGGCTCGCCGGAGCCGGCGCCGCCCTCCTCGCGGCCGCGACGGCCGTGTTCGTCCCCGGACACGCGTCGGCCGCCACCTCCGCGACGTTGTACGCCTCCCCGACCGGTTCGGGTTCGGCGTGCACCCAGGCGGCTCCGTGCTCGCTGGCCGGTGCGCAGAGCGCCGTGCGGAGCCTGTCCCCCTCGACCACCGGCGCCGACGTCACCGTCGTGGTCGGCGACGGCACCTATCGGCTCACGGCCACCTGGGCGTTCGGCCCGACGGACTCGGGCAGCGGCGGCCATCCCGTGGTGTGGCGGGCCGCGGCGGGAGCGCACCCGGTGATCTCCGGGGCGTCGCAGGTCACGAACTGGACCCAGGTCGGCACCTCGGGTGTCTGGTCGGCGCCGGTACCGGCGGGGAGCGCCACGCGGCAGCTGTACGTGAACGGCCGTGAAGCGCCGATCGCCGAAGCCGGTCCCGGAGCCCTGGGCTTCCGCGGCGGATGGTCGGGCACCTCCACCGGCTACACCATCAGCGGCGACAGCGCCGCCACGAGCTGGTTCGGCCAGCTGACCGCGGCGCAGATCGCAGGGATCGAATTCGACTATCCGGCGGCGAACGGCTCGTGGACCGAGTCCCGCTGCCGCGTGGCGGCCTACTCGGCCGGAACGCTGACCATGACGCAGCCGTGCTGGGCCGACGTCACCGCCCGGTCCGCGTTCAGCCAGGGAAGCGGCGGCCTGCCGTCGATGAACCCCAGCACCATGCCGGCCCTCATCGAGAACGCTCGAACCCTGCTTCACCCCGGACAGTGGTTCCTCGACGCGGCCGCGAACACGCTGTACTACCAACCCGCCGCCGGCCAGCAGATGAGCAGCCTGGACGTCGAACTCCCCCGCCTGGAGTCGCTGGTGCAGGGCGCGGGCACGCTGGCCACGCCGCTGCACGACCTGACCTTCAGCGGCCTCCAGTTCTCCTACGCCACCTGGAACGGCCCCTCGTCCTCGGCCGGGTTCGCCGACGTTCAGAGCAATCTGCGGATGACCGGCGCCACGAACCAGGCCATGTGCCATTTCTCGAACCCCTACGGCTCATGCCCGTGGGGCTCGCTGACGCAGCCGCTGGCGAACGTGGCCTTCAGCGCCGCGAACCGGATCACGCTGAGCGGCGACCGCTTCGCCGAACTCGGCGGCGCGGGCCTGAGCGTGATGTACGGGTCGACCGACACCCTGATCTCAGGGAACGAGTTCACCGACATCGCCTCCACCGGCATCCTGCTCGGCTGCACCCACGACCCGAACCCCACGAACCCGCACCCGGCCACCGACCCCGACGATCCGGCGCTGATCAAGCAGAACTGCACGCCCAACGCGTCGGCGGTGGCCGGGGACACGATCGGGACCAACGAGATCCTGACCGGGACGACGGTCTCGGACAACGTCGTCCACCACGTCGGCACCGACTACTCCTCCGCCGCCGGCATCACGCTGCTGTTCTCCCGGGGCACCACGATCACCCACAACGACCTCTACGACCTGCCCTACGACGGGATCACGGCCGGCGTGATCCAAGGCCACGTGGACCAGGCGAGCACGCCGCAGAACTCGACCAACATCAACGAGGACAACACGATCAGCGACAACCTGTTCCACGACTTCCTGACGGTGCGCAGCGACGGCGGCGCGATCTACGCCGAGGGCCACCAGTCGCAGTACGTCGACGCGAACGGCAACCCCGTGCCGTACAACCAGGCCGACCCGGCCCAGACCCTCGCGCACGGACTGCAGGCCACCGGCAACGTCGCCTACAACGGCGGCAACACCGACTTCACGTACTACGACGACGCCGGCTCGGAGTGGATCAACTGGCAGGGCAACGCCGCGTTCAGCGCCGGGCAGAACGCCACCGGCGGCTGCTCCTCGACCGGGCACATCTGGGTCAGCGGGAACTACTTCTCGGCGCCGTATGGAAGCTACGTGTGCAGTGCGGCGACCGATACCCATGCCAGCGGCAACACGACGATCTCCGCGGCCCCGGGTCCCGGTGACATCCCGGCGAACCTGATCTCCGGCGCGGGCGTGACCGCCGGGCACACGCCGCTCGCTCCCAAGGCGTACTACGTGTCACCGACGTCGAGCGCGAACCAGGTGCTGATCGGTGGCGAGGGATTCACCTCCAGTACTCTGATATACGCTGGCAGCACCCAGATCAGCGCCTCCGACATCCAACGCCTGTCCAGCGGCTTCCTCGTGGTGACGGTCCCCGCCGGAACGTCCGCCTCGCAGATCTGGGTCACCGGTCGTATCGACGACACGGATCCGTCGATCACCTACAGCGGCTTCTCATACTCCGCCGGCCGCGGCACGGGCGACCTCGGCGACGACGTGCACTACGCGACAGCCAATGGCTCCACAGCGAGCTACTCGTTCACCGGCGGCTTCGTCCAGGTGTTCGGCGAGCAGTACACGGACCAGGGCACGGTCGGCGTCAGCATCGACGGCGGCGCCCAACAAACGGCCGACACGATCCCCGCCGACGGGCAGCGCCACGCGAACGTACCGGTCTTCACAGCCGCCGGCCTCAGTCCCGGTGCCCACACCATCGTGGTCACCAAGCTCTCCGGCCAGTTCACGACGCTCGACGGATTCGGCACCGCCGACACCGCGCCACCGACACTGCGCACCAACGACACCGATCCATCGATCGCTTACAACAGCTTCGCCCTCAGCTCCCACCGCGGCCTCGGCGACTACAGCGACGACATCCACTACGCGACCGCGAACGGGGCCACCGCCACCTACACCTTCACCGGCAGCCTGATCGAGGTCCTCGGCGAGCAGTACATCGACGAGGGCACCCTGGGAATCACCATCGACAGCGGTTCTCAGCAGATTGCGAACACCGTCCCCGCCGACGGGCAGCGGCACTCCAACGTCCCGGTGTTCACCGCCACCGGACTGAACCCTGGCAGCCACACCATCGTGGTCACCAAGCTCTCAGGCCAGTACGCCACCCTCGACGGCTTCGCCTTCGCACTGCCGCCGATCCACCGCCTCAACGACACCGACTCCTCGATCACCTACAGCGGCTTCGCGTACAACGCCAACCGCGGCCTGGGCGACTATGGCGACGACATCCACTACGCCACCACGAACGGCTCCACGGCGACCGCCACCTTCACCGGCCCATTCATCGAGGTCTTCGGCGAGCAGTACACAGACCAAGGGACCATCGGCATCACGATCGACGGCGGCACGCAGCAGACCGTCAGCACCGTGCCCGCCGACGGCCAACGCCACTCGAACACCGTCGTCTACAGCGCCGCCGGCCTCTCCGCAGGCAGCCACACCATCACGGTCACCAAGCTGAGTGGACAGTACGCGACCTTCGACGGACTCGGCACTCAGTAGTGACCGGTGTTCGTGATCGCCGCCCTGGAGACCACGTGGCAGGCGACCGCGACGATCGGAACCAGCCGTGCCGGCGGCGATGTGATTGCCGCCGGCGTCATTCGGCTCGGAACGCTCGACTCTCGACAGGTGTCAGGATTCGGGGAGTTCGCAGGTCATTTGCAGGTAACGCTCTTGATCTTCATGGTCGTGAGGTCGACGGCAACGACGGCCTTGCCGAGCGTCTTGGTGTTGCGGCCGGGCGGACCTCCAGCCGACAGAGCCAGTTTGATGGTCTCCGTCGATCCCGAGACCACGCCGTTCGCAACGGGCAGCGCCTCGCCGACCGCCTTACTGCAGAGCATCGGCGCCGGGCCGGTGCTGCTGAGCGCGTTGTCGAAGGCTGCCTTGGAGATGAAGTAGGGGGCGACCTCGTCGGTCGGGTGAGCGCCGGCACTGATTTGGGTGCGCTCGTAGGTATAGGCAGCGAATACGTTCTTCACCAGCAACGTCGCCGGATCGTAGAGACCGTCCCCAGGCTTCTTCCCGGCGGCTGCCCTGTCCGGGGCGGGGATGTCGGGGAATCCCGAGCAAAGGGTGCGCTCGATCTGCTCGGTCGTCGGGTCGACGAAGACTTCCTGCCTGGCGTCGATGCCGTCGCGGCTGAAGCGCCAGGCGGCACCGCTGCTGGTGACAGCGATCGGATAGAAGATCCAGCTGGTCGGCTGGTACTGAGCGCAGACGGACGTCTCGAAGTTGAGCCACGGCCCGACGGTCGCGTTCGCAGACGTGGGGGCGTAGGTCGGTGCCGGAGTGGTGGGCGAGGTTCCGCCTTGCGCCTGCTGGTAGATGTCCGCCCCGAAGTGCTGAGCGAGGATCTTGGCTCCCGGGAAGCTCGGCAGCGCACTCGGCACACACTCGATCTTGGTGATCAGCCCCTTGGCCTGATCGACGGAGACCTGTGCCTGCTGTGGTGCGAGCTGTCCCTTGTCGAAGAGGTTGACCGTGACGACACGAATCCCAGTCTTCGCCGCGTCCGCCGGGCTGCTGACCATTGCAAGGTTCGGCGCTGTAGCGCCACATAGTGCGGCAGCGGTCGGATGCCCGGTTCCGTCCCAGTAGTTCGCCCTGATCGACGGGGAGGCGAACACCTCGTTGACCATGTCCATAGGGGCCTGTTGCGCTGGTGCGCTATCGACGTATGTGTAAAACGTCCCGGCGACGAAGTCGGCGGGAGGCGTCGAAACATAGGCAGGTAGCTGCTCGGATGTGGAGGATGCCTGCGGCGGCGTCGGTGAGTTGCTTGGCGACGTCGGCGTCGTTGCGACGGTGCTTGGTGTACTAACCGTGCCTCCGGCCGAGGGCTCAGCGTTCTTATGCTTGAGGACGCCAGTCGCGATGACACCGAAGGCGCCGCCGGCAAACAGAACCAAGACGACAGTCGTGGCGATCAACCCGGTGCGCCTGCGTGGTTGCGGCGGCGAGGGCTGGTTGCGCGCTGGCCGGTATCCATCCGCCCGCCGCGGGTAGGAATCGCGCAAAGCGTAAGACGGCGGCTCTCTGTGGTCGTCGTTCCGCTCCTGCATGACGTCCTCCCCTGGGTGATCGGTGGTCCCGATCGCTATGACGTCCGGTCAGAACAGGGGTTGCTGCTCGTGATCCAATCGTGATCAAGCATGGGCCGCCGAGCACTGATATCAGTACAAGTGGATGCTCGTTCATCCTCGGAGATGCCCGGGACCCAGCCGCCGCCGGCTAAGAAGCGGCCTTGAAGCGGTGCCGGTGCCTGGCTTCTTGAAAACTGAGGTTCCGGTCTTCCCGTCGCGTCGGCGGGCGAAGCCCATCACACCGGGCAGGCGGTGTCAG
>NZ_BAAAQM010000067.1:0-56793 GCF_039531675.1 Catenulispora subtropica
AAGCCACCACAACAGCAACCCGCCGACGCTCCACAGCACCACACCCACAACCACCGCGCCCAAGCCCAAGCCCGCGCCCACGCCCGCGCCCAAGCCCGCGCCCAAGCCCAAGCCCACGCCCACGCCCACGCCCACGCCCAACCGCAGCGTGAACCGACCCCCGAAGACCGACCCGACGCTGCACCAGTAAGCCGATCGCGAGTTGCGCCGACACCACGTGAGTCGACTTCCGCGTCACCGCACACGTAGCGCCGGTGCGAGTCGTCGGATCGGCGGTGGCGAATCTCGCAGGCAGGTTACTGGACGGCGACCGGCACGGCCTCGGCCACGTCCACCCCTGCCTCCGGGGCGGGAGCCGCCTCCTTGACCCGCGGCTGCCACGCGCGGGCCACGCCGGCGGCGACCAGCATCGGCGCGGCGGCGACGGCGAAGCACCAGCCCAGCGGCAGCCGGGCGAGAGCGGTGCCCATGGCCGCGTAGCCGCCGGAGGAGCCGGCGTTGAAGGCGTTGTTGACCCACGCGCCGGCGGCGGTGCGGGCGTCCTCGGCGGCGAGTTCGTCGGCGACCAGGTAGGCGCAGGCCATCAGGGGTGACATGAACAGGCCGGTGACGGTCGTGGCGGTGGTCAGGGCCCAGACGTTCGGGGCCAGGCCCGTGGCGGCGACGCACAGGCCGAGGGCGGCGGTCAGGAGCGGAAGTCGTGTCCGGGCCGGCGCCGACCAGGTCACGGCTCCGTAGACCAGGCCGCCCACGATGCTGCCGACCGACATGCCCGCCTCGGCCCAGGCGATCGCCGACGTCTGGTGCCGCTGCACCGCGAAGGCCACGATCACCAGGTTCTGCGCCCCCAGGCCCAGGCCCACGCCGGTGGCGGCGACCACGGGCTCGAGGATGCGGGCGAGGGGGCGCTGGGAGGCGGTCCGGTCGGTGCGGAGGCCGCGCCTGCGGAACAGGCCGGCACGCGGCGCCGGGGCCGGCTGCTCCCGTCGTTCCTGCGGCTCTTGCGGCTCTTGCTGCTCGGCCGAGCCACGCGGCCGGCCCGCCGCCGCCGTCCCGACCACCGGCGACGCCATCATCGCGACCGTCCCGACCGCGACCAGTCCGGCGCTGAGCACCAGGCCCAGCGCCGGATCCACGACCAGCACCAGGAGGCCGACCAGCAGCGGACCGCTGACCCCGATCACCTCCTCGGCGACCGTGTCCAGGCTGAACGCCCGCTGCATCAGGGCCCGATCCCGGCCGCACATCGCGCGCCACAGAGTCCGCATCGTCGGCCCCAGCGGCGGGGCCGTCGCCCCCGCCGCCACCGCGGCCCCCTCCAGCACCCACAGTGGGGTCCCGGGCCGCCACGTCGCCGCCGCGAGGCCCAGCAGCGAACCGGAGTAGGCCAGCGACAGCGGGATCAGCACGCGGCGTGCGCCGTGCCGATCGATCAACCGTGCCCGCAGCGGCGCCAACCCGGCGATCACGAGCGCGAACACCGCGACCACCGCACCAGTCCGCCCCACCGAGCCGGTGGCGCTGGTCAACGCGAGGGTCAGGGACAGGAAGACGGTGCCGTACGACAGCCGCCCGACAAGAGCCGCGGCGAAAGTGCGCGCGGCGAAGGGAAGGCGGAGTACCGCCATATACGAAGACACGGGAGTTGTTCCTCACCATAAGAGGCCTGCGGGGACACCGATGGACCGTCACTCGGCCGACGGCCGGTGCGGTCAACGCTGTGTCCCTACGCAAGAGAGGTGACGAACATGGTGCTCAGGGTAGCGGTTCGAGAGGCACTGGGAAACTCCTGCGATAACAGGCCCCAGAGCATGCGATCATCGCCCCATGGACGAGCAGCAGCTGACCGGCGGTGTGAACACCGTGACGCGGATCGGAGACCGGGTCCACCGGCCGGCGGGAGAGTGGACCCCGGCCGTGCACGCGCTGCTGGAGCACCTTGAGGCGAAGGGCTTCGCGGGCGCCCCGCGTGTCCACGGCTTCGACGCCGAGGGCCGCGAGATCGTGGACTTCGTCGCGGGCGACGTCCCGGGCTCCGAGGCGCAGGTCTCGGACGAGGCCCTCACCGAAGTCGCCGTCCTGCTCCGCAACCTTCACGATGCGACCCTGGATTTCACGCCACCGCCGGCCGCCGTCTGGTACCTCCCGCCCCGCGCATCCGCCGAGGTGATCTGCCACGGCGACATCGCGCCCTACAACACCGTCTTCCGCGACGGCCGGCCAGTGGCGTTCATCGACTTCGACACCGCGCATCCCGCGCCGCGTGTCTGGGACGTCGCCTACGCCGCCTACCGCTTCGTGCAGCTCGTCGAGGACGGCGCGCCGGCCGGGGAACAGGCCCGGCGTCTTGCGCTGTTCGCCGACGGCTACGATCTCGCCACCGCCGACCGCGAAGCCCTGGTGGACACGGTGATCGCGCGTCTGCACCAGCTCGTGGACTTCATGCGGGCCCAGGCCGCCGCCGGGCACCCCGCCTTCTCCCGCCACGTCGCCGAAGGCCACGACGCCTATTACCTCCGCAACGCCGACCATGTCACGCGGCATCGGGCGCGGTTCGACGCCCTGATTCAGAGCCCGAAGTGAGCCGCGGCGAGCTTGGCGACGTCCTCCGGCTCCAGATGCGTGTTGTCGACGCGCAGATGGGTCTCGGGAGCGTGCGCGAAGTCGTCGATCGAGTTGAGGCGGTGCGCGGCGTCGGACTTCCGCAGGTTCTCGGCCGACCATTCCAGGTCGCGTTTGGAGGGCTTCTCGGCCAGCCGGGTGGCCCCGCCGTTGCGGATCAGGCGGACGTCCTGGTCGGCGGCGAGTTCCAGGAAGAGCACGCGGCCGCCGCGCTCGGCGAACGGACGCGAGTACTGCTCGACGAGCTTGCCGTCCTCGGGGTCGTCGAAGTCCCACACGAGGGTGAAGATCAGGCCCGGAAGATCGCTGCCCGCCGCCTCGCGCAGGATCTGCTCGCGGAATCCGTGGTTCAGACGCTGGAACTGCGGCGATTCGTAGGAGAACAGGCGTAGCAGGGGTTCGATCGTCATGTGGTTGTGCAGCAGCTTGAAGCCGGTGTGCGCGGCGAGCGCGGCGCCCACGGTCATCTTGCCGACGGCCGGGGGGCCGATGACGAACAGCAGCGTCGGCGCGGCGGGCGCGGCGGGATTCGGATCGGCGGCGGTCGGCTCGGTCATCGAGTCAGCTTAGGCCCGCGCGATCATCGTCGACGAGAGGGGGGCGAGGTGCGCCCCTGTACTCCCCGCTGCTCCCCGTGCTCCCCGTGTCTCGGTGTCTCAGTGTGGAGCTGTGGGCCTGGGTCGGCCTGGGCCGGCCTGGGTCGGCCTGGGTCGGCTGTGGCGGCCGACCGGCCCGCGCGACGTCGGCTCTCAGGCCGCGGCCTGGTCCGTCGGCCGGTGCGGCGCGATGGCGCGGCCGTCCGGGAGCAGCTCGCCGGTGTCGTCGAACAGGACGATCCCGTTGCAGAGCAGGGACCAGCCCTGCTCCGGGTGGGCGACCAGCACCAGCGCCGCGTCCCGGTCCGGGGCGGCGGCGCCCGGGCAACTGGGGTGGTGGTGGCAGCTGTGCGCGGAACTCGGCCGGAGAGCGGTCGTCGTCGTCATGGTCGTACTTCTTCGCGGTCGGGGCGGTCGCCCTTGCGTCCGCCGAGTGGTCTGAACCAGTGCTCCAAGTGTCGCGCGTCACACGCCCCGGCGCAGGGAATTCCGCTCATGTGACTCGGACATTCGGGGAAGGTAGTGCTCTGGTGCGTCGCCGGGGCCCCTTTTCGTAGTCACTACTGACTAGACGTGTCGCGGACAGTGTGGGTTCGTCGCTCAGAGTTCTACTAGGGATTACCCGGAGTCCGCGGCTCCTTAGGTGAGGCTTACCGGCTCGGGGGGCGAGCCGGCAAGCTCCAGCGTGCTCAGTGGTCCGTCAGCCGCCCGGCGAACCCGGCGATCACCGCGTTGCCGATGTCGGCCGGCGTCTCGGCGTGCAGGGCCTGGCCGTTGGCGGCGGCCGTGATCCTCGAGAGCGTCGACAGGTCCACGCCGCTGCCCAGCGCGACCACCATGACCCGGACGGTGTGCCCGGGGTTGGCCGCCTTGAGCGCGTTGAGCTTGCCGATCAGCGCGTCGGCGGACATGCTGTTCAGCCCGTCGTCCTTGCCGTCGGTGAACACGACGATCGCGTTGGACTTGTTCTCGGCCCAGCCGTTGAGCACCGTCTTGTACGCGTCCAGGATCGTGTCGTACAGCCCGTTGCGGCTGCCCGGCTGCACCGACAGCTGCTGCAGCGCGGCGTTCAGCGCGGCGCGCCGGTCGGGATACTGCCCGGTCGGGGCGGACAGCGGCCCCATCGGGACCACCTCCTGGTGCACCGTCCCCCCGCCGTCGGCCTTCGACTTGGTGGTGAACGTCCACAGCCCCAGCTCGGAGTTGTTGCCGAACAGCGGCAGACCGGCCAGGCACGCGGCCGAGGTGATCTGCAGCCGGGTGAGCGGGGTCTTGGTGGCCGGGTCGGTCTGGCCCGGCACGCTCAGCCCCATGGACCCGGACACGTCCATCACGACCAGGCCGCGGGTCTGCTCGCTGGTGGTGTTCCAGATCGCCAGCGACGTGCTGGCCGCGGTGTGCGTGGTGTCCGCGGGCGCCAGGGCCGGCAGCGCCGGGTTGACGCCGTCGGCGGGCGTGAGGATCCCGGCGGCGGCGCCCCTCGGGTCGCGGAACCCGGCCTTCTGCAGCGTGTTCACCGCCGAGGGGCTGTGCAGCAGCGTTTGGAAGTCGGCCGCGGCCTTGGCGTGCGCGGCGTCCAGACCCGAGCGGATCGAGAACGGGTAGTCCATCATCATCGTGCCCTCGGACGGGTAGAGCGCGACGAGCGGCGTGCTGGGGCTCGCGGTGTTGTACGCGGCGACCTTCTGCTCGGTGGCCGGGAACGCGGCGATGCCGCCGGAGGACGCCGCCGTGGCGCCCTTGCTCGGCAGATCGGTCAGCAGGGAGCTCATGCTGCTGGCCACCGTGTTGCTCATGACCCGGTAGACCAGCGTCAGGTTCTGCAGCGCCTGCTGCTGCTTGGCCTTGTCGGTGCCGGCCGGCGTGAGCACCGCCCCGCGCAGCATCGTGATCGCGGCCAGGCCCGGCCCGGAGTTGCTCGGATCCGGCACCGCGGTCTGCATCTTGTTGCTCTTGAAGTTCGCCAGCAGGTCGGCCCAGCCGAACGGCTTGCCCGGCCACCCGTTGGCGTCCGCCACCGGCTTCGGCACACCGATCACCAGAGGGCTGACGGCGACCGGTGTCGGATTGTCCACCAGGGTCTTGACGCCCTGGGCGCGGGCCAGGTCGAGCCACATGCCGGTGTCGGGTATCCAGACGTCCGGCGCGCTGGTGACGTCGCCGCCCTTGGCGGTGCCGGCCAGGAACGCCCCCACGGCCGCGGACTCCGCACTCGTGACGTTGACGTGCACACAGCCGGTCATCCCGTCGGCGACGGTCTTGACCGCGCTGTAGATGTCCGGGCTGGCGTCCACGTTGAGCGTCGTGCTCCCGCCGGGGCACGACGCGCTGTCCACGCTGGTCGAGCTCTGGCCGGTCGAGGCGGTGCCGGCCTCGTGTTTCTTGGTGTAGAACACGTAGCCGCCGCCGGCGGCCAGCACGAGGACGGCTCCCACGGCGACGAGTCCGGTGGGGAACGAGGAGCCGCTGGAGCCGCTGGTGTTGCGACGCGGAGTGTTGCTGGGTCCGTCATAGGACCGATGCCGGCCTGCCACGGTGGTCACGATCCCTTT
This sequence comes from Catenulispora subtropica, assembly GCF_039531675.1. Lineage (NCBI taxonomy): Bacteria > Bacillati > Actinomycetota > Actinomycetes > Catenulisporales > Catenulisporaceae > Catenulispora > Catenulispora subtropica. The sequence continues at coordinate 5,771 of NZ_BAAAQM010000067.1, forward strand.
CGTCGGTGAATGTCCGACAGTAATGTGAGTTGGAGTGTCGGCCCGGGGCCCGCGCCTCGTCCCCTGATCAGGGGTCGCAGGACCCGGGCCGCGGGTCGGTAGGGTCGGGCTTCCCGCGGATGGGCCGCGGGTGAGGATGAGGGGGCGCGCCTGTGGGCGAGCGTGTGGTCGCGACCGAGTTCACCGGGGCGGACCGGACGCGGTTCCGGGAACGGCTGCGCGCGGGGTTCGAGGTGTTCCGGCGGATGCTCGCCGAGGACCGGTTCGAGCGCGGTCGCACCCTGATGGGCGTGGAGCTGGAGCTGGACCTGGTGGGTCCGACGGGCCGCCCGGTCATGGTGAACCAGGACGTGCTGTCGCGGATCGCGAGCCGGGACTTCCAGACCGAGCTGGGCCAGTTCAACCTCGAGGTGAACATCGCCCCGCACAAGCTGGTCGGCACGGTGTTCTCCGAGCTCGCCGAGGAGCTGCGCACCTCGCTGGCCTACGCCGACCGGCAGGCTCGCGCGGCCGGGGCCCGGATCCTGATGATCGGGATCCTGCCGACGCTGGACGAGGAGCACATGGTCGTCGAGAACTTCTCGCACGAGGACCGCTACTTCCTGCTCAACGACGAGATCGCGCAGGTCCGCGGCGAGGACTTCCTGGTCGAGATCGACGGCGTTGAGCACCTGCGCACCACCTTCGGCTCGATCATGCCCGAGGCCTGCAACACCTCGGTGCAGTTCCACCTGCAGGTCTCCCCGGAGACCTTCGCGCCGGCCTGGAACGCCGCTCAGGCGGTGGCCGGGGTGCAGGTCGCCCTGGGCGCCAACTCGCCGTTCCTGTTCGGCCGGCAGCTGTGGGCCGAGACCCGGATCCCGCTGTTCGAGCAGGCCACCGACTTCCGGGTGCAGGAGCTGGCCGCGCAGGGCGTGCGCCCGCGGGTCTGGTTCGGCGAGCGCTGGATCGCCTCCCCGGTGGACCTGTTCGAGGAGAACCTGAAGTACTTCACGGCCCTGCTGCCGGTCTCCTCGGAGGAGGACCCGGAGAAGGTGCTGGCCGAGGGCGGTGTGCCGCACCTGCCGGAGCTGCGGCTGCACAACGGCACCGTCTACCGCTGGAACCGCCCGGTCTACGACGTGGCCCGCGGCAAGCCGCACCTGCGGGTGGAGAACCGGGTGCTGCCCGCCGGGCCCACGGTCGTCGACGTCCTGGCCAACGCGGCCTTCTTCTACGGCTGCGTGAAGTCGATGATGGACGACCCCGACCCGGTCTGGCGGCACCTGCTGTTCGCCGACGCGGCCCGCAACCTGCACACCGCGGCCCGGTTCGGCCTGCGGGCCGACCTGGCCTGGCGTGCGGACCGCCACCCCGGCCCGGTGCCGGTGCGCGACCTGGTGCTGCGGGACCTGCTGCCGGCCGCGCGCCGGGGCCTGGACGCCCTGGGCATCGACCCGCGTGACCGGGACGACTTCCTCGGCGTGATCGAGGGCCGCTGCGTGACCGGGCGCAACGGCTCGACCTGGCTGTCCGGGGCCTTCCACCGGCTGGTCGACGGCGAGGGCCTGGACCGCGCCGAGGCGCTGGAGCGGCTCACGGTCGAGTACGCGGACCTGATGCTCACCGGGGCGCCCGCGCACACCTGGCCGCAGGGCTGAGCCCGCGTCGGGGTGCCGGTTCATTCCTGGTGCCTCTCGTCGAACTGGTTGTCGGCAGAATTGACGTTCGCCGTGGTCGGGACTGGTCAAGGGGTGTGCGCGCGGGACCGCTGGCGCGACAGTAGTTCGCGGTGGATCGCCCCGACAAGAGACCACCGGGTTTGCCCGGGGGTCCGCGTCCAGTTTGTTACCGCATGGTAACTCAGGGTCCGTCCGTGGTGACGCCCGGTGGATCGATCATGGTGCCGCGGCCCTGTTCACAGGGAGGTCACAGGTGCGGCTGGAATGATGCGGTGCGGCGAGTGTGCCGAGCGCCGATCGACGTCCGGTTGACGACCGGTGCGCCGAGCGGTTGACGATCAGTGCGGCGAGGGTGAGGAGCCGGCGTGGCGGTGGTGGACGAGGGCGCGGTGCCGTCGGCGGGGGGACTGGGCGGCGATCCGGCCCGGTGGCGGACGCTGCTGCGGTTCGAGGTGCTGGTCGTGCTGGCGCTGTCGTTCGGGCAGTCCGCGGTGTACTCGTTCGTGTCGATCATCGCGAAGCTGACCGCGAAGCAGGCGCTGAGCAGCCAGAAGGCCGGGCTGAACGCGCCGCAGTCGGCGCGGCCCTGGCTGGACTTCACCTACCAGGTGCTGGACCTGGGCTTCAGCGTGGCGATCGTGGCGCTGGTGGCGTACCTGCTGCTGCGCGAGGGCGCCTCGCTGCGCACGATCGGGTTCGACTTCGCCGACCCGGCCCGGGACTGGATCCGCGGCGCGCTGCTGGCGGCCGGGATCGGGACGGCCGGGCTCGGGCTCTACCTGGCGGCGCACGCGCTCGGCGTCAACGCCACCGTGGTCCCGACGACCATGCCGCCCTCGTGGTACCGGGACGGGATCCTGCTGCTGGACGCCTTCCGCAACGGCGTCACCGAGGAGGTCGTGGTCCTCGGCTACCTGCTGCGGCGCTTCGACCAGCTCGGCCTGTCGCCGCTCAAGGCCGACCTCGCCTCCTCGCTGGTGCGCGGCTCCTACCACCTGTATCAGGGCTTCGGCGGCTTCGCCGGCAACTTCGTGATGGGCATGATCTTCTGCCGGGCCTACCGGCGCTGGGGCCGGGTGATGCCGCTGGTGGTGGCGCACGGGCTGATCGACGCCGTGACCTTCCTCGGCTGGATCCACATCGCCCAGCACCTGTCATGGGTACCGAAGTGAGCCGCGCCGCACTAATCTGACGCACCGTCAGATCAGGGGAGCGTGGAGGTCGCGATGACGGACGGCGAGAAGGCGTTGGGGCTGGCGGCGGTGTTCCCGACCGCGGACATGGGCGGCGGGGTGCGGTTCGTCTCGGCGGTGCTCGGACTCGAGCCCACCTTCGTGGACGGGGAGCGCTGGGCCCAGTTCGACCTGGGCGGCGCGCGCCTGGCGCTGGCCTCCGGGGCCGAGTCCTCCGGGGCGGCGCAGGTCATGGTGAAGGTCGCGGATCTCGCGGCGGCGGCCGGACGGCTCGCGGCGGCCGGCTATGACGTCGCCGGCCCGGTCACCGGTCCGCATGAGGTGCGGGTGTCGGTGGCCGGGCCGGATGGGTGGTCGGTGGTCTTGTACGAGCCCCGGTGAGCCCGTCGCCGGTTCTTCTTTCTCGCCCGGGGCTTCCCGGGTCTTCGGATGCTAAGCCGCCGGGATGGCTGGCGCTTGTACTACGGGGCCGGCCTCGACCGGCGCCCCGGCGGCCGTCTCCAGCACCGCCGTCGACTCCAGGTGCAGCGGCTGCACCAGGTGCGGGTCGACGCGCACCGGCTCCAGGGCGGGCTCCAAGGCGGCCATGGCGGCGCGGTCCAGGTAGCGCTGGAGCCGGGCCTCCAGGTTGGCCTTGGCGGCCGGCCACTCGGCGCGGACGATGGAGAACAGGGCGCTGTCCCGCACCCCGCCGTCGGCCGCCGGGAAGTGGGCGCGGCGGATGCCCTCGAACTGGGCCCCCAGCGCGCTGATCGCGGCGCGGCTGCGGGTGTTCCGCACGTCGGTCTTGAGGCTGACCCGGTGCACGTCCCACGCCTCGAAAGCGTAGGTCAGCATCATCAGCTTGGCCTCGGTGTTGATGCCGGTGCGCTGTGCCGACGGGTGCAGCCAGGTGGAGCCGATCTCGCAGGCGTCCGGGCGCCCGTCGGGGTTGAGGTGGCCGTGCCGCGGGGGCCAGACCCCGGCCCGCCAGTACTCGAGTTCGCGCAGGCGGCTGGTGCCCACGATGCGTTCCTCGCCGGTGACGGGGTCGATCATGATGGTGGTGAACGGGAGGGCGACGCCGGCGGCGTGATCCGAGGTCGCCAGGGCCACGTACCGGACCACCGCGTCGTAGTCCTTGGGCACGTAGGTGTAGTCGTAGGTGGACCGGTCGGCGGTGGCCGCGAACAGCAAACCGTCGAGGTGGTCCGGTCGCATGAGCTCCAGGCGGCACAGGCGGCCGTGGAGCGTGACGGGGGAACGCATGCGCATATCATCCACGACCTGAGGGTTTTGGGCGCGCGACACGGCGACTTGGCACTCTTGTGGGGAACAGCCGCAGGTCAGAGCCATGGTATCCGGGTGGCGCGCGACCGTCGGAGGGCTCGCGGCGGCCTCCCACGGCCCGTATTCACCCCCGATTCACCGGCGCTTCACCGCCGGGCGGCGGGTTTCAACACCCTCAACGCCGGAGAGGCGCTCACGAGACCTTCCACGGAGTGGTGACTGGCGTGCGGCGGGGGTGGTGCCGGATACTCCCGTTGTCGTCCGGTGTGATTTTCTTTGGTGGTTCCTCGGCGAGGGTCGTCGGGTGGGGATAGTGGCGCGGATTGGGAGAGGTTGGCGTGTCCGAGGGTGAGCAGCAGTTCGGCGGGCGTGATGAGGCCGGCGGGCTCGAGGTCGGCGGGGCCGACGCGGTGACGGAGCTGGAGACCAACAAGGGGCCGCAGGCGTCCTTCGACGCCGACCCCGAGGTCGCCGCGGGCTTCACCGCCTTCGAGGCCGGCGAGCTGGACGAGGCCGAGGCGGTCTTCACCCCCGCCGCGTCCGCCGGCAACCGCGCCGCGATGTTCGGCCTGGGCCTGGTCTACCAAGCCAAGGACGACTTCGACGCCGCGGTCCGCTGGTACGCCGCCGCCGCCGAACTCGGCGAGGCCGAGGCGGCGAACAACCTGGGCACCCTGCTCGCGGTCCGCGGCGAGACCGACGCCGCAGTGGCCTGGCTCACCCAGGCCGTGGCCCTCGGCTCCTCCGAGGCGGCCGTGAACCTCGGCCGCATGAACCACTGGGACAACCCGGCCGAAGCCGAGTTCTGGTACCGCCGCGGCGCCGAGGCCGAAGTGGGCTCGGCCATGGCCAACATCGGCGTCCTGGCCCAGCGCCGCGGCGACCTGGCCCAGGCCGCCGAGTGGTACCGCAAGGCGGTGGACGCCGGCGAGACCCGCGCGGTGAACAACCTCGGCAACGTCCTGCTCATGCAGGGCGAGGTCGAGGAAGCCATGACCTGCTTCAAGCGCGGCGCCGACGACGGCGACGGCCACGCCCAGGTCAACTACGCCCTCCTCTCCCTGGCCCGCGGCGAGGTCGACGAAGCCCTCCAGGCCGCCGAGAAGGGCCGCGAATCCGACGCCCCCGGCGCCGAGGTGGTCTACGGCCAGGTGCTGCTCGCCACCGGCGACCAGCAGGGCGCCGCCGAGGCCTTCCAGCGCGCGATGAACAACGGCGACCCTTCGGGGGCTTACGCCCTCGGCGTGGTGGCCGCCCAGACCGGCGCCCTGATCGACGCCGAGCGCCTGTTCCTGGCGGCGGCGACCGCCGGGCACGTGCCGGCGATGTGGAACACGGCGGTGCTGCTGCAGCAGAGCGGCCGGGCCGAGGACGCGCTGCCGTGGTTCGAGGCCGCGGCCGCCGCCGGGCACCCGGAGGCGCAGGCGGTGCTGTCGGGCGCGATAACGATTCAGCCGGGCGGGGACGCCGGGGGAGTGGCTACGGCCTGACGGGCCGACGGCCCCACGGGCTGACGACCTTTTCGAACGAGCGGGGCGGGCTTGATGCCCGCCCCGCTCGTTTGCGTGCCCGCCTCCTTCGGGAAGAAGAGTGCGATGCGGGAGTTCACATATGTCGGCCACCCCACGCGGGTCGTCTTCGGCACGCGGACGCTGAACCGGCTGCGCGACGAGGTGGAGCTCTTGGGGCGAAGTCGAGCCCTGATCCTCGGCACGGCGACGCGCACGGAGCTCACCGCGCGGGCCCGGGACGTCCTCGGCCCGCTGGCCGCCGCGGAGTTCGCCGGCGTCGTGCCCCACACCCCGGTCGAGGTCACCGAGGCGGCCTCGGAGGTGCTCCGGGAAGCCGGTGCCGACTGCCTGGTGGCCGTGGGCGGCAGCTCGGCGACCGGCCTGTCCAAGGCGCTCGCGCTGCGGACCGGACTGCCCCAGGTCGTCGTGCCGACCACGTACGCCGGCTCCGAGGCCACGCCAGTGCTGGGCCAGACCCGGGACGGCGTCAAGACGACGCTTCGCGACCCGAGGCTGCGGCCCCAGAGCGTCGTATACGACGTCGACCTGACGCTGAGCCTGCCGGTGGCGTTCTCCGTCACCAGCGGCGTCAACGCCCTGGCTCACGCGGTGGAGGCCCTGTACGCGCCGCAGACCGACCCGGTCACCGACCGGCTGGCCACCGGCGCCGTCGCGCTGCTGGCCTCCGCCCTGCCGCGGATCGCGGCCGACCCGGGGGACCGCGAGGCGCGCGCGGACGCGTTGCAGGCGGCGTGGCTGGCGGGCACATGTCTGGGCACCGTCGGGATGGGGCTGCACCACAAGCTGTGCCACACCCTCGGCGGAACCTTCGGCCTCGAGCACGCGGCGACGCACACCGTGATCCTGCCGCACGCCATGGCCTACAACGCGGCCGCGGCACCGGAGGCCATGGCAGCCGTCGCGCGGGCCCTGGGCGGCGCACCCGACGCCGCGACCGGCGTCCACGACCTGATCCGCTCACTCGGCGGCCCGCTGTCCCTGCGCGAGCTGGGCATGGCGGAGGAGGACCTGGCGCGCGCCGCCGAACTCGCCACCGCCGAACCGTATCCGAACCCGCGCCCGACGACCCGCGACGAAATCAGCGCCCTGCTGCACGACGCCTGGGCGGGACGCCGCCCGGCCCCGGCCGATCCGCTGCGGCAGCACCTGGCCGATCTCCGGGACGAGGTCGTGGCGAGCTTCGCCGGGACACCGGACGCGAGGCTCCGGCAGCTGCTGACGTCGCTGACGGAGCACGCCCACGCGTTCGTCGCGGACAACGGGCTGACCGAGGCCGAGTGGCGGGCGGCCGTCGACTTCCTGACCCGGGTCGGACAGATCAGCGACGCCACCCGCCAGGAAGCCGTGCTGCTGTCGGACACGCTGGGCATCAGCAGCGCGGTGGATCTGCTGACGAACTCACGCGCCGCTGGAGCCACCCCGTCAGCCGTGCTCGGCCCGTTCTTCGTCGAGGGCGCGCCCCGGGCGGAGAACGGCGCGGACCTGGCCGCCAGCCTGCCCGGCACGCCGCTGTACGCCGACCTGGCCGTCGCCGGCGAGCGGGGGGAGCCGTTGCCGGGCGCGTGGGTCGAAGTCTGGCAGGCGGACGACGACGGACTCTACGACGCCCAGGTCGAAGGGCTCGACACGACGCGGCTGCGGGCCCGGTTCACGGCCGACGCCCAGGGGCGCGTGAGGTTCCGGTCCATCGTTCCGCCGTCGTATCCGATCCCTGAGGACGGCCCGGTCGGCCGGTTCCTTCGGAGTGTCGGTCGCCATCCCTACCGGGCGCCGCATGTGCACTTCATGATCGGCGCGCCTGGCCATCGGCGGCTGGTCACGCAGCTGTTCGTCGCCGGCGGCGAGTGGATCGACGCGGACACGGTGTTCGGGGTCAAGGAGCCGCTGGTCGTGGAGTTCAGCCGGCACGAGGGCCCGACGCCGGATGGGCGGCCGGGCGAGGGGACGTGGTGCTCGCTCGATTACGTGTTCCGGTTGGTGAGAGACCGGTGACGGAGGCCCGTTGACGGCCTTCGGCCACGGCGTCGAGAGCCCAGAGGCCTTCCTCCGCAACCTCCTGCTACCGTGAACCGAATGCGTATCCTGATGGTCGGGGGCTCAGGCTATGTCGGCTCCCTGATGCTTCCCGGGCTGGCCGCCCGGCATGAGATCCGCGTCCTGGATCCGGTCGCGCCGCCGGGCGGTGACGGCCACGAGCCCGGCTACGAGCCCGGCTACGAGCCCGGCCACGCGCCCGAGCACGTCGCCGGCAGCGCCCTCGACGCGGCGGCGCTCGCCGTCGCCCTGGACGGCGTCGACGCCGTCGTGCACGCCGCGATGGGCCGCCGCTCCGACGTCGACTGGCCGCACCCGGACCTCGTCCGCTCGTTCGAGGTGAACGTCGCCTCGGTCTACGCCACGCTGGCCGCCGCGCACGAAGCCGGCGTCGATCGCGTGGTCTTGATCAGCAGCCTGTCCGTGTTCGCCGACGCCCCGGTTCCGCTGACCGACCGGTCGATCGACGAGACCAGTGAGCCCGACGCCGCTGACCTCTACGGCGTCACCAAGCGCTTGGCCGAGCAGGTCGCCCGGATCGCCGCCGACACCCACGGCATGACCGTCACCGCTCTGCGCCTGGCGTGGCCCACGCCGGACGACGTCTGGCCCCGCTGGGCCCTCCCGGAGGTCTTCGCCGACCCCGTCCAGATCACCCGCGCCGACGGTGCTCCCTACCCGGCGCTCGCGGCTTCCGACCTGGTCACCGCCGTGGACGCCGCCCTCTCGCGCACCGGCGGCTACGACGTCTTCCACATCCTCGGCGACGACGGCTCGGGACGCTGCCTCAGCACCGCGAAGGCCCGCGACCAGCTGGGCTGGGTGGCGCGGCACCGCTGAACGGCGGGAACGAGCGGCGGGAACGGCGAGAGCCCCGCCCGGGAGACTTCCCGGGCAGGGCTCTCAGACCGTGCCTCTTCTACTGTCCGCCAAGACCTCTACTGGTGCAGGTCGTAGCGGTCCAGCTCCATGACCTTGGCCCACGCCGCCACGAAGTCGCCCACGAACTTCGCCTTCGCGTCGTCGCCGGCGTACACCTCGGCCAGCGCGCGCAGCTCGGAGTTCGAGCCGAACACCAGGTCGGCGCGGGTGCCGGTCCACTTCACGGCGCCGGAGGCGTCGCGCGCCTCGAAGGTCGTGGCCTCCGGGGAGGTCGGCTTCCACTCCGTGCCCAGGTCGAGCAGGTTGACGAAGAAGTCGTTCGTCAGGGTGCCGACCCTGTCGGTGAACACGCCGTGCTCGCTGCCGCCGTGGTTGGCGCCGAGCACGCGCAGGCCGCCGAGCAGGACGGTCATCTCCGGGGCCGACAGGTTCAGCAGGTTGGCCTTGTCCACCAGCAGGAACTCGGCCGGCAGGCGCGAGTCCTTGGCCTCGTAGTTGCGGAAGCCGTCGGCCTTGGGCTCCAGGGCGGAGAACGACTCGATGTCGGTCATCTCCTGGGTGGCGTCGGTGCGGCCGGGGTGGAACGGCACGGTGACGTCGAAGCCGGCGTTCTTCGCCGCCTGCTCCACGCCGGCCGCGCCGGCCAGCACGATCACGTCGGCCAGCGAGACCTTCTTGCCGCCGGACGCCGCCGCGTTGAACGCCTCCTGGACGCCCTCCAGCGCGCGCAGCACCGGGGCGAGCTTGTCGGGCTCGTTGACCGCCCAGCCGGACTGCGGCTCCAGGCGCAGCCGGGCGCCGTTCACGCCGCCGCGCTTGTCGCTGCCGCGGAACGAGGAGGCCGCGGCCCACGCCGTGGACACCAGCTGCGGCACGGTCAGGCCGGCGGCCAGCACCCGGGCCTTGATGTCGGCGGCGTCGGCGGCGTCGATCAGCGGGTGGTCGACGGCCGGCACCGGGTCCTGCCACAGCAGCACCTCGCTGGGCACCTCCGGGCCCAGGTAGCGGGCCAGCGGACCCATGTCGCGGTGCGTCAGCTTGTACCAGGCCCGGGCGAAGGCGTCGGCGAACGCCGCCGGGTCCTCCAGGAAGCGGCGCGAGATCGGCTCGTAGACCGGGTCGAAGCGCAGCGACAGGTCGGTGGTCAGCATGGTCGGCTGGTGCTTCTTCGCCGCGTCGAAGGCGTCCGGCACGGTGCCCGCGCCGGCGTCGTCCTTCGGCTTCCACTGGTTCGCCCCGGCCGGGCTCTGCTCCAGCTCCCACTCGTAGCCGAACAGGATCTCGAAGAAGCTGTTGTCCCAGGCGGTCGGCGTGTTGGTCCAGATGCCCTCCAGCCCGGAGGTGATCGCGTCCTTGCCGACGCCGGTGCCGAAGCTGCTCTTCCAGCCCAGGCCCTGCTGCTCCAGCGGCGCCTGCTCCGGCTCCGGGCCGACGTTGTCCGCCGGGCCCGCGCCGTGCGTCTTGCCGAAGGTGTGGCCGCCGGCGATCAGCGCCACGGTCTCCTCGTCGTTCATCGCCATCCGGCCGAACGTCTCGCGGATGTCGCGCGCCGCCGCCACCGGGTCCGGGTTGCCGTTCGGGCCCTCGGGGTTGACGTAGATCAGGCCCATCTGGACCGCGCCCAGCGGGTCCTCCAGGTTGCGGTCGCCGGTGTAGCGCTCGTCGCCCAGCCAGGTGTGCTCCGGGCCCCAGTAGACGTCCTCGTCCGCCTCCCACACGTCGGGGCGGCCGCCGGCGAAGCCGAAGGTCTGGAAGCCCATCGTCTCCAGCGCCACGTTGCCGGCCAGGATCATCAGGTCGGCCCAGGACAGGGACTGGCCGTACTTCTTCTTCACCGGCCACAGCAGCCGCCGCGCCTTGTCCAGGCTGGCGTTGTCCGGCCAGGAGTTCAGCGGCGCGAACCGCTGCTGGCCGGTCCCGCCCCCGCCGCGGCCGTCGCTGATCCGGTAGGTGCCGGCGCTGTGCCAGGCCATGCGGATCATGAACGGGCCGTAGTTCCCGAAGTCGGCCGGCCACCAGGGCTGCGAGTCGGTCAGCACGGCCGCGATGTCGGCCTTGACCGCGGGCAGGTCCAGCGTGTTGAACGCGGCCGCGTAGTCGAAGTCCGCCCCGTTCGGGTTCGCCACCGCCGGGTTCTTCGCCAGGATCTTCAGGTTCAGGCGCTCGGGCCACCACTGCCGGTTGCCGCCGCCCTGGGTCGGGTGCGCGGCACGACCGTGCGCGACCGGGCATCCGGCGGCCGAGGCACCCTCCATGCCGGGGGCGCTCACGTTCGGATCTTCGCGGTGGTCGATGTCGACGTCGATGTCGCCGTGGTTCTCAGACATCTTCAGCTGTCCTTCCGGATCTGGCGGTTCTCGCGGCTCTGCGATGGGTGATCAGGAACTTGGCGGGCGGGTACTGCGGGCGGAACAGGCGGGGCACAGGCCCCAGTAGACGACCTCGGCCTCGTCGATGGTGAAGCCGTGGTCCTCGGACGGCTCCAGGCACGGGACGGCGCCGACCGCACAGTCGACGTCGACCACCGCACCGCAGCCGCGGCACACCAGGTGGTGGTGGTTGTCCCCGACCCGGCCCTCGTACCGGGCCGGGCTGCCGGCCGGTTCGATGCGCCGGACCAGCCGCGCGGCGGTCAGGGCGTGCAGGGCCTCGTAGACGGCCTGCAGCGAGACGTGGCCGACCCGCTCCCGAACGCCGGCCGCGACCGCGTCGGCGTCCAGGTGGTCACCGGCGCGCACGGTCTCCAGCAGCGCCACACGCGCCGCCGTGACTCGCAGGCCGGCGCCGCGGAGCTCCTCGGCGGGGGTCATGCGATCCAACCTATCCACGTAGACACGAATAGTTCAAGATAACGACTCCTGCAACTTTTCCGGGGTCGGCATCACCCGTCTGGGGGACTCCCACCCGTGTCGGCACGCGTCGGCATAGTGCGCGGACATGGAAGCGGGGATCCGTCACCTTCATCATCGGGCCGCCTTGGAGCACGTGCTCGGGCTGATCGCCGCCGCACCCTGGAGCGACGGGCTGGTCCTGCGGGGCAGCATGCTGATGACGGCGTGGTGCGGACCCGCGGCGCGGGAGCCGGCAGACCTGGACTTCATCGTCGTGGACGAGGGCCGTCCGGTGGACGCGCTGGATCCGTACCCCTATGTGGAGGTGGAGTTCGCCCAGCAGTGGCCCGAAGTGGCCCGAAGTGGCCGACGGGGCGGGGCATGAGATGTGGGCGTACGAGGTGCTCGGCGTCGAGCGGGAGTACGTCGTCTACGACGACCGGCCCGCCGTCGATGGCGGGATGGATCCTCCTTGAGTCCTAAGCCCCCGCCTCCAAGAACGCCAACACCGCCCGTACCCGCCGGTCCCCGGCCTCGTCCGGCGGCAGCCCCAGCTTCTGGAAGATGTTGGTGATGTGCTTGCTCACCGAACGCTCGGTGATCACCAGCGTCGTCGCGATCGTCGTGTTGTCCAGTCCCTGCGCCATCAGGGCCAGGACCTCGCGTTCACGCGGAGTCAGGGAGTCGAGCGGGTCGCGCCGGGTCAGCAGCTGCGACACGACCTCGGGGTCCAACGCCGTGCCCCCGGCGGCGACCCGCTCAAGCGCCTCCTGGAACTCCGATACCCGAGCCACGCGGTCCTTCAGCAGGTAACCGATGCCGGCGGCGCCGTCGCGCAGCAGCTCGGCGGCGTAGGTCTCCTCCACATACTGCGACAGCACCAGGATCGGCAGGCCCGGCAGCAGCTGCCGGGCCTGGATCGCGGCGCGGAGCCCTTCGTCGCGGAATCCCGGGGGGAGGCGCACGTCCAGGATCGCGGCGTCCGGCCGGTGCTCCAGGAGCGTGGGGACCACTTCCGGGCCGCTGCCGGCCACCGCCACGACCTCATGGCCGACCGTGGTCAGCAGCAGTTGCAGACCCTCGCGCAGCAGCACGTTGTCCTCAGCGATCACCAGCCGCACGGCAGCTCCACTCCCACGTTCACCCTGCTTCGCCTGCTCAAGCCGCTCCGCCTGCTCACGCCCCCGCCCCTCACACTCCGCACGGCAGCTCCACTTCCACCGTCGTCCCACTCCCGTCGCTCCGGCTGTCGATCCTCGTCACACCGTCCAGTGCGGCCACCCGCCGCCGGATCCCGGCCAGCCCGCTGCCCCGCGTCGGATCGGCACCGCCCCGCCCGTCGTCCCGAATCCGGATCGTCAAGTACGGCCCGCTGTGCCCCAGCGTCACGATCGCATGCCGGGCACCGCTGTGCTTCGCCACATTCGTCAGCGCCTCCGCGACCACGAAGTACGCCGCCGCCTCGACCGCGGCCGGACAACGCCGGTCCGGATCCGGGATCTCCACCGTCACCGGCATCGGCCGCCCCGCGGCCAGCGCCCGCACCGCGCCGGCCAGTCCCCGATCGCTGAGGATCGGCGGGTGGATGCCGCGGATCACCGTCCGCAGCTCCGACAGCGCGTCCTCGATACCGCTGCGCGCATCCAGGACCAGCTTGCGCGCGCCCTCCGGGTCGGCGTCGAAGGTCTGGTCGGCCAGCCCCAGCCGGAGCGCCGCGCCGACCAGCTGCGCCTGCGTCCCGTCGTGCAGGTCGCGCTCGATGCGGCGCAGCTCCGCCCCGTGGGCCTCCAGGGCCTGCGCACGGGTCTCCGTCAGGGACTCGACGCGCGCCGCGAGCTCGGTCCGCCGCGTCGGCCCCAGCAGACGCTCGGCGTACCAGGCCTGGAACCGGGCGAGCCTCGGCTGGAGCCAGAGCTGGACGACCGTGATCCCGGCGGCCGTCGCGACCGGGTAGACGATCGCCTGCGGCCATGTGTAGATCTGCGCGATCGCCCCGAGCGTGCCCGGCGGCAGCGTCCACCACCAGAACGGAAGCGCCAGATCCCACGGGATGGCGAGCCACATCTCCACCGAGACGATCGCGACGATCAGCCCGAAGAACGCGTGGAAGACCATCCAGGCGATGTCCCGCCACACCGCCGACGAACGCATCAGGGAGAAGTACTGCTGGTACGCGTTCAGCGGCCGCGGCATCGACGGCTCGCGGATCGGGTGGCCGAGCACCTGGGCGGCGCGGCGGCGCTCGATGTTGGTCAGCACCCGGATCCGGCCCGCCACCCACGGCAGCCCCGGCACCCCGAACGCCAGCAGCAGCGCCAGCGGCAGCAGACAGACACCGAGCAGCGCGGGCAGGACCGTGCGCAGGCCCGCGACCAGATACCAGGTCGCGCGCAGGGCTCGGACGAACGCGGCGCGGATCTTCATGACCCCCCAACTCTAAAGCCCAGGTGGTGGGGTGTCGGCCCGGTGGGCCCCACCTCGATGGTGGAGCGTGCTACACCCCCGAGAGGGGACTGCGGCCGCTGGGAGCGGCCGATCTCCGAAACTAGCGTCGAAGGCGTCCTGATCCACCGGATCCGAACCCGCTCGATCCCCCGACAGCAGGAGCGTTTATGACCGCCCCGCGCGCCTCGTCCGCGACACCCATCGCCGCCCGCGCCCACGGCGCCCACCACGGCGAGCACGGCGAGCACGCCGCCCGCACCGACCCCGGCGGCGCCGCCGTGACCCTCGAGCGCGTGACCAAGACCTACGGCCGCGTGACCGCTCTGGACAACGTCAGCTGGACCTTCCGCCGCGGCACCTTCACCGCGATCATGGGGACCTCCGGCTCCGGCAAGAGCACTTTCCTGCACTGTGCCTCCGGCCTGGACCGGCCCACCTCCGGCACCGTCCGCCTGGGCGACACCGAGCTCGGCACGCTGAAGGAGACCGACCTCACGCGCCTGCGCCGCGACCGCGTCGGCTTCGTCTTCCAGGGCTACAACCTCGTCCCGTCCATGGACGTCGAGCGCAACATCACGCTGCCGCTCTTCCTCGGCGGCCGTAAGGCCGACCGGCGCTGGCTGACCGAGGTGGTGCACCGCGTGGGCATGGCCGAGCGGATGGACCACAAGCCCTCCCAGCTCTCCGGCGGCCAGCAGCAGCGGGTCGCCGTCGCGCGGGCCCTGGTCACGCGGCCGGAGATCGTGTTCGCGGACGAGCCCACGGCCGCGCTCGACCCGCGCACCGCCGGCCACGTGCTGCGCCTCCTGCGCGAGGCCGTCGACCAGACCGGCCAGACCGTCGTGCTGGTCACCCACGACCCGGCGGCCGCCGCCTGGGCCGACACCGCCGTGTTCCTGTCCGAGGGCCGCATCGTCGACGAGCTCGCCGCTCCGACCGCCGCCGCGGTCCTGACCCGCTGGGAGACACTGTGAGGAAGGGCATCGCCTTCGGCGTCGCCACCGCGCTCGCGGTGGCGGCCATGGTCCTGGGCGCCTTCGGGGTGCTGATCGAGTCGGGCGCGCGTTCGCACGGCCGGCTGGACCGCTACGCCTCCGCCGCCGCGGTGGTCCACGGCAAGCAGAGCGTCACCGTCGTCAAGGGCAGCGGTGACAGCAAGCAGTCCGAGAGCCGGCCGCTCGTCGAGAAGAACCGGGTGCCGGTGGCCCAGGCCGCGGCGCTGAAGGCGGTGGCCGGGGTCGGGGACGCGGTCGCCGACTTCTCCGTCCCGGTGGTCGTCGCGGGGGGAACGCCCTCCACGCTGACCGGCCACGGCTGGGACTCGGCGAAGCTGACGCCGGCCACGCTCGCCGCGGGCACGGCCCCGGCGTCGGCGCACGACGTGGTGCTCGACACGGGCTCCGCGACCCGCCTCGGAGTGCACCCCGGTTCCGAGATCGCGCTCCAGATCGGTGGCGCGCCGGAGAACTACCGCGTCTGCGGCGTCAGCGACGGCGGCCCCACTTCGACGCTGTATTTCACCCAACAGCAGGCCGGAACGCTCTCGGGCCACCCCGACCGCGCCGACGCGCTCGTCGTCCTGCCCGCTCCCCACGCCCACGTCTCCATCTCCGCCCTGAAGCAGGCGGCACCCGGCCTGGCCGTCGCCACCGGCGCGGCGCGCGGCGACGTCGAGGACCCGCGGATCCAGACCGGCCGCGCGGACGAGCTGGCGATGTACGGCAGCCTCGGCGGCGCGGGGCTGCTGGTGGCGCTGCTCGTCGTCTCCGGGCTTCTGGACCTGTCGGTGCGGGACCGCACGCGGGAGCTGGCGGTGATGCGCGCCGTCGGCGCCACGCCGCGGCAGGTGCGGCGGGTCATCGTGCGCGAGATGGCCGCCATCGCGGTTCCGGCGGCGGCGCTCGGCGGTGTGGCCTCGCTCGGCCTCGGGGCGCTGCTGAAGTCCGTGATGACCGCCCAGGGCGTCCTGCCCGCCGGTTCCTCCTTGTCCCTGAGCCCGATCCCGGTGCTCGGCTCGGCACTGGTCACCGTGGCGGCGGCGGTCGGCACCGCCTGGCTGGCCACCCGGCGGGTGTCGAAGATCCGGCCGGTGCAGGCGCTCGGCGAGACCGCCGTCGAGCCCACCCGGCTCCCGCGGTGGCGGGTCGTCACCGGCCTGGTGTTCGTGGTGCTGGGCGCGGCGATGCTGGTGCTGACCTTCGCCGCCGGCGGCCAGGCGGCGCAGTCCTCGCTGTCCGGCCTGGTGATCTCGCTGATGTGGGCCGTGGCGCTGCTCGGGCCGTGGATCGCCCGCGCCGGCGTCCGGGTGCTGGGCGCGCCGCTGCGCCGCTTCTCGCCGGTCGCCGGCGGCCTGGCCGCCGCCTCGTCGCGCGCCGCCGCGGTGCGGATGGCCGCCGTCATCACGCCGATCGCGCTGGCGCTCTCCTTCGGCGCCGTGCAGCTGTTCGCGCAGACCACCAGCACGAAGGCCACGTCCGCCCAGGCCCGCGACGGGATGCGCGCCGACCGGGTGCTGATGTCCTCCGGCCCCGGCATCCCGCATGCCGCCTACGACGCCGCGAAGGCCGTCCCGGGGGTGCGCGACGTGACCGCGGTGAAGCGGACCACCGTGGTGATGCCGGTGTGGAACCTCGACACGTCCTTGCAGTCGCTGCAGGCTCAGGGCCTGGAGGGCGGGGCGGCCGGGACGCTGGATCCGAAGGTCACCGCCGGCTCGCTGGCCGGGCTGAACGAGCCGGGCACCGTGGCGCTGAGCTCGATGGTCGCGCACGACGTCGAGATCGGCGACACCCAGCAGCTGTGGCTGGGCGACGGTACGCCGGTCACGCTGAAGGTGGTGGCGCTGTACGACCACGGGTTCGGCTTCGGCGACGTGCTGCTGCCCCGCGCGCTGGTGGCGGCGCACGCCACCACCGCGCTGGACGACTACGTGCTCGTCAACGGCGACGGCGATCTCAGCTCCCTGAGCGAACGGTTCGCCGGGCTGCACGCCGCCACGGCGTCCGACTACGGCAGGACCCTGACCGAGCAGGCCCGGCACGACGGCCTGGTCGGCCTGATCGCGGTGGTGGCGATCGCCGGCTTCATCCTGGTCGGCGTGGTGACCACGCTGGGTGTGGCGACGGCCTCCCGCCGCCGCGAGCTGACCCTGCTGCGTCTCGTCGGCGCCACGCGCGGCCAGCTCCTGCGGGCCCTGCGCCTGGAGACCGTGATCATCCTCGGCACCGGCACCGTGGCCGGCGCGGCGGTCGCGGGCCTGACGCTGTTCGCCTTCGCCGCCGGCGTCACGGGCCTGCCGATGCTCTCGATCCCGCCGCTGGCCTGCGCCGCCCTCGTGGCCGCGGTCGCGGTGCCGGGCGCGGCGGCGGTGCTGGTGCCCGGGCGGCGTATCCTGGCCCGGCGCTCGCCTCGGATCGAGTGACGGCGCGGAGTATCACGTCGCAGGGTCCTCACGAATGAGCCCGGATGGAAGAGCCCGGACCGGGTAACGGAAAGCCGGTCCGGGCCGAGGGCGTCGATCACGAACCATCCGGACCCCGCGCCGCGTTACCCCGGTAGCCGCGCCGCGACGACGCGACCCCAGGACCGGCGTGCCCGTCGAGGAGTTCCAGGCTCCGTTTCCTCCCCGGAGGCGGGCACGCCGCCCGGGGACCGGAGGCCCGCGCGGGGCCCGGTGCGACCGGGCCGCGCGCGGGCCTGCCCCATGTCCGCGTCCCCAGCCCGTCAGTCCGGCTTCTTGAGCGTCGCGATCGCCTTCGCCACCGCACGCGGACAGGGGAGTGCGCCGGGGCCTTGACTACCCCGGCGCACTCTGGTGTGTGTGTTCGTCAGCTGCTTTTCAGTGGCCTTTCAGTGGCCTTTCCGCTGCCCGGCGGGTGCTCAGGCGCAGGTGCCGGTCCAGGACGGGTTGCCGTCGGAGACGTGCAGCGTCACGCTCACGGTGGTGCCCGGCACGCAGGTCAGCGTGAGCGCGTAGGGCTGGTAGAGGCTGACGCCGGAGTCGCCGGAGTGGCTCCAGGACTGGAACATCGAGAAGTCGATCAGGTCGTTGGAACAGGCGACCAGCGGCACGCCGGTGGCCGTGCTGCTGGTGCAGTAGATCTTCGTGGGGCCGGGCCAGGCCGACGCGCTGCCGGCCGGGACGGCGGCGACGGCGAGGCCGGCCGCCGCGGACGCGAGCAGGGCCGTGGTGCGCATGCCCTTGCGGCTGATGGACGGTCGCATAGATCTCCTCCTTGGCTCAGAGTGAGCGCGGGGACACCGCGCGTGTTCGAACTCTGTGATACCCAACGGCACCTCCGGGGCCTGCGGAGCCCGCCTTGAGGCCCGCTCCGGTCACCAGGTCGCCGCGGGCGCGCAGATGCCTCTTGAACCCTCACGCCGGCGCACCTACAGTGCAGCGACCTACCGTGATCGCGCGGCCCGGGCCGCGGGAGGGGAACGTCCCATGGCGCAGCGTTCGGTGGCCGGACAGGCCGACTACATCGTCGTCGGGGCCGGCAGCGCCGGCTGCGTGCTGGCCGCCCGGCTGGCCGCCACCGGCGCGCACGTGCTGCTGCTGGAGGCCGGCGGATCCGACCGCACCACGCTGGTGCGCAAACCCGGCCTGATCGCCGCCGTGCACAGCGTGCCGCAGCTGAAGAAGCGCTTGGACTGGGGCTACTACTCGGTGCCGCAGGACGACGCCCTCGGCCGCAGGATCCCGCAGACCCGCGGCAAGGTGCTCGGCGGCTCCGCATCGGTGAACGGGATGCTGTTCGTGCGCGGCAACGCCGCCAACTACGACTCCTGGGCCGCGGAGGGCTGCGACGGCTGGTCGTACGCCGACGTGCTGCCCAGCTTCAAGAAGCTGGAGAGCTGGGAGGAGGGCGACACGGAGTTCCGCGGCGGCTCCGGTCCCATCAAAGTGCGGCGCCAGACCGATGTCACCACCGCGACGCTGGGGTTCATGGAGGCGTTCGCCGACACCGCCGGCGTCAAAGTCCTCGACGACTACAACGCCGAGTCGCAGGAGGGCATCGCGATCGTCCAGCAGAGTGCTGACAGCGGCCTGCGCTACAGCTCCTCGGTCGGCTACCTGGACGACCACGGCATGGCGAACCTCGACGTCGCCATCGGGGTCACGGTCGCGCGCGTCGTGGTGGAGAAGGGCCGCGCGACCGGCGTCGAGATCATCACCGAGGGCGGGCGGCGGCAGGTGGTGCGGGCCGCCCGCGAGGTGGTCCTGTCCGCCGGCGCGTTCGGCTCGCCGCAGCTGCTCCAGCTCTCCGGCATCGGCCCCGCCGGGCACCTGCGTTCCCTGGGCATCGACGTCGTGGCGGACCTGCCGGTCGGCGACAACCTGCACGACCACCTGTTCGTCCCGATGTGCTTCCTGATGCCGGAGGCCCGGAACAAGGGGACGGCGCCCTATTTCGCCCGCGGTTTCGTGAAGGAGATGACGCGCGGCGGCACCTGGGTCGGCCGCACGGTGTTCGAGTCGGTGGGCTTCGTCCGGAGCCCGTCCGCCGACGCCGTGCCCGACCTCCAGATCCACGTGCTGCCGTGGTCCTACCCGGGGCCGAACCAGGACGCGCCGGTCCGGCACAAGGCCGACCCGCGCCGCACCCTGACCGTGATGCCGACCCTGATCTACCCCAAGAGCCGCGGCACGCTGCGCCTGGCGTCCGCGGATCCCACGGCCGCGCCGCTCATCGACCCCGCCTACCTGCGGGATCCCGCCGACACGGCGCTGCTGCTCGACGGCATGGAGCTGGTCCGCGAGGCGATGGCGCACCGCAGCCTGGCCAAGCGGGTCGCGGGGGAGTCGTCGCCGGGAAGGGAGCACGGCGACCGCGCCGCCCTGGCCGCCGAACTGCCCAACCGCGCGACGACGGTGTACCACCCGGTCGGGACGTGCCGCATGGGCGTCGACGAGCGCGCGGTCGTGGATCCGGCGCTGCGGGTGCGCGGGGTGGAGGGGCTGCGGGTGGCGGACGCGTCGGTCATGCCGAGCATCGTCGGGGGGAACACGAACGCCGCGGCGCTGATGATCGGGGAGCACGCGGCGGGAATCATGATCGAGGGCTGATACCCGCCGGGACCGGCCCGGGGCGATCCCGGACCGGTCCCGGCGGGGCCTGGTCAGCGCTTCCAGAACGGGCGCCGCTGCGGCTTGCGGAGCGACTTCAGGAAGCCGGCCGCGGCCTCGGCGCGCGTGGCCGCGTCGGTCTCCTCGGTCTCCAGCGTGCTGATCAGCGTGCTGAGCGCCGCGGTGCGGTCGGCGGGGACGCGCACGATGATCGGGCGCAGCGCCCGCAGCAGGTCGGCCAGCACCTTCTCCGGCTCGTCGGCGGCGGCCAGGCGGTCGAGCCAGGTGGCGGCGAAGGCGTCGAGCTCGTCCGCGGTCAAAGGCGCGGGCGGACGCGGGCCGGCCGAGCGCGGCGTCTCCGGTTCCGCGGCGGGCGCCGGACGCCCCGCCGGAGCCGAGCCCGGAGCCGAGCCCGGAGCCGCGGGCGGCATCGGTGCCCTCGGCGCGGGCTTCGGCGCCACCGCCCGGACGCTCCTCACCGAGTACGTGTCCATGTCCGGCGCGTCCTGCCGACGGGCCCGCTTGGCCATCTTCGGCGCGCTTTCCGCCATCGGGGACACCGGCGCCATCGGGGCCGGGGCGGCGACCGGGGCCGGCGGCGGCGCACCGAGCATCGACATGAGCGGCATCGCCGTGTCCTGCCGCGGCTCCCAGCCGGCCGGGAGGTCCACCGGTTGCGTGACGCGCTTGACCTCGCCGCCCTCGTTCACGACGACGGTGTCGACGGCCACGAAGGCGGTGAAACGGGACAGGACGTTGAAGCGGACCGACGTGTCGACGATGGTCTTCTCCAGGTCGTCCCGGCCGTGCGAGGCCGAGACGTAGCGGTCCTCCAGGTCCCTGATGCGGCCCCGGGCCCAGAACCGGGCGAGGTCGGCGTCGTCGGCCTCGACCGCGGCGACCTGCCGGGTCCATGCCGAGCCGTCGGCGGCGGTGCCGGTGACGGTGATCGCACCCGGCGCGGACCCCTTGGGAGCGGACCCGGCCGTGAACCGGCCGGCCACCACCAGCGGCGCGCCGACGAACAGGTCCGGCAGCCTGGAGGGCGTCACCGAGTCCCGATCGAGGGCGAGGCCGTCGCCGCCCGTCAGGCGCAGCCCGGTCACCAGCGGTGTGCCGATGCGGTGGTGCACCGCGTCCATCGCGTCGTCGAGCCGGTCTTCGGACTCCACCAGCTCGCAGTGCCCGCCGCCGGCGGTTGCCAGGCGCCGGAGGAAGCCGGCGTTCACGGCGGTGTCGATGCCGACGGTGTGCACGCGCAGCTCCGCCAGCGACGCCGACAGGTCCGACAGCAGCGCGTCCTCGTCGCCGACCTGGCCGTCGGTGACCAGGACCAGCACCCGGTCGCGCTCCCCGCCCGCGCCGCGCAGCAGGTCCGCCGCCCGCCTCAGCGGGTGGGCCATCTCGGTGCCGCCGCGTGCCTCGACCGCCGCCAGGTGCTGGACGGCGCGGAAGCGGTGCCGGTCGGTGGCGGAGGCGAGGACGTCGTCCGGGAGGTCCGGGGGAGTGGTGACTTCGTGGTCGAAGGTCAGCACCGCGAACCGGTCGGCCGCGGTCAGGGTGTCGACGATGCGCGCCGCCGCGCGCCGCGCCGCGGTCATCTTCCAGCCGCTCATGCTGCCCGAGCGGTCCAGGACCAGGACGACGTCGCGCGGGCGCACCGCGCCGGTGGGCTCCGGCGGCAGGACGGTGAGCAGGAAGGTGCCGTCCGCGGCATGCGCGGAACCCCGCGCGTCCCGCACCGCATCACGCCCGGCATCCCGTTCGGCGTCCCTCTCAGCGTCCCTTTCAGGGTCCTTCATCGCGTCCCGCGCCACCACCAGCGACGTCGCCGCCGCCTGCCCGCCGTACCCGAGCCGCAGCACGAAGTCCCGGTCGCACCGCGCGCCCGGGTCCAGCCGCACGACGTGCCGCCCGCCGTCCTCGGCCACCGACACCCCGTGCAGGCTCGACGTCAGCCCGCCCAGCGGCAGACCCGCGGCGTCCACCGCCACCTCGATCGACAGCCGGACCGGGTTCGGGAACCCGGGCAGCAGCACCGGCGGGCTGATCCGCGACGCGTCCGGGACCCGGTCGGTGTCCGCCGCGGTCCCGTCGCCCACCGCGTCCCCCGGCAGTGCGCCGCCCGGGATGTATCGGGGCGCGACGACCAGCGGGAAGCGGAACGTGGCCTGTCCGTCCTCGTACGGCAGCCGCCCGGACAGCGTCGTGCGCACCACCACCCGCTCGCCGGGCATGATGTTGCCGACCCGCAGCGTGAACACGCCCGGCCGCTCCTCCTCGGCGATCGAGGCCCGGCGGCCCTCGGCGATGGCCTGGTCGTAGTCGGCGCGCGCCGTCTCCCGTTCCTTGACCACGCCCTCCACCACGCGGTCGGCCGCCTCCATCCGCAGCCGCGTCACCGCTGCGCGGTCCGGCAGCGGGAAGATGTACGTGGCCTCCAACGGCTCGTCGTACGGGTTGCGGAAACCCTGTGCCACCTCGGTGCGCACGGCCAGCCCGACCACCGCCGCCCGCACCTCGACCAGCTCCAGCGGCAGGTTGCCGCGCTCGGTCCGCAGCGCTCCCAGGCCGCCGTCCGGCTCCGGGCGCGGCGCCTCCTCGACGACGTCGACGGCACCGGTTCGAACAGTCATGGTCGGTTCCCCCTCAAGGAAAGTCAGGCTTCGGACAGCCCGAGTCGGTGGAGCAGGTCCAGCAGCGGCCGCGCCGACTCGGCGATCGCGGCCCGGTCGGCGGCGTCCGGCACCCGGCCGGAGGAGGCCGACAACAGCAGCGTCACGTCGTCCGCGAGGCGGACACCGGCCACCAGCGGAGGCACGGCCGCCGCCGGCGGGTGGTCCGCCTCGGCTCCGGCGGCCTGGGCGGCCTCGGCGGAGAGCGGCGCCGGCCGGGCGGACCAGAAGCGCTGACGCCGGGCCGGTGTGCCGTTCACGCCGGCTTCCGCGCCGGCTTCCGCGCCGGAACCCGCGCCGGAACCCGCGCGCGAACCCGCGGTATCGGCAGGGCCGGAGGCCGGCTTCTCCGCCGGTCCGGACGACTCCTCCGAACGGTCGTCCAGTTCCTCCAGCGCGTCCACGTCCGGCGGCAGCAGCGCGATCCGCTCCACCGTCCCCGCGTCCGCCCCGAGCAGCCGCTGCTGCACCTCGGTCAGCGTCAGGCCGGCCGCCTGCAGCCGCTTGATCGCGACCAGCTGCGCCAGGTGCCGCCGCCCGTAGAGCGCCGTCCGCCCGCGCATCGCGGCCGGCCGGTCCAGCAGCCCGATCGAGGTGTAGTAGCGGATGGTCCGCACGTCGGGCACCTCCCTGATCCGGCCGTCGGGCTGCGGCGCGAGGGCCCCCGAGGCCAGCGCCGCCGCGGTCAGCCGCGCCAGCCGGTCGATGGTCCACTCCGCCGGTTCTCCGCTCACGGAGCCCATCGTGACACTGTCATATGACAGTGTCAACGTTGTTCGGGAAAGCCCTGTTGATCAGGGATCCAAAGCCCTGATACGGTCCCGCGTGTGGCGGTCAGCCTGAGCTTCCGTGCCCCCGTGTTCCGCGCCGCCGCCGTCGCCGCGGCCCTGGCCTTGGTCCCGGGGGTGCTCGGCGCGCCGCCCCGCGCGCTCGCCGCCGACAGCGTCCCGGCGCCCCCGGACGTGGACGTGGCCAGCTACGTCGTCGCCGACTACGACACCGGCCAGATCCTCGCCGAGCGGGCTCCGCACCGCGCCCTCTACCCGGCGAGCACCCTCAAGGTCCTGACCGCCGACACCCTCATCCCGCGACTGGCGGCCGACACGCGGGTCACCCCGAAGGCCTCCGACTTCGCCGCCGAGCCCGACGGCAGCGTCGTCGGCATGACCGCCGGCGTCACCTACACCGTGGCCGACCTGTGGCGCGCCACCTTCATCGACTCCGCCAACGACGCCGTCGCCGAACTCGCCCACCTGGCCGGCGGCCCGGACGCCACCGTCGCCCTGATGCGGGAACAGGCCCGCGCGCTCGGCGCCGACGACACGGTCGTCGCCGACGCGGACGGCTACGACGTCGACGGCCAGGTCACCAGCGCCTACGACCTCGCCCTGCTGGCGCGCGCCGGCCTGCGCATCCCGGCCTTCCGTTCCTACTGCGCCCTGCGTCAGGCCACCTTCCCCGGCCCCGGGGGCAAGGACATCGCGCTCAAGAGCCACGACCCGATGCTGATGACCTACCCGGGCATGATCGGCGTCAAGGGCGGCATCACGACGAAGGCCGGCCACACCTACGTCGGGGCCGCGACCCGCGACGGCCACACCGTCATCGAGACCCTGATGCTCGGCGGCACCGACATCTTCGACCAGGCCGCGCGGCTGATGGACTGGGGCTTCGCGGCCGACGGGCACGTGACGCCGGTGGGGACGCTCGGCGGGGCGCAGCCGAAGACCGCGAGCGGATCCCCGAGCCCGACGCCGACCTCGACACCGGCCCCGGCGTCGACGCCGACCTCGACACCGGCCCCGGCGTCGACTCCGACGACTCCCGCCACGCCGCCGGCAGCATCGGCGTCGTCACCGTCGCCGGTGGCGTCCTCGACGCCGATCACGGTCGACCCGGCCGCCTCGACGCCGCCGCCGACGGTGACGACGCCGTCCTCTGCTTCGCCCATCGTCTTGAAATTCGCCGTCACCCTCGCGGCGGGGCGGGGAGGACCTCCGGCCTCGGATCCCGCGGCACCGCACGCACTGTGGTGGGGTCTTCTCGCGGCTGCGGCGGCCTGCGCGATCCCCCTGGGTACCCTGATCGTCAACCGTTCAAAGGGACGCACGCATGCCGGACGACGCCGTTGACCGCTTCCTGGACCGTGTCGTCGAGGTTCTCCGCTCGGACCACCGGGTCCTGGGCGCCTGGCTGACCGGCAGCCACGCTCGCGGCACCGCCGACCGTCACAGCGACATCGACCTCTGGCTCGTGGTCCGTCCCGAGACCCGGGACGAGTTCGTGGCCGACTGGCCGCGGCTGTCCGACGAGATCGCGCCCTCAGTACTGCGGCAACGTGTTTTCGGCAGCACCTTTCTGCACATCACCGCGCAGTGGCGGCGCTGGGACGTCTCGATCGGTGTGCCCGACGACGTGCCCTCCCGTTCCGTCAGCACCCTGAAGCCGCTGCTCGACCGGGCCGGTCTGAACGACCGCGTCGGCCCGCCCGGCGAACCGCGGGCCCCGGACCCGGGCCGGATCTCAGCGCTCACGACGGAGTTCCTGCGGGTGATGGGCCTGCTTCCGGTGGTCCTCGGTCGCCGGGAGTACGTCGTGGGGGTCTCCGGTGCCGGGCTCCTGCGCGGCCTGATCATCCAGCTGTTCGTGGAGGATGCCGCCGTCGAGGACCGCGGCGGCGCGCTCCATCTGAACAGCCTGCTTCCGCCGGAGCGTCTTCGGTTGCTGACCGACCTGCCCACCCCGGCCGCGAACAGCGACAGTGTCACGGAGGCTCACCTGGCTTGCGCCGGTGTCTTCCTTCCGGCCGCCCGGGAGCTGGCTTCCAGAACCGGCGCGGAATGGCCCTCGGAACTGGAGACGGCACTCCGTCGCCGGCTGCGATCCGAACTCGGCATCGCCTTGCCCTGAAAGGAGAACGGGGTCCGGCCCGGAGGCCGGACGCCCGAACCCCGCTTTCTCATATCAGGTCTCTCAATTATTTCCCGTTCGCGTTGAAGGTCATCACGGCCTGGCCCGCGGTGTAGAAGACCCGGCCGTTGCCGGCCGTCAGGGTGATCGGCGACTGGCCGGCCAGCAGCGCGTTGGAGTAGACCCACTTCGTCGCGCCGGTCTTCGCGTCGACCGCGTACAGCGTGCCCTTGTAGTCCACGGCGTAGACGTTGCCGTCGGCGGTCGCGAACGGGTTGGAGATCGAGAACTGGTTCGGCGCCTTGCCCTGCCACAGCACCTTGCCGTTGCCGGCGTCCACCGCCGCCAGGTACTCGTCGGCGGTGACGAACACCCGGCCCTGCCCGTCGACGATGGGCCCGTTGCAGATGCTGGGCGTGCCGTCGGGGTCGCCGATCTTGGTCTGCCACGCCACCTGGCCGGTCGCCATGTCCAGGGCCCTGAGCTTCTCCCCGCCCACGATGACGTACTTGTCCGTGGTCGCGAAGTAGCTGTCGCCGGCCCCGCCGAGGGTGGCGTACTTCTGGTCGTAGTGCCACACCTCCTTGCCCTGCTGGGTGATGTCCAGGGCCGTGACGGTGCCGGAGTTGCTGTCGCCCTGGGTCTCGTGCCCGACGAAGATCAGGTTGCCCTTGGCCGGGACCGTCACCGACCCGATCTTGTTGGTGTTCGCCTTCCACAGGAGTTTGTGGGTGTTCTTGTCGATGGACATGACGCCGTCGCCCTGGACGTTGATGTCCACCGGGCAGATCACCTGGTTGCCCAGCACGCCGGCGGCGCCGCGCGCCGACCAGTTGCGGTCGATCTCCGGCAGCGTCCACAGCACCTTGCCCGAGGCCATGTCGATCGCGAACACCGGGTTGCCGCCCACGCCGTCCAGGCCGCTGCAGTAGACGGTGTTGCCGTCCAGCGCCGTCATGATGCCGACGGTGCCCGACCCGCATGCGATGTCCTGCCACTTGGACTTGCCCTGCATGTCCATGCTGTGGGTCTTCTCGGTGCCGATCAGCATCAGGGTGCCCGCCGCCAGCGCGGTGCCCCAGATCTGGTCCGAGGTCTGCCCGGTCCACGCCGTCGCCGGCTGGCTCCCGCCCAGCGTGACCTGCGCCGCGTTGTCCGGGTCCTGGAGCGGCGCGGAGTTCCCCGACGTGCTCGGGCCGCTGGTCGGGGCGCCGCCCGACGACGAGTTCGCCGAGGTGGGTCCGTCGCCGGAGGTGGTGGGGCCGCTGGACAGCGGCGAGTTCGAGGGCTGTCCGTTCGGCGTCTTCTTGTCGCCGCCGGACAGCGCTATCGCCGCCGCGGTGCCGCCGCCGAGCACCACGGCGCCGCCGCCGATCAGCCCGACCAGCGCCCGCCGGCTCATCCGGCCGGCGCCGGGGCCGCCCGGACCGCCCGGGCCCCCGGGGCCGCCCTGGCCCATCGGGTTCATGGCCATGGCGCCGCTCTGCGCGGTCGGCCCGTACTGCGGTGCGTACGCGCCGTGCGGCGGCGTGGTGGGGTTCTGCCCCGGACCGTAGCCCTGGTACTCCGGCTTGGTCTGGTTCAGGTGCCCGGCCGGCCCCGTGGCGCCGCCCATGTGCGTCATCACGTTGCTGGCGGCGACGATGGCGTCGGTGTAGGCGGGGGGCAGCCAGCCGCCGGTCGTGGGCGCCGGGGCGTTGTGCGCCAGGTAGTCGCTGATCTGCTGCGTCGTGGGGCGGCGCGCCGGCTCCTTGTGCAGGCAGGCGCTGATCATGTCCCGCAGCGAGTCCGGCACCCCGGTGATGTCCGGGTCGGTGCTCACCACGCGGTACAGCAGCGCCGGCGTCGGCCCGTCCCCGAACGGGCTCCGCCCGGTCGCCGCGAACACCAGCGTCGCGCCCAGCGAGAACATGTCGGTCTCGGGCCCGACCCGGATGCCCGAGGCCTGCTCCGGCGACATGAACCCGGGCGACCCCATGACGGTCCCGGCCGTGGTCAGCGCGGTGCCCTCGGTGGCGCGCGTGATGCCGAAGTCGATGACGTACGGTCCGTCCAGGGCCAGCAGCACGTTGGCGGGCTTCAGGTCCCGGTGGATGATCCCGGTCCGGTGGATGGCCGCGATGGCCTCGGTCAGACCGGCGGACAGCGTCCGCAGCGCCGGCTCCGGCAGCGGCCCGTGCCGCGTGACCGCGTCGCCCAGCGAGATGCCCGCGATGAACGCGGTGGCGAACCACGGCACCGGCGCCTCGGTGTCGGCGTCGACCACCGCCGCGGTGAACGCCCCCGACACCGACTTGGCGGCCTCCACCTCGTTCCGGAACCGCACCCGGAACCCGGCGTCGTCGGCCAGCTCCGGCCGCACGGCCTTCACCGCCACCGTCCGGCCGCCGGTCGACCGGCCCAGATACACCTTGCCCATGCCGCCGCTGCCGAGCACGCCGAGTATGGCGTACGGCCCGATCCGCGTCGGATCCCCCGCGTCCAGCGGTTGCATTGCTGACCCCCACTTTGAATCGATGTCGATGCCCGAACCGGGACAGCAGGATAGGGGTTCCGCCTGGAAGGAATCACCCCAACCCCCCGTTTAAACCTAGCCGGTCGAGTTGGTCGAACATCAAGATATTGCAGAATCGAGACCTGACGGCGGGTGTCGCAGCCGGTGTGAGAAGAAGTGCGGACGGCGCGGCGGGCGTGGAAGAAGCCGGCGTGGAGCAAGGCGGCCCCCGCGGGCCATAATCCGTATCGGCGGCGGTAACGCCGCGTCACGCCGGCTCAGTCATGCGCAAGACAGTCCGCGTCGACTCGTCGCAGCCTCCAGGCGCCCTGATGGGTGTCAATGTTCGGATGCCGCCGTTTCAACCGTTGTTACATGGGTCTGGCATCGTGGGCGCCGCGCACATCCCTCATGCACATCCCCATGGAAGGAGCACGATGGCCACCCGTCGCCCCCATGCTCTGCTGCTCGTGATCGCGCCCGCGCTCACGGCTTTCGCCGCCGTGACGACCACGGTGCCCGCCCCGGCCGCTTCGCACGCCACCCAGGCGGCACCCGCGACCTGCAGCAGTTCGACCGACTGGAACACCATGGTCCCCGAGGGCCAGTGCCCGGCCTACCGGTCCTGAACGGTCGCCCGCACCTCGTCGAGTTCCTCGAGCAGCAGACGCACCGCACGCTGGTCCGCGGTGCGTCCCTCGGCCTCGAAGCCGGCCAGCGCGGCGTGCGCATGCTCACGGGCCTGATCATGCGCACCCGCCGTGTGCAGCGCCTTGGCCTGCTGGAACCGTGCCCGTGCGGCCCGGTCGACCACGCCTTGAGCGCTCCAGTCCGCGGCCGCGGCCTCGAAGCGCTCGGCGGCCGGACCTGGGCGATCCAGCGCGACCAGCGCCAGACCGCTCACATACAGGGTCTGTGCCCCGGCGTCCGCCCCGGCCCCCTCGGCCAGCATCGCGTCGCAGTCCGCCAGGACCTCCGCGGCCCGGCCCGCCCGCAGTCGTGACACCGCCATGTTCAGCAGCGACGCGGTCTCCCCGGTGCGGTGGCCCAGCTTCCGCGCGAGCTCCACGGCCTCGCCGAACAGCTCGGCGGCCTCCTCGTAAGCGCCCCGTGCGTGGGCGATCACTCCCAGATCGTTGAGGACCTGCCGGACGATGACGAGGTCCTGCTCGGCCCGGCACACCCCCAGCGCCCGCCGTCCGAACCGCTCGGCCTCGTCGAGGCGCCCCGCCGCCAACGCGACGTTCCCGGCCAGGAACCACGCCCGCCCCCGAGCCCGCCCATCTCCGACCAGCTCGGCGGCCCGTCCCAGGTCCCGCACCGCCACGCTGGTCTTCGGCGCCCACGGCCCCGCGCCGAAGGGGCTCATCGCTATCAAAAGGTCGATCGCTCCCGGGACCAGCGCGGCATGGCTCTCCGCCTCCGCCGCGATCCGTCCCGCCAAGCCCGCAACCGTCCCCATCTCAGTCCGTGCCCATTGCCGGGCATCGGCCGAAGACCCGAACACGAACCCGGGCCCGGACCCGGAAGCGGACCCGACCCCCGGCCCCAGACTCTCGCGGATCGGGTCCCCCGGCACGGCCACCTCGAAAGCAGCGCACGCACCTTCCAACAAGAACCCCAGCAACCTCTGCCGCGCCCCGACCCGCTCCTCGGCCGACTCCTCGGCACTGATCCCCGTCCCGACCCCCGTCTGCGCGAAATCCCGCAGCAGGCTGTGATGCCGATACCGTCCCTCGCCCGGCGACTCGACCATCGCCACATCGACCAGCGACTCCAGCACCGCCTCCGCCTCACCCGAAGGCAGCCCCACCACCGCGGCCGCGGCCGCCAACCCGATCTCCGCCGCCTCGACGACGCCCAGACGCCGGAACGCCGTCCGCTGCGCTTCCGTCAACTGCTGATATCCGACCTCGAAGGCCGGCGCCACGGCCAGTTCCCCGATGCGCAGTTCCCTCAGCCGCACGCGCTCGTCCGCCAACCGCCCCGCCAGCGACGCCACCGTCCACGCGGGCCGGGCCGCCAGCCGCGCCGCGACGATCCGCACCGCCAACGGCAGCCGCCCGCACGCGCCGACCAAGGCCCGCGCCGCGTCCGGCTCGGTCTGCGGCCGCTCCGGCCCGGCGACCCTCGCCAGCAATCCCAGCGCCTCGGCGTCGTCGAACACGTCCACCCACACCTGCGCCGTCTTCGGCAGCGCCACCAGCCGCGCCCGGCTCGTCACCACCACCGCGCAGCCGATCACGCCTGGCAGCAGCGGCCGCACCTGCGCGGCGTTGGCCGCGTCGTCGAGCACGACCAGCACCCGGCGTCCTTCCAACCGCTCGCGGAACGACGAGGCGCGCGCCGCCGTGCCCTCCGGGACCTCCTCGGCCGGCACGCCGAGCGCCACGAGGAAGTCCTCCAGCACGGCCTGGGGCGGCACAGGCGCTCCGCCTGTGCCGCGCAGGTCGGCGTACAGCTGGCCGTCTGGGAAGTCGGAACGTGCGCGATGGGCGACGTGCAGCGCCAGCGTGCTCTTGCCGACGCCGCCCATGCCGGCCAGTGCCAGGACGGTCGGCGGCGTCCGCTCGGCGGCGGCCAGCTCGGCGCCGAGCCGTTCGACCAACGCGGCACGGCCGACGAAGTCCGGCTCGGCCGGTGGAAGCTGCATCGGTTTCATGCCCGGGGCGGCCTCGCGGACTCCATCCACCGGCGTCGCCCTGCGGATGGCCGGATGCGCCCCACCCAACACCTCGGCATGGAGCGACCGCAGCTCGGCTCCCGGCTCGACCCCGAGCTGTCCGATCAACAAGCGCCGGGCCGCCCCGAAGGTCGCCAGGGCCTCGGCCTGCCGGCCCGACTGTGACAACGCCTTCATCAACAGCGCGTAGAGCCGTTCGCGCAGCGGATGTTCATCACTGAGCGCGCGCAGCTCCGGCACGCACGACTCGCCGCGCCCCAGCGCGACGTCCAGCGCGATCCGCCGCTCCACCAGGCTCAGGCGCAGCTCGGCGAACCTGCGCCGCTGTCGTTCGGCGAACGGCCCCGGTACTCCCGCCAACGGCACGCCGTACCAGAGGTCCACCGCGCGACTCAGCAGCTCCCGCGCCTGTTCCGGCCGCCCCGCCGTCTGCTCGAGATCCGCTTTCGAAGCCCACCACTCGGCCTGGTCGGCGTCGACTCGGGCGACCTCCGCCGCGACGGTCGCCGTCTCGTCGCCCCCAGCCATCACCAACCGATACCCGCCGGCCAGCGACACCAGCGTCCCGGCCCCGGCCCCGGCGGTGTCCTCCTCCGGCTCCAGCACCTGCCGCAACCGCCACGCGTAGGTCCGCAGGATCGACCGGGCCCGGCTCGGCGGCGCGTCGCCCCACAAGGCGTCGATCAGCTCCGCCGAACTCGCCGTCCGCCCCGGCAGCAGCAACAACGCGGCCAGCATCGCCTGTTGTTGCGGGCTGCCGGTGGCCAGCTCCCGAGCGCCTCGGTGGCCGCGGAGCGGACCCAGGACCTGAAACCGGAGCGTGTTCACGTTCTGACCAGTTCCTGTGTCTCTCTCGATCCGGCGTGGCGCGCTCAGGCTAAGAGCGGCGGCCCGGACCGGGCAAGAGCGGGCACCGGCCGTGGTGGCCGACCGGTGTGAGGCAGGTCAAACGCCTGTCATCCCGGGGCGCCCGGGCCCGGCAGCCCATGTCCCTGAGCGCCCTGGGCGCCTTGAGCGCCTTGAGTACCCTGCGCGCCCATGGCGGCCAGCACACCCGGCGCCGCCATCGCCGTCGGCTCCGCATCCCCCGCCTCCTCTTCCACCACCGGCGGCCGTAATAACTCCGTATACCGATCCAGAGCCGCGAAAAGCACCCTCAGCGGCACGTCAGGCCGCACCGCGCGGTCGATGAGCTCTTCGAGTTCGGCCCGCCCCATGGCGGCGATCTCGGCTTCCTGGATGTCCACGTCTGGCAAACGCCCCGCGCGGCTCGGCGTCACGCGCGGGCGCAGGGTTTGTTCGGAGCGACAAACCGCGCCCGCTCCGGTTGGCGGACGGCACCGGCCGCGCCGCGGGGAGCCGGTCCGCTCACGCTGTGTAAGGTCCCTGTTGTTCCCACTCACGGATGGTCAGATAATCGTGCTCGACCCGGGCCGGGTCGGAGGCGCTGAGGTAGACGAAGCCCGGGGAGGTGGCCGCGTCCCGCGTGACCGGCAGCTCCACCCCGGCCCCGGCCACCGCCGCCACCGCGATCGCGGTGGGCAGCGCCTCCAGGGCGCCGGCCCAGTGCGCCGACGGCCGCACCGTCCCCGGGCGCCGGTTGACCAGGGACACGTGCCGGATCGGCTCGGGCCAGGCCACGGGCATCCGCCCCGCGCGCTGGAGGGCGTCGCGCGGCTGCACGATGCTCTCGGCGAGCAGGCCGACGGGCGAATACCCGAGGAACTTCTCCGCCACCCAGGGCAGGACGCCGTCGCCCAGGCCGGAGCCGGGGTCGATCAGGATCGGGCCGCGCGCGGTCAGCACCACCCGGCTGTGCGCGGCGCCGTGCCGGACGCCGAGCGCGTCCAGGGCCCGCAGCACGTAGCCGTGGATCGCCGCCACCTCCGGCGCGGACGGGTCGGCGGGTTCGGCGTAGTCGTCCAGGGGCGTGCCCGACGCCGTGATCTGGTGGGTGCGGCACCAGGTGTCGGCGATGAGCCGGACGCCGTCGATCGACACGGTGTCGACGTGGTACTCGGGACCGACGAGCGTCTCCTCGACCACCGCGGCCCGGGCAGGACCGCCGAACATGGTCGCGGAACCCGGCAGCCCCGTGGCGCCGAGCACGGCGGTGACGGCCGCGTGCACCTGGGCCGCTGTCGTGCAGAACTGAACACGGTCGACTCCGGTTCCGGCTCCGAGTCCGGTCCCGAGTCCGGTCCCGAGTCCGGTCCCGAGTCCGGTGCCGGCTCCCGGGGGAGCCCCGGTCCCGGACCCCGCCCCGGTGCCGTCGGCCGGCCGCACCACCGCCCCGCCGGCGCCGAGATCCGCGGAGGCGAACCAGGCCACCGCCTCCTCGGCGGACGTCACCCGCGTCCCGGCCGGCGCGTCCAGGCCCGCCTCGTACAGCCGGCGCGCCATCGCCTGCCGGTCGCGGCGGGCGTCGGCCGCCTCCGGCGCGTCGCCCGGCAGGCCGGCCAGCCGCGCCAGGGTCTCGGCGGTCGCCACCCCGGAGGCGTGGCCGGCGGCGATCCAGGCCACGCCCAGGTTCGCCAGCCGGGTGGCCAGGCGCCCGACGTCGTGGTCGTAGCCGAGGTCGAGCGCGTACTCGTCGGGCCGGAACGACGTCTCCAGGTGCGGTTCCAGCGTCGGCCGGCTCTTGACGTGGACGCACTCCGCGCCCCGGTCGGCCAGCTCGCGTGTGAGCCACCGGCCGCTGCCGACGCCGTCCACGACGGCCACCCGCACGTTCATGCCACCCCCCTGGGATCCGCACCGCGTGGCGCGCGCCTCCGTAGCAGGACTCTAGGCACAATCGCAGAGTCCTCATACCCACCCGTTCGGGTAGGTGATCACTCCCGGCGCTCCGGACGGCCGCCGCGCCGCCGCCTACCCCAACGGGCAGTTGTGGCGGCCCCGCCCCGCCGCGAGGCTGAAGCTCATGAGTCGACTCGTCATCGGCAACCGGTCCTCCGGGGCACAGGCCCACCGCATGGTGTGGTTCGCCCGGGAGGGCGACGTGGTGGTGTTGCCGTCGTACCCGACGGGGGAGTTCCTGGACCTCCTCCGGCGGCTCGCCGCCCTGCCGGCCGGCGAGCCCCGGATCGCGGTCCCCCCAGCGGGACGTCAGGGTGCCGAGTCACTCGACGACGGCCGGCTCGCCGTCCCGGGCTTCGTGGGGGAGCTTCGGAAGCTGGCGGGCGGACGCGGGGTGGACCGACTGCTTGCGGTCCGCCACGACGCGGCGGTCCTGCGCCTGGCCCGTGAGGCGGGTCTGGACGGACCGCGCGGCGTTCCCGCGTTCCTCGCCCAGCATGGCGGCGGGCTGGTCGGCGACTTGGCGGTGTTCCGGGCGCTCGCGTCCGGGAACGCCGTCCCCGTTCCCGAGGGCCGGGTCTGCACCGGTCCTCGGGAGGCCGAGGAGTTCGTCTGGCCGCTGCTGGCCGGCGGCCGGGCGGCGCTGGTGCGGCCGGCGCGCCCGGCCCTCCCGGCCGGCGCCGCCGACGAGCTCATCGTGCCGGTCGGCGGCCCGCCCGGGGCCGACGCCGACACCACGATCGCCGTCGCCGACCGGGAGACCCTCGGCGAGTACCTGGCGAAGAGCTGGGAGCGCTACTCGCGCGACGGCGCGTTCCCGGTGGTGGTCGAGCACTACACCTACGACGGTGAGCGACTCCGCATCGAGTTCCTCGTCGAGGCCGGCGCCGTCACCGTGCTCTACCACGGCCGGCTGCGCACGACGCCGATCCGCAACGGCCTGGTGATCCCGCCGCCCCCGACGGCGGACGCCGCGAAGGCCCCGGACCTCGGCGCCTTCGTCGCCCACGCGACCCGCGTCATGGAGGTGGTTCGTGCCCTCGGCTACCGGGGCTACGCGGGTCTGGACGCCGTCGTCGGACCGGACGGCGACGTTCTCTTCCGCACCCTGCACGGCGGCGTGACCGACACGACGCACCTCGCCGTGGTGGCCCGGTACGCGATCGGAGAAGACTGTCCGCCTGCCAGAGTCCTGATCTCGCGGGACCGTGTCCCGTGGCCCTCCTTCGCCACGGCGCAGGCGCTGCTCGACCGGTCCGGTCTGGCGTTCGATCCGGACACCCGGACGGGCGTCCTGCTGACCGGGGACGATCTGAGCGGTTCCGCCGGACCGGCGGACGGCCCGGGCGGCGGTTCCCCCGTCCCGTCCGGGCAGTTCCTCGCCGTCGGACGGGACCACGCGCACGCGGGCGAACTCGAAGCCGGCGCCCTCGCGGCGCTGGACCGGACCTCGTCGTCCGCGGTCTGAGCCCCGTGGACGACGAGGGGCTGGCCGGCCGGGTGGCCCTGGTCACCGGCGGCGGGTCGGGCATCGGCCGGGCGGTGGCGGTGGCGTTGGCCGCCGCCGGCGCCCGCGTGGTGGTGGCCGGCCGGACCGCCGAGCGACTGGTGGGAACCGTCGAGCTGGCCGACAAGGCGGCCGCCGTGGCAGGTGGCGGGTCGCAGGATGGCGGCCGAGCCCGGGCGCCGGTTGGTGGGACCGGCGCCCGGGCGCATGTCGTCGACGTCACGGACCCGGCCGCGGTGGCCGGCCTGTTCGCGGCGCTGGAACGCGACCACGGCCGCCTGGACATCGCGGTCAACAACGCCGGGCGCCCGTCCTGGGGCCCGGTCGCCGACACCCCGCGGCACGAGTGGGACGCGGTGCTCGGCGTGAACCTCACCGGCGTGTGGCTCTGCCTGAAGCACGAGATCGATCTCATGCGGCGCGGCGGGGGCGGCGCGGTGGTCAACATCGCCTCGCGGGTAGGTATGCCGATGCGCGAGCCGTATCAGGGCGTCTACGCCGCCAGCAAAGCCGCGCTCAGCGTCCTGACCCGCACCGCAGCACGGGAGTGCGCCGGCTCCGGGATCCGGATCAACGCGGTCAGCCCCGGGCCCACCGAGACCGGGGCGGGGCAGGGCGGCCGGGAGACGCCGGGCGGCCGAGAGGCGTCGGAGGAGCGCGACCTGCGGGACGCGCGAGACGTGCGGTCGGCGCACACCGGGCCGATCGGCCGTCTGGCGTCTCCCGCCGAGATCGCCGCGGCGGTGCGCTGGCTGGTCTCCAGCCACGCCTCCTACGTGATCGGCCACGATCTGGTGGTGGACGGCGGGCTCAGCGCTTGACGCGGCGCCGCCGAACGGGACGGAGATGACGATGACGCTCGAGCAGCGGCAGGAGGCTGGACGGCGGCAGGCGGTCCGACGGGGCACCGGCGATGATCCGATGGCGGCCGGCGCCGCCCTGCGCCGGGCGCACGGCGCGGTGCAGGGGCGTCCCGGCGAGTTCGCCCTGGGCGGCCGGACCTGGACCCTGCTGCCCGGCGTGTTCGCACCGGTGCACACCATGTCCACCAGGCTCTTCACCGGCTGGCTGCCCTATCCGGCGGGCGGCTCGTTCCTGGAGATCGGCTCCGGGGCCGGGGTGACGGCGGTGACGGCCGCGCTCAGCGGGTGCGCACACGTCACGGCGGTGGACATCGCGGTGGCCGCGGTGGCGAACACGGAGGTGAACGCGCAGCGGCACGGCGTGGCCGGCCGAGTGCGGGTGCTCAAGGGCGACCTGTTCGACGAGATCGGACCCGACGAGCGCTTCGACCTCATCTACTGGAACTCCAACGTCATCGACGCGCCGGCCGAGTTCGAGTACCTCGACGAGCTCCAGTGGGCTTTCTTCGACCGCGACTACGCCGCACACCGCCGGTATCTGAGCCAGGGCCCGGAGCTGCTCGCGCCCGGCGGCCGGATGTTCCTCGGGTTCAACACCCTGGGCAACCGGGACCGGCTGTTGGTGATGGCCGACGAGCTGGGCCTCGAAGTGCGCACGTACCGGCGCCAGAGCGGCGCGCTGAGCGGGATCGGCGTGGAGTTGAGCCTGCTGGAGATCACAGCCGGCTGACGCCGCCGCTCGCCGGGCTCACATCGACCCTCCGGGGGAGAGCACGAACCGTGCGATCTCCACCCGCGACCCGATGTCCAGCTTCCGGAAGATGTTCCGCAGGTGGAACTTCACCGTCTCCGGCGAGCAGCGGATCCGCTTGGCGATCTGCTGGTTGGTCAGGCCCTGCACCACCAGGCGGGCCACGGTCTGCTCGCGGTGGCTCAGGCTCGCCCAGTCCGCGGACGGGGCCGTCCCCCGGTCCGCGGCCGAGGCGGTGTCGTCGTCACGATCGTCCTCCGCCGGCAGCGGGCACCGGCCCAGGGTCTCCTTCAGATCAGCCCATAACGACAGGTACTTCTCCCAGGACGCGTTGTCGCCGTGGATCATCGCGACGTCGGCCAGGTTCCGGTACCCGGCGGCCTCCCCTTCGCGCCAGCCCGAGGCCAGACCGAACTCGACGGTGCGGTGGAAGTGGTCCTCGGCCTCGTAGACGCGCTCCGCGGCGCACTCGGCCATGCCGAGGCTCAGATGCATGGCGGCCTGGGCGCGCAGGTCGCCGGCGTAACGCGCGGCGGCCAGGCCGATGCCCGCCATGCGGCCCCACTCCCGCAGGTGCCGGCGGGCGAAGAAGTAGCCGCGCAGCGCGTCCGGGACCGTCCAGCACACCGCCGGGTCGCCGGTGCGGCGGTGGCGCCGGACCAGGGCGAGCAGGTTGTGGCGTTCGGCGTCCAGCCAGGCGAGCGCGCTCTCGCGGTCGAACGGGGTGCCGAGCTCGGCCGCCGGCTCCTCGCGGGGCAGGCGCACCAGGCACGGGTTCACCACCTCCGCGGCGGCGTGCAGCCGGGCCAGCACCCACCGCACGTGCCGGTCCCCGGCCGCCCGGACGGTCTCGGAGTCCTCGTCCGCCAGGCGGTCGGCGGCGAACAGCCGGGCCAGGGAGTGCAGGCTGTAGCGGCCGGGCGGCGACTCGGCGCGCACCACGCTGCGGTCGGCGAGCCGGTCCAGCGCCTCCTGCGCCTCCTCGCGGACGATGCCCGCGGTCAGCGCGGCGGCCTCGGTGCAGAAGTCGAAGCCCGGCAGCAGCGCGAGGCGGCGGAAGACGGTCTGGTCACCGGGTTCCAGCGCCTCGTAGGAGGAGGTCAGCACGCCGTGGACGGTGATGTCGCCGGCGGTGAGCCGTTTCAGCCGGCGGCCCTCGTCGCGCAGCTGGTCGCAGAGGTCTTCGACGGTCATCTGGGGCCGGGACAGCAGCCGGGCGGCGGCGATCCGGACGGCCAGCGGCAGGTGCCCGCACAGCGCCAGCAGGTCGCCGGCGTCCTCCTGGCCGGTCCAGCGCGGGCCCAGCATCCGGGCCAGCATCGCCTCGGCCTCGGCCTCCGGCAGCGGGCCGAGCCGCAGCGGCACCGCCCCGGCCAGGCCGCCGAGCCAGTTCCGGCTGGTGACGATGGCCAGCGCGTCCGGACCGGTCGGCAGCAGCGGGCGGACCTGCGCCTCGTCGGCGGCGTCGTCGAGCACCACCAGGGCGCGCTGCCCGGCCAGCGCGGTGCGGAACATGCCGACGAGCTCGTCCGGATCCGGGGGCAGCGGACCGTCGGCGCCGAGCGCGCGCAGGAAGCGGCGCAGCACGTCGGGGACGGGCACCGGGGCGCCGGTGTAGCCGCCGAGGTCGGCGTACAGGTGGGCGTCCGGAAAGGTCGGGCCCACCAGGCGGGCGGCCCGCACGGCCAGCGCCGTCTTGCCGGTGCCGCCGGCCCCGGTGACCGCGAACAGCGCCGCGGCGTGCGGCGGGAGGGCCGCCGGGTCGGTGAGCGCGGCCAGCTCGGCCGCACGCCCGGTGAAGTCGGTGATGTCCGGCGGAAGCAGCCGGGCCCGCGTGGGCGCGCGACCGAGAGCTCCCCGCATGCTCCCCCCTGGATCAGAGGCCTGATTCCGTCGGGCACGGCGGCGCGCGGCAGACCCACATCGTGTGAACCAATGTTCAGTTCTTGTGAAGACTATCGCACGGAGGGTCACGGCGGCTACTCAGGATGACGTAGGAATCGCTGAGGGTGTCCGACCAGTGCGGACGATCATGCCTCGCGGAGGGCGCCCGGCCGCGCTCCCACCGCGGTTGCTCCCTCATGAGCGGGGAGGATCCCCGGCCGCGGAAGTCGTTCGTGGCCTTGGCCCGCGCGATGTAGTACACGTAGCCCCGATGTCCGTCCCGTACCCGAGCGAGATGCGCGGCAGCAGGTCGTTGTAAGCCTTCTGAAGGGCTCACGAGCTCCGTCTCACCCGATCGCGATGAGCGCCGGAATCACCGCCCGATCCTCGCCCGGCCCCATGTTCCGGTTCACCGCCCCGCTCGGCGGGCGCGGCGCCGAGAACGTGAACCCCAACGCCGCCAGGAACTTCCGGCCCGGGACCCAGCCCTCCACCACATGCGTGTTGACCTGAGCGAAGTCGGCGTCGCTCGCGGCGGCGAACAGCGCCCGCGCAACCGCGCGGCCGATGCCGTGGCGGCGGTACTCCGGGCGGATCAGGAAGGTGCCGATGGCGACCGCGGCGATGTGGGGAGTGCGGCGGACGGCGTCGACGAAGCCGACGACCTCGCCGGCGGTCTCGATCACCAGGAGGACCTTGTCGTCGAAGTCTGAGCCTTCGGGGAGGGAGTAGAAGGAGCTCTGGACGTCACCGGGGGCGGAGGGTTGCCCGGTCGCGGCGAGGAACCAGTCCTCGGAGGCGGTGAAGACCGCCAGCACGCCTTCTTCGTCGGCGGGTTCCAGGTCGCGGACGATGACGGGGTGGCCGTCGACTTCGAGCTCGATGCGCATGGGGCCAGTGAATCATCCTCGGGGCGGCGGGGTGCCGGGGATCACCGCGCCTCACTCTCCGGGAAGCTGCGGGCGACGAAGGAGCTGATGTGGCCGCGCATCAGGTCCCTGACCTGGTCGGCCTGGCCGGCTCGGCAGGCGCGGAGGATGGCGCGGTGCTCGGCCGCCTCCTGTTCCCAGGAGGGCAGCGTGTTCCACACCATGCTCGACACCAGGGCGGTCTGGTCCTGCAGCTCGTCGAGCACCTTCACGAGGATCGGGTTGCCGCAGCCGGCGTACACGGCGCGGTGGAAGGCGCGGTTGGCCACAGAGCGCTGCGCCCCGTCGGCCGCTGCGTCGGCGCGGTCCAGAGCCGCGGCGGCCGCCGCCCAGTCGCCGCCGCCCGACGCCGCGGTGCGGGCCGTCGCCACCGGCTCCACCAGCAGCCGCATGTCGTAGACGGCGCGCGCCAGGTCGCGGTCGACCACGCGCACCGCCACGCCCTTGTAGGGGCTGATCGTCACGAGCCCGGATCCGGCGAGCGTCCGCAGTGCCTCCCGCACCGGGGTCTTCGACACGCCCAGCCGCTCCGCCAGGTCGGTCTCCACCAGCTGCGCGCCGGAGCGCAGGTCGCCGACCAGGATCAGGTGCTTGATCGCCTCCAGGACCGACTCCGACCGGGACGGCAGAGCACCGGGACGCACCGGCGCGGACGGCGGACTGACGGACTCCGGCACGGCGGCCCCCCAAGGACTTGCGGCGACACCGGCGTCGCCGGGTGGGCTCGACGCCGGTGTCGCTGAGATCTGATATACGATGCGTCGCTGAGATTACGAGCGGTCGTCAGCCGTGGTCAAGCGGCGCCGCGACCTGAGCGGGATCACCCCGCCGAGCTGGTCGCCAAGCAGTCCGGCTCGACCGGCCACAGGTCCGTCCCGCCCGGCGCCGGCGTCTGCCCCACGGCCTCCTTCGCCGCGCCGTCGTGCGCCTCGGACGCCGCCGCGTGCAGCTCGTAGACCGCCAGTGTCTGGTCGAACGTTCCCAGCTCCTGGTGCGGCCAGGCGCTCGCGCCGTGCTCCGCCGCCGGGATCAGGTAGTCCACGGCCTTGCTGAGAGTGCCGCCGCCCGGCGCCGTGTACGACCACAGATCCACCCCTACGTGCCGCCCCACCTCCGCCAGCCGGCACAGCGCGGTGACGTTGAAGTTGCTGTAGTGCCACGACCGCGTTCGCGACAGCTCCAGCGGCTGGCTCCCGTCGCCCTGGATCTGCACCGCGATCCGGTTCGCCTTCGCCGACTCCACGATCGACGCCGCCTCCGACCGCTGCCCCACGTACAGCGCGATCGCCGCGTCCTGCTGGTCCTTCCACGATCCGTGGTTGTTGGTCGCTGCCTCCTCGTCCTGGCCGTTGGCGCTCGTCCGCATCCACGTCAGGTACGTCGTCATCCACGTCTGCAACTGCGCGCGGTCCGTGTGCGTCCACCCCGGCGCGCCGGCGTCCAACAGCGCGAGCGCGTCGAGCACGTCCACGATCTGGTCGGAGGACTCGATGATCCCGATGCCGCGCCCCGGCGTCTGGCACGGGATCCCCTGGGCGTAGGCCAGCGTCGGGTTCATCGCGGTGGCCGGGTCCGTGAACCAGGTGCGGATGTCCAATTCGGCCCGCTTCGCGTAGTCGGCGCGCCCGGTGTAGTACCAGGCCAGCGTCAGGTCGCGGATCGCGTTCCACGCCTGACCGCGCTCGTCGTGGTCGGTGATCGCGTCCGCCCCGGGGTAGCGCTGCCCGTCCTTCTGGATGTACGGGCAGCCCAGCGGGTTGTCGGGTGTCATCGGCTTGCTCGGCCACCAGTAAGGGGCCTGGCTCATGTAGTCGTGCTTGTCGCCGCTCGGCGGGACCTGCGGCTTGTCCATGACGGACCACGGCCCCGCGGTCAGCTCGGAATCCGCGGTGCGCACCAGAGCGGCCACCGCGGCCTTCTCGGCGGCGGTGCCGTGGCCGACGGATATCCGGGTCCGGATATGCGCGATGGTGGGGCCGTCGAGCAGGACCGTCCTCGGTACGGCCAGCGGCGGCAGCTTCGGGGGCGCCGCCGAAGCGGTGACGGCCTGCGGGCCGAGGGCGAGCAGGACGCTCGCCGCGGCGGCGGAGGCGGCCAGGAGGAGACGGCGTTTCGTCATGAAGGGGCTCCTGAGCTCAGGGGTCGGGGACGGGATCGGACTCTGTTAACTTTCTTTACTTGTCGCTGGTGGTCATCCCGTGTTTCACGGTGTTTCATCGGGGTGTGACGCCATGGCGGAGGCCATGACAAGGGCGGAGGGAGGCACCGATGGCGGCGACGATCCGAGAAGTGGCGCGGCAGGCGGAGGTGTCGATCGCGACCGTTTCGCGGGCCCTGAACAACCCGCACCTGGTCGCCGAGCCGACCCGGAGCCGGGTGGTGGACACCGCCCGGCGCCTCGGCTACGCCTCGCGGCGGCCGCGAACCGGCCCTGGCCGCGGCGGCGAGGGCGCCGATCCCGGGCGCACCGGCTTCGTCGGCGCGGTGGTCCCGGACCTGGCCAACCCCTTCTTCCCGGCGGTCCTGCGCGGGATGCGCAGCGCGCCGCCGGCCGAAGGGCGGCACGTGCTGTCCCTGGACGCCGTCGAGGACCCGGCCGTGGAGGCCGATCTGGTGCGGATGATCGCCCGCCAGGTGGACTCCCTGGTGCTGCTCTCGCCCCGGCTGCCGAGCGATCGGCTCAGGGCCCTGACGATCCCGGGCCGCACGGTCCTGTTCAACAGGCTGATCCCCGGGCTCCCCGGCGTCGTCGTGGACTGCGTCGACGGCATGCGGCGCCTCGTCGCGCACCTCGCGGCGCTGGGCCACCGGCACGTCGGCTACGCCGGGGGGCCGCGCACGTCTTTCGGCGACGCCGAGCGGCGCCGGGGCCTGGCCCTGTGCGGCCCGGCCGGCGGCCTGCGCGTCGTGGACCTCGGCGCCTTCCCACCGTACTTCGCCTCGGGCGCGCAGATCGCGGACCGC
This sequence comes from Catenulispora subtropica, assembly GCF_039531675.1. Lineage (NCBI taxonomy): Bacteria > Bacillati > Actinomycetota > Actinomycetes > Catenulisporales > Catenulisporaceae > Catenulispora > Catenulispora subtropica. The sequence continues at coordinate 48,147 of NZ_BAAAQM010000067.1, forward strand.
GCGCTGCGCGAGGGCGTCACCGCGGTCATCGCCTTCAACGACCTCATGGCGCTGGGCACCATCGTGCGGTTGCGCGAGCGGCAGGTCGACGTCCCGGCGCGGATCAGCGTGACCGGCTTCGACGGCATCCCGCTGGCCGCGGCGAGCACCCCGCGGCTGACGACCGTCGCCCCGCCGCTGGGCCGGGCCGGGCAGACCACGATGGCGCTGCTGGACGCCGAGGTCGGCCAGGGCGCGCCGGGCGCGCCGCGCTGGCGGGTGCTGCCGGTGCGGCTGGTGGTCGGCGGCTCCACGGCGCCCCCGCCGGGCTCCGGGAAATCGGTTCCGTCCGCCGGCGCCGTCCGCTAGCCTCGCTGCGACGCGTCCGCGATCGAGCGTGGGCGCGGCCAAGGGCTCATCACCGGCATCGAGGACGGGGAGGGATCATGACACGCGGCGGCTCCGCCATCGTCGCCTCCCGGCACCCCTTCGAGGTGATCCTCGTGTCTTCGCCGGCTCGGTGCCGGCTGCGCGGCCTGCGCTGAGACCCTCCCGGAAGCTGCTCGACCCCTGATTCCCGCTTTCTCACCGCTTCCGGGCATCGCGCTGTCCTGATCCGCCGCGAGCACACCTCGCGGATCTCACAGCGAGTTCTCGAAGGACCGATCCATCATGCGTTCCCACCTGACCCGGCAATCCCTCGCCCTCGTCCGCAACCTGGGCATCCTGGCCCACGTCGACGCGGGCAAGACCACCGTCACCGAGCGCGTGCTGTTCCTGACCGGCGCCGTCCACAAACGCGGCGAGGTCCATGACGGCACCACCGTCACCGACTACGACCCCCAGGAGCGGGCCCGCGGCATCACCATCTTCGCCGCGGCCGTCAGCTGCCGGTGGGACGGCCACCGGGTGAACCTCATCGACACCCCCGGCCACGTCGACTTCTCCGCCGAGGTCGAGCGCTCCCTGCGCGTCCTCGACGGCGCGGTCGCCGTGTTCGACGCGGTGGCCGGCGTGGAGCCGCAGAGCGAGTCGGTCTGGCGGCTGGCCGACCGGTACGGCGTCCCGCGCGTCGCGTTCGTCAACAAGATGGACCGGGCCGGTGCCGACCTGGACGCGGCCGTCGACTCCATCCGCGAGCGGCTGCACCCGGTGCCGGCGGTCGTCCAGCTGCCGATCGGGAGCGAGGGCGCCTTCACGGGCGTCGTGGACCTGGTCGGTATGCGGGCCCTGACATGGACCGACGGCGGCGGCGAGATGGTCGTCTCCGAGGTTCCCGCCGAGCTGCGCGACGAAGTCGTCCGGCGCCGGCGGGTGCTGGAGGAGACGGTGGCCGAGCGGCACGCGGCGGCCCTGGAGGAGTTCGTCGACCGGTCGCGGCTCTCCGCCGAGACGCTCAGGGCCGCGCTGCGCGACCTGACCGCCTCCGGGGACATCGTCGTCGTGCTCTGCGGCGCGGCGTACAAGAACCGCGGCATCGAGCCGTTGCTGGACGCGGTGGTGGCGTACCTGCCCTCGCCGCTGGACCGGCCCGCGCTGACCGGGGTCGCGGGCGAGGGTCGGCGGGCCGCCGATCCGGACCAGCCGTTGGCGGCGCTGGTGTTCAAGGTGCAGGCGACCGGCACGGGCCGGCTGACCTACGTGCGCCTGTACTCCGGCACGCTGAGCAAGGGCGACGCGGTGCTCGACGTCACCGGGCGCCGGACCGAGCGCGTCGGCCGGATCCTGCGGGTGCAGGCCGACCGGCACACCGAGGTCGAGCAGGCGGTGGCCGGCGACATCGTGGCGCTGGTCGGCCTCAAGGGCGCCGGCACGGGGGCGACGCTGAGCGCGCCGGACGCCCCGATCCTGCTGGAGGCCCCGGTCTCGGCCGAGCCGGTGGTCTCGGTGGCGGTCGAGGCCGAACGCAACGCCGACACCGAGCGGCTGGCCAGGGCCCTGGCCCGGGCAGCCGAGGAGGATCCGTCGCTGGTGGTCCGGACCGACCGCGAGACCGGGCAGACGCTGCTGTCCGGACTGGGCGAACTGCATTTGGAGGTGGCGATAGAGAAGATCCGCCGCGACAAGGGCGTCGCGGTGGCGGTGGGGCGTCCGCAGGTCGCCTACCGCGAGACCGTCGTGCGCGGCGTGACCGGCTTCGTGTACCGGCACGTCAAGCAGGAGGGCGGCTCCGGGCAGTTCGCCCACGTCGTGCTGGAGGTCCACGCGCTGACCGGCCACCTCGGCGACACCGGGTTCGTCTTCGAGTCCGCGGTCGTCGGCGGCCGCGTCCCGCGCGAGTACGTCCGCGCGGTCGAGGCCGGATGCCGCGACGCGCTGGCCGCCGGTCCGCTGGGCGGGCACCCGGTGACCGGGCTGCGCGTCGTGCTCACCGACGGGGCGACACACGTGAAGGACTCGTCGGAGCAGGCGTTCCGCACCGCGGGCAAGCTCGCCCTCCGCGACGCCCTGCGCGCGAGCGTGATGGCGCTGCTGGAGCCGGTCGTCGAGCTGACGGTGACGGCACCGGAGGACTCGGTCGGCGCGGTCCTCGGCGATCTGGCGGCGCGGCGCGGCCGGGTCACCGACTCGACGGCGCGCGGCGCCACAGTCGTGGTCACGGCCACGGTGCCGCTGGCCGAGGTGTTCGGCTACGCGACCCGGCTGCGCAGCCGGACGCAGGGGCGCGGCACGTTCACGACCCGGGCGGCCGGATACGCGGCCGCGCCGGCGTCGGCCTCGGCGCAGTGAGGTGACGTGATCCGGCCGGCCCGCTCTTCGAAGCGGGCCGGCCGGATCACACTCCCGTCGTCAGTCATGCTGCGGCCGACCTGAGGGCTGATGACGGCGACCCGCGCGCAGCGGCCGCCGATCAGCCGCTCCCACAGCTCTGGGTCGGGGTCCAGGTCGAAATCGGGGTCGGGTACCACGAGCACGCAGCCTAATATCCGGTGCGGCGCCTCAGCTCCCGATCCCCTCCCAGCCCCGCCGCGTCGGACGCTCGGCCAAGCCCCGCGGGTCGCGGCTCCGATACACGATGTACGGCCGGAACAAGTACTGCACCGGCGCACTGAACATATGCACCAGCCTGGTGAACGGCAGCAGTGCGAACAGCAGCAGGCCGATGACGGCGTGGATCTGGAACAGAACCGGGACGTCGGCCATCAGGGACACCTTCGGGTTCAGCGTGAACAGGCTGCGGCACCAGGGGGCGATGGTCGAGCGGTAGTCGTAGCCCTCGTGGATGCCCGCGTGGGTGAGCTTCGCGACCAGGCCCATGATGATCGCGGCGAACAGGACCACGTACATCAGCTTGTCGTTGCGGGTGGTGGCGCGGAAGACGGCCGGGGTGGTGCGGCGGCGGTAGATCAGCATGCCGATGCCGACCACCGCCAGGACGCCCGCCGCGGTGCCGGCGAACAGCGACAGCAGGTTGTACCACTGCTCGCTGAAGCCGATCGCGTCGGTCCAGGACGCCGGGACGAACAGCCCTATCAGGTGGCCGACCAGCACGAAGAGGATCCCGTAGTGGAACATCGGCGAGGCGATGTTCAGCACCTTCCGTTCGTAGCTCTCCGAGGACCGGGTGGTCCACCCGAACTTGTCGTACCGGTAGCGCCACACCAGGCCGGTGACCAGGATCGCGGCCGAGATGTAGGGGAGCGCGCCCCACAGGAACGTCGTCACAGCCTCACTCCGTTCAGCGGTCGGGGGTCAGGAGGGGCAACAGGTCGAGATGGCCGTACGGCCGCAGCGCCGCGGTGTCCGGGTCCAGCCCGACCGTCTCGCGCGCGGGACCGGAGGCGGCCAGCGCCCGGGCGGCCGCGCGGTCCTTCGGCGACGGCCCCGGCAGCGTCGAGCACACCGCCGCGAGCACCAGGGCGTACGGCGTCCCGCGCTCGGCGAGCGCCAGCCGCAGCAGTTCGAGCCCGGGACGGTGCCGCAGCAGCAGCGCGTGATCCCCGGTCGCCGCGCAGAACTCCAGAACCACCGGCAGATAGTCGGGGAGCTCCGTGTCGGCGAACGCGAAACCCGCCTCGCGGTACACCGCCTTCAGCTCCACCAGCGAAGCCCCGCGCCGCCGCGTGTCCCCGTCGAGCCACCACGTCAGATACAGGCTGTGCTTGTTCTTGAAATCGAACACCTCGACGTAGTGCGCATCGATCTCCCCGCGTGTCATCGACGCCATCCGGTCCAGGAACCGCACCAGCTGCCGCGCCCCTGCGCCCCCGACCGCCTCCAAAGCCGAACGCACGAGCGGCATCCGCTCCCGCCACGCCGCGTCCGGATAGTCGAGCAGATGCGCCGCCGCCTGGTGCACCACCCGATCCCGGTGAGAGAGCCGAGGGGGGAGCCCCCGAGAAAGCCCGGCCATCACAGTTCCTCCTGCCGGTCCGCCGTCTGGCGCCGCCGCATGCCGTGGAAGTCCTCCAGGCTGATCAACGGCAGGTTCTTCGATCCCGAGTCGTCGCCGAACGGCCCGCTCGGGTCGATGGCGGAGACGTCGTAGTCGTCCACGCTGCACCCCGAGGCCAGCGCCGCCTCCTCCATCGCGTGCGCGTCCGCCATCGCCGCGGTCGGGATCACGTACCGCTCCTCGTACTTGGCGATCGCCAGCAGCTGGTACAGCTCCTCGATCTCCACCGAGGGCTCCTCGGGCACCTCGCCGAGGTTCACCTCCCGCATGTACGCGCGCATCGCGGCCAGCCGCCCCAGCGCCGCCCGCACGGGCACCACGTCCCCGGCCGTGAACAGCTCCGCCAGGTACTCCACCGGGATCCGCAGCGCGTCGATCGCCCCGAACAGGTTCCCGGCGTCCTCTCCGTCGTGCCCGGACTCCGCCACCGCCTCCACCACCGGCGACAGCGGCGGCACGTACCAGACCATCGGCAGCGTCCGGAACTCCGGATGCAGCGGCAGCGCCACCCGGTAGTCGCAGATCAGCCTGTGCACCGGCGACCGCTTCGCCGCCTCGATCCAGTCGTGCGGGATCCCCGCGGCCTCCGCGGCGCGTACCACCGCGGGATCCGCGGGGTCCAGGAACACACCGAGCTGAGCTTCGTACAAGTCCCGGTCGTCCTCGGTTCGCGCGGCGTCGGCCACCTTGTCCGCGTCGTACAACATCACGCCGAGGTACCGCAGCCGTCCCGGGCAGGTCTCCGAGCACACCGTCGGCAGCCCCACCTCGACCCGCGGATAGCAGAACGTGCACTTCTCCGCCTTGCCGGTGCGGTGGTTGAAGTACATCTTCTTGTACGGGCACGCCGTCACGCACTGCCGCCAGCCACGGCACCGGTCCTGGTCGACCAGCACGATGCCGTCCTCGGACCGCTTGTACAACGCCCCCGACGGGCACGACGCCACACACGCCGGATTGAGACAGTGCTCGCAGATCCGCGGCAGGTAGAACATGAACGCCTGCTCGAACGCGAACTTCACCTTCTCGCCGACGTCCGCCGCCTGCGCGCGCATCCGCTGTACGATCGGATCCTCCGGCCCGTACTCCGGCGCGCCGCCCAGATTGTCGTCCCAGTTCGCGCTCCACCGCACGGTGTCCATCGGCTTGCCGGTCAGCAGCGACCGCGGCCGCGCCACCGGAAAGTCGTTCCCCAGCGGCGCCTGCTGCAGGCTCCCGTAGTCGTACGTCCAGGGCTCGTAGTAGTCCTCGATGGTCGGCAGCACCGGGTTGGCGAAGATCTCCGCCAGCTTCTTGAACCGCCCGCCCTGCTTCAGCTTCAGCCGTCCGCGACGGTCGAGCTCCCAGCCGCCCTTCCACTTCTCCTGGTCGGCGAACCGTCGCGGATATCCCAGGCCGGGCCGGGTCTCCACGTTGTTGAACCAGACGTACTCCACGCCGCGGCGGTTGGTCCACGTCTGCTTGCACGTCACCGAGCACGCGTGGCAGCCGATGCACTTGTCGAGGTTCATCACCATCGCGATCTGCGCCATGACCCGCATCAGAACCGCACCTCCTGCGAGCGGCGGCGGATCACGGTGACCTCGTCGCGCTGGTTGCCCGTCGGGCCGAGGTAGTTGAACGCCCACGACAGCTGTCCGTAGCCGCCGATCAGGTGCGTCGGCTTGAGCATCACCCGGGTCAGCGAGTTGTGGATCCCGCCGCGCTTGCCGGTGGCCTCGGTCTTCGGCACCCCGATCGTGCGATCCTGCGCGTGGTGCATGTACACCGTCCCCTTCGGCATCCGGTGCGAGACGACGGCGCGCGCCACCACGACCCCGTTGCGGTTCACCGCCTCGATCCAGTCGTTGTCCGCGACCCCGATCGCGGCGGCGTCCTGCGACGACATCCAGATGGTCTGCCCGCCTCGGGACAGCGAGAGCATGAACAGGTTGTCCTGGTATTCGGAGTGGATCGACCACTTGTTGTGGGGCGTGAGGTACCGGACGGTGACTTCCTTCTGTCCTTCGGGCCCCAGCCGCGGCTCTCCGAACAGCCGGTTCATGTCCAGCGGCGGCCGGTACACCGGCAGCGCCTCGCCGAACTCGTGGATCCAGTCGTGGTCCAGGAAGAAGTGCTGGCGGCCGGTGAGGGTGTGCCAGGGCTTGAGGTGCTCGGTGTTGAGGGTGAACGGCGCGTAGCGGCGCCCGCCGGACTCGCTGCCGGACCACTCCGGCGAGGTGATCACCGGCACCGGCGCGGCCTGGGTGTCCGCGTAGCTGATCTTCTTGCCCTCGTGCTCGGCGGCGAGCTGTGCGAAGCGGGTGCCGACCCGTTCCTCGAGCTCGTGGAAGCCCTGCACGGCCAGCCGGCCGTTGCTGGTCCCGGACAGGTGCAGGATCGCGTCGCACGCCTTCACCGCCGTGTCGAGCCGCGGACGGCCGTCGGCCGGGCCGCCGTGCACGACGCCGTTCAGCGCCTTCAACGCCGCGACCTCTTCGTCGGGCACGAACTTCAGGCCCTTGACCGGCAGCCCGAGCTTCTCCACGTTCGGCCCGAGGGAGGCCATCTTCGCCGCGACCGCCGGGTAGTCCCGCTCGACCACGGCCAGCGCGGGCATCGTCTGACCCGGCACCGGCTCGCACTCGCCGGACTTCCAGTCCAGGACCACGCCGCCGGGCTGCGCGATCTCCCCGGGGGTGTCGTGCTGCAGCGGCGCGGCGACCACGTCGTGCCGCGTGCCCAGGTGCCCGACGGCCAGCTCGCTGAAACGCCGCGCGATGGTGTGGAAGGCGTCGAAGTCGGTGCGGGCCTGCCACGGAGGGTCGACCGCCGGGCTGAAGGAGTGGATGAACGGATGCATGTCCGTGGACGACAGGTCGTGCTTCTCGTACCACGTCGCCGCCGGGAGCACGATGTCGGACAGCAGAGCCGAGGACGTCATGCGGAAGTCCAGCGACAGGAGCAGGTCGAGCTTGCCCTCCGGGGCCGCATCACGCCATTTCACGTCGCGCGGCCGGACGTCTTCGGCGGCCTCCTCGGCGGTCAGCGAGGACTGCGTGCCCAGCAGGTGCTTGGTGAAGTACTCCGCGCCCTTGGCCGAGGATCCCAGGAGGTTGGCCCGCCACAGCGTCAGCACCCGCGGCCAGTTCTGGGGCGCGTCCGGATCCTCGCAGGCGAACCCGAGCCGGCCGGCTTCGAGCTCGTCGACGACGTGGGCGGCCGGGTCCTTCCCCGCGGCCTTCGCCTCGTCCGCCAGGTCCAGGGGGTTGCGGTCGAAGGTGGGGTAGGACGGCATCCAGCCCAGGCGCGCGGCGCGCGCCAGGCAGTCGGCGCCGGTCATGCCGGCCAGCGCGCCCGAGGCCAGCGGCGAAGTCAGCACTTCGGAGCGGAACCGGTCGTAGCGCCACTGGTCGGTGTTCAGATAGAAGAACCCGGCGCCGATCATCTGCCGGGGCGGCCGTGACCAGTCGTTGGCGGAGGCGAGCATCGCCCAGCCGGTGAAGGGGCGGCACTTCTCCTGGCCGACGTAGTGGGCCCAGCCGCCGCCGTTGCGGCCCTGGCAGCCGGTCATCGTCAGCAGGGCCAGGAACGAGCGGTAGATCGTCTCGGAGTGGAACCAGTGGTTGGTGCCGGCGCCCATCAGGATCATGCAGCGGCCCCGGGAACGCACCGCGGTGTCGGCGAACTCGCGGGCGATCTTGATCGCCAGGCGGCCGGGGACCGAGGTCTGCGCCTCCGCCCAGGCCGGGGTGCCGGGCTGGGCGGCGTCGTCGTAGCCCTCGGGCCAGACGCCGGGCAGGTCGTCGCGGGCCACGCCGTACTGCGCGAGCAAGAGGTCGAAGACGGTCGTGACCAGCGGGCCGTCGGGCCGCAGCCGGATCGCGGGGACGCCGCGGGTGTGGATCTCGCCGCGCCCCTGGCCGTGCTCGCCGCCGTCGGTGTCGAAGCGGGGGAGCAGGACCTCCGCGCCGATCGCGTGGGGGAGGCCGAGCACGGTCAGGCGGGGTTCGACGCCTTGCAGATCCAGGTTCCAGCGGCCCTTGCCGGACTCGGTCCAGCGGAAGCCGAGCGAGCCGTTGGGGACGGTCGGGCGGCCGGTGGCGGCGTCGAGCAGGACGGTCTTCCAGGCTGAGCCCTCGGCGTGCGGGGCGTCGTTCTCGAGGGTTTCTTCCAAGTCGGCGGCACGGACGAACTTGTCGGGCACGTAGTAGCCGCCCACGTCGTGTTCGGCGAGTGTCACCAGGAACGGCAGGTCGGTGAACTGTTTGACGTAGGTGTCGAAGAACTCGG
>NZ_BAAAQM010000068.1:0-54334 GCF_039531675.1 Catenulispora subtropica
GGGCGCGAACGCGAAGCCACACCAACAACAACCCGCCCGACACCACAGCACCACAGCACCACACCCACAACCACCACGCCCACGCCCACGCCACGCCCAACCGCAGCGAACCGCGAACCGACCCCAAGACCGACGCGGCGCGTCCCTAGTTCGGATTCGGATCCGTGTTCGGCGGCGTGCTGCCCGGCGTCGTCGGCCCGGTGGCCGGCGCCGTGTTCCCGATGGTGATCCCGATCGGCGGCAGCCCGGTGATCAGCGGAGGGAGCGTGACCGTGGTGCTCGACGAGCCGATCGGCACCGAGACGTGCAGGGTCGAGGTCGGGTCGCTGCTCGGGGTGCCCGGGGCGCTCCCGGGCGGCTCGCCCGCCGTGCTGGTCGGCCCCCCGACCGCGGGCGGGCGCTGGCCCTCCGGCGGGTGCGCGCCGGGCGCGCCGGTGGGGGTCGGGGTCTGCGGCGGGTCCTGGTGCCGGCTGGAGGAGGACGACCCGCCGGCCGGGTGCTGCTGCGCGGCCCGCAGCTTGTCCAGGTTCGCCTGCGCCACTGTCATCCGCGCGCTCAGCCCGTTCATCAGTGCGACCAGGCGGCGGGCCTTGTCCTGGGTGTCCGGCGCCAGCAGCGTCTCCAGATCCACGGCCCGGGGCTGGTAGGTGGTCAGGAAGTTCTGCAGGTTCGCCAGCGCCTCGGCGTCGCCGGACTCGGCGAGCGGGGCCAGCAGTTGGCCGGCGTCGTCGACGTCCCGGTAGAGCAGGTCCATGGTCTCGGCGATGAGCTTGCTGTCGTCGGTGCCGTCGACGTTGGAGTCGTGGCGGTCCAGCAGCTTGTGGACCTCGGTCAGGCGGGTCTTGGCCTGCCCCAGGTACTGCTCGCCGCGCTCCAGGTCCGAGCCGGACACCGAGACCCGCATGTTCTCCAGGCTGCGCTTGACGCCGTAGAGCGGGTCGCCCGGCAGCGCCGAGGAGGCGGCCCAGGCCACGCCGCCGATCCCGCCGGACAGCACGCCGACCGCGACACCGCCGCCGATCAGCCGGCGTCGCCAGGGTGAGCGGCCGCGCACCAGCACGTCGCCGCCGGGCCCGTCGCCGGGCGCGTCGGCGTTGAACAGCACCAGGAAGTCGCGGTGCAGCCGGGCGCCCAGCGCCTCCTTGAACTCCGGGCGGACCACCGGGGGGCGGGTCCGGCCCTCCTCGATGACGTTCTCGACCACGCGCAGCATCAGCGCGGTCTCCGGGTCGACCGCCGGGGGCGGGACGAGCGTGGCGACACCCGCGCCGCCGTCCCGCGGGCCGTCGAGGCCGTCGAGCAGTTTGGCGAACTGCTCGGCCCGCTGGCGCTCGCCGAATCCTGCGGCCATGTGTCATCCCTTCCTTTTCCCGCATGCGGGAAGCCCACCCGTCGCCCCTGCGCCGCCCACCGCGGTGTCAAGACACCGACGCATTGTTAGACACCGACAGACGACAAAGGTTGTGCCCCCGGCTTGCAGCGGCATGTCTTTCGGCCACTGATTCACCCGTCAGAGTGAGTTGTTGGACAGCAGTGGACCCGTGCCCTGAAAACGAGCATCCCAGTTCACGGGTTACGGCGTGTCCCGCATACGGGTGGCGCCGGTTGGGGGTATTAGAGCGATTCGGCCGGCAGCAGGCGCGCGAGCGTGCGGACCGCGCGGTACTGGAGCGTCTTGATCGCGCCTTCGTTCTTGCCCATGATGTCGGCCGTCTCGGCCACCGACAAGCCCTGCAGGAATCGCAGCGTGACGCATTCGCGCTGTTGGTCGTTGAGCCGGTGGACGGCGTCGAGCAGGGCCTCGTTGGAAAGGTGCTCCAGCACCGACTCCTCCGGGGAGGCCTCGACCTCGTTGGAGTCCAGCATCTCGCCGGTGGAGACCTCCATGCGGTGCCGGGAGGACTTGAAGTGGTCGGCGACCAGATTGCGCGCGATGGTCACCAGCCACGCCCCGAAGTCGCGGCCCTGCCAGCTGAAGGTGGTGATCCGGCGCAGCGCGCGGACGAAGGTCTCGCTGGTGAGGTCCTCGGCCAGGGCGCGGGTGGAGACCCGGTAGTAGATGTAGCGGAAGACGGTGTCGCAGTAGATGCGGTAGAGCTCGCCGAAGGCGTCGGCGCTGCCCTCCTGGGCCAGCCGGACCAGGTGCACCATGGCCTCGGACTCGCCGTCGCCGGCCACCGGGCCGCCGGCGCGGTCCGCGGTGCCGGTGCCGCCTCCGGACCCTCCGGACCCGCCCCGGGCGGAGCCGGCCCCGACCCGGCCGGCGGCGTGCGCGCCGCCGCGCCCGGCCCCCTCCCCGGCCACCGTGCGGATGGCCTCGCGCAGCATGAGAAGACCGCGCTCCTGGCGGTCCAGCAGCGGCGCCGGCATCGGCAGGGGGGCGGGCATGGGCACGTGCGTGGACAGCACCTGCGTGGACAGCGACCCGGTGCGGGCGAACGGATCGCTCCCCACCTTCGCGCTGTAGCCGTTGAGTCCGTAGTTGTCCCGGTACACGTGTCTCCCGTGGCTCGGTTCTTTAGCGGTCCGAATGCTCGTGAGAAGCCTGTCGGTTGCAGAGTGTTCCGCCTCGATCACCGATCGTAGGGTTCACCATCGTACGGAATGAAGGTGGACCCGTGCGGGTGATTCCGGCTATTGCACCCTGAGGAAACACCCCCGTGGAGAGGAAGTCCGGTCGAGGTCCGCTGAGTGGACGACGTGTGTCCGGAGGACTTTAGAGGACTTCAGGGGGCCTCCCAAGCGTTTCGCAGGGGACTTCCAGAAGGTTGAACGGCATTTTGCCTGGAGATGGCACGGCGCCTATATGCGTGCGGTGAATTCGGTCGGTCGCATTCAGCCGCGATCCCCGGACCAGTGGGCCGCGGCGGCCGCCGCCCCGGCCGCCACCGCGCCGACCGCGGCCGCCGCGCCGGCCACCGGCAGACCGACCCCGGCGCGCCGGGTGGTGCGGTAGTCGACGATCGCCCAGCCGTTGTGCCGGGCGTGGCGGCGCAGCCCGCGGTCCGGGTTCACCGCGACCGGGTGCCCGACCAGCGACAGCAGCGGCAGGTCGTTGGCCGAGTCGCTGTAGGCGTAGCTGTGCGCCAGGTCCAGGCCGCGCTCCCGGGCGAGCCGCGCCACCTGCCGGGCCTTGTCCGGGCCGTGCAGCAGCGGGCCGGCGATGCGGCCGGTGTAGACGCCGTCGACCGACTCCGGCCGGGTGCCCAGCGCGCCGGTCAGCCCCAGCCGCACGGCGATCACCTGGGCCAGCTCGATCGGCGCGGCGGTGACCAGCCACACCTCCTTGCCGGTCAGCAGGTGCGCCTCGCTCAGCGCCCGGGTGCCGGGCCAGATCTTGTCGGCCAGGTAGTCGTCGTAGACCGCCTCGCAGATCTTCTCCATCCGGGCCACCTCGTGGCCCTTGACGAAGTCCAGGGCGTGCTCCTGCACGTCGTCCAGCAGTCCGGACTGCTCGCCGAAGACCCGGAACCGGACCTGGCGCAGCGCGTGCCCGGCGATCTCGCGCTTGGACACCATGCCGTGCGCGGTCAGGCCGCGGGCCAGGTGGAACAGGGAGGCGCCTTGGACCAGGGTGTTGTCCAGGTCGAAGAACGCTCCGGCGTGCCCGGCGTTCGACCCCGTCGCTTCGGTGCCCATGGGCTTTACTGTAGGCCCTGAGCGTGACGGATAGATGACCTCTGCGTGTTCTCCGTACGCTTTCGTGTGTGATCCGACGCCTCTTCAAGCGCCCCGGCGGCGCTCCCGTGACCGTGACCCTGGTCGGCAAGCCCGGCTGCCACCTCTGCGACGACGCGCGGGACATCGTCCGGCGGGTCGCGGCCGAGACCGGCGCCGACGTCGAGGAACTCGACATCACCGCCGACGGCTTCGACCCGGCGCTGAAGGAGGAGTACTGGGAGCAGATCCCGGTGACCCTGGTGAACGGCGCGCGGCACGACTTCTGGCGGGTCGACCCGGACCGGCTGCGCGCGGCGATCACCGCCGCCTCCCGGGCCTGAACGGGGCTCTGGCCTGGGCCGGACCGGACGTGATGTACGGCACTTCGCCGCCGGTCGGGTAACTATTCAGCCGTCAGTTCTCCCGACAATCCGGACATCGCGTCATGGGGTGACCGAAGAGACTTTGTGCGTGCGTTCACAAACGCCTATCGTGCTTGTCCAGAGGAACAAGCGCGCAAAGTCGCGCCGACCCCCGCCGCGCCGCGCTGCCAGGGCACCCCGCACCGGGCCCGAGACAGCGCCCCGCCCCGGGGGTTCCCCGCGGCGCGGGGTTCCAGAGCAGGACAGATCCACCGCACGACGGCAACGCCGAGCGCGAGCGCGATGAGGAGCAGCGTGGCCAGCACGAGCAGCAACGCGTCGGGCGGCACCGGTCCGGACTCCCGTTCCGGCAACGGCGCCTCGCTGCGCTCGTCGCGGCAGGGCATCCCGGAGGCCACGGTGGCCCGCCTGCCGGTCTACCTGCGGGCCCTGATAAGCATGCAGGAACGCGGCATCATCACGGTATCGAGTGAGGAACTGGCCGCCTCCGCCGGGGTCAACTCCGCGAAGCTCCGCAAGGACTTCTCCTACCTCGGCTCGTACGGCACCCGCGGCGTCGGGTACGAGGTCTCGTTCCTCGTCTACCAGATCTCCCGCGAACTCGGCCTGACCCAGGACTGGGCCGTGGCCATCATCGGCATCGGCAACCTGGGCCACGCCCTGGCCAACTACGGCGGCTTCGCCTCGCGCGGCTTCCGGGTCGCGGCGCTGTTCGACGCCGACCCGGCGCTCACCGGCTCGCTGGTGGCCGGGGTCCGGGTCCGGCACACCGACGAGCTGGAGTCCGCGATCCGGGGCCTGGGGATCTCGATCTTCGTGATCGCCACCCCGGCGCCGGCCGCCCAGGCCGTCGCCGACCGTCTGGTCGCGGCCGGGATCACCTCGATCCTGAACTTCGCGCCGGTGGTCCTGAACGTTCCCGAGGGCGTGGACGTGCGCAAGGTGGACCTGTCCATCGAACTGCAGATCCTCGCCTTCCATGAGCAGCGCAAGGGCGGGCACGCGCTGCCGCAGGCCGCGAGCGGAAGCGGGGCGGCGGATCCGGGCGGCGGCAGGCGTGCCGCCGGACCGGCCGCCGCGACCGTCGACGCCCCCGACCGGTCCCTGGACGCCTCTCTGATCGACACCGGGATCCCCTCGTGAGTCTTCTAGCCCTAGGACTGTCCCACCGGTCCGCACCCCACGCGCTCCTCGAGCGCGCGGCCCTGAGCACCGAGCGCACCGGGAAACTGCTGGCCGACCTCGCCGCCTCGCCGAACGTGCACGAGGCCGCGGCCCTGGCCACCTGCAACCGCATCGAGGTCTACGCCGGCGTCGACAAGTTCCACGCCGCCGTGACCGAGGTCACCGAACTGCTGTCGGTGCACACCGGGATCGCGCCGGCCGACCTGACCCCGCACCTGTACGTGCACTACGACGGCCGCGCCGTCCAGCACCTGTTCACCGTCGCCTGCGGCCTGGACTCGATGGTGGTCGGCGAGCCGCAGATCCTCGGGCAGATCCGCACCGCGCTGGCCACCGCCCAGGAGCTGGGCACCGCCGGGCGCTCGCTGAACGACCTGGTGCAGCAGGCGCTGCGGGTCGGCAAGCGCGCGCACAGCGAGACCGGTCTGGACCGGGCCGGGCAGTCGGTGGTGTCGGTGGCGCTCGACGCGGCCTACCGCGCCCTGGCCGTGGACGGGCCGACGGGGCTGCGGGCCCTGATCATCGGGGCCGGCTCCATGGCCGCGCTGGCCGCCGCGTCACTGAATCGGGCCGGCGTTCGTCACATGGTCGTGGCGAACAGAACGCAGGAGCGGGCCGAGCACCTCGCGGCGCAGTACGGCGGCGTGGCGGTCCCGATCGAGCAGATCGTGCCGGCGCTGGGCGAGGCCGACCTGGTGGTCGCGTGCACCGGCGCGCCGGGCCACGTGATCACCGCCGAGATGCTGACCCGCAGCGCGCACAGCCACCCGCTGGCGCTGGTGGACCTGGCCCTGCCCCGCGACGTGGATCCGGCGGTGCGCGTGCTGCCCGGGGTGCACGTCGTGGACCTGGAGCGGGTGGCCGAGGACGGCAGCGCGCAGGCCGCCGGGGCGGCCCAGGAGATAGCCGCGGTGCGGGACCTGGTCCTGGCCGAGGTCGAGGCCTACGCCGCCGCGCAGCGGGCGGACGCCGTGGCGCCGACCGTGGCCGCGCTCCGGGTGATGGCCGCCGACGTGGTCCGCGCCGAACTGGAGCGGCTGCGCGGCAAGACCCCGGGGCTGGGCGACCGGGACCGCGCCGAGGTCGAGCAGACCGTGCGCCGGGTCGTCGACAAACTCCTGCACGTGCCGACGGTGCGCGTGAAGCAACTCGCCGGCGCCCCCGGCGGATCCTCCTACGCCGAGGCGCTGCGTGAGCTCTTCGGCCTCGACCCGGCCTCGGTGGAGGCCGTCAGCGCGGCGAACGCCGCGGGCACGACGAATGAGGTGTCAGCATGACCGGGAGTCCGGCCCAAGGCGGATCGCCCGCCCCCGGTGACCAGTCCGGCCGGCCCGGCGGACCACCCCCGCTGCGGCTCGGGACCCGGGCCAGCGCCCTGGCCCTGGCGCAGTCCGGGATGGCGGCCGCGGCCCTGACCGCGGCCACCGGCCGCGCGGTGGAGCTGGTCCACATCACCACGTACGGCGACACCTCGCGTGAGGCGCTGTCGCAGATCGGCGGCACCGGGGTGTTCGTCAACGCCCTGCGGGACGCGCTGTACGCGGGCGAGGTCGACTTCGCGGTGCACTCCCTCAAGGACCTGCCGACCGCCGCGCCCGAGGGGCTGCACCTGGCGGCGGTGACCGAGCGGGCCGCGGTGAACGACGCGCTGGTCGCCCGGGACGGGCTCAAGCTCGCCGACCTGCCGGCCGGAGCGAAGGTCGGCACCGGCGCGGCGCGCCGGATGGCGCTGCTCCGGATGCTGCGGCCGGATCTGGAGGTCGTGCCGATCCGCGGCAACGTGGACACCCGCGTCGGCTATGTCCGCTCCGGCGAGCTGGACGCGGTGGTGCTGGCGCTCGCCGGGCTGCGGCGGCTGGGCCGGGAGGACGAGGCCACCGAGGTCTTCGGCCCCGAGGTGATGCTGCCCTCGCCGGGCCAGGGCGCGCTGGCGATCGAGTGCCGCGACGACGCGCTCGTGCCGCTGCTGGCCACCCTGGACGACCCGCTCACCCGGGCCGCGGTCACCGCCGAGCGGACCATGCTGGCGGTGCTGGAGGCCGGCTGCTCGGCCCCGGTCGGCGGCCACGCGGTCGCCGCCGATGACAACGTTTTGTCGTTGACCGGCCTGGTTGCTACCGTCAGCGGGTCCGCCTGCCTGCGGCGCTCGGCCACCGGACCGGTCGCGGACGCCGAAGGGCTCGGGCGGCGGCTGGCCGAGGCGCTGCTGGCCGAGGGCGCCGCCGAGCTGATGGAGCGTGAGGCGTGAGCCGGGCCGCGAGCGAGATGTTGGAAGTGCTGGTGGGCGCCAAGGGCGGCGCCGGGATGACGGACGGTGGGGGTGAGGCGGGCATGGTGACGACGACTCGACGAGGTTCGGCCTCTGCACTCGATTCCTGTGGGACGACGGCGCTGCTGGCGTTCGTCGGCGCGGGCCCCGGCGACCCCGAACTGCTGACCCTGCGCGCGGTGGCGCTGCTGCAGGGCGCTGACGTGGTGGCCGCCGAGACCGGGCTGGTGGAGCGGCTCCGCCGGCACATCAACCCCGAGGCGCTGATCGTGCCGGTGGTCGAGAGCGAGCGGGCCGAGCTGGGCGAGCTCGGGGACGCGGCGGTGTCGCTGACGCCGGCCTCCCGGATGAAGAACCTGCTGGCCGAGGTGGCCGAGGGCCGCCGGGTGGTGCGGCTGACGGCGGGCGACCCGGGCCTGTCCGGCGTGGTCGCGGCCGAGGCGGCGCTGTGCGCCAAGGCCGGCGTGGTCTACGAGATCGTGCCGGGTGTGGCGACGTCCACCGCGGTGCCGCTGTACGCGGGCATCCCGCTGGGGCGGTCGTCGGGGCAGGGCGGTGTGCGGATCCGGTCGCTGGCCGACGTCGCGGACTCGGCCGGCAAGCCCGGCACCGGACCCCTGAACACCCACGAGACGTTGGTGATGGTCGGGCCGGCGCACCTGCTGGAGGCGGCCGCGGCCGCGCTGCAGGCGACCGGGCTGGCGAAGGCGACGACACCGGTGTCGGTGACCGCCGACGGCTCGCTGACCTCGCAGCGGACGGTGGTCTCGACGCTGGCGCGGGTGGCGATCGAGGCCTCGGCGCTGATCGCGGCCGGCGGCGAGGTCGTCGTGGTGGTCGGGGCCGCGGTCGCGGACCGGGCGGCGCTGTCGTGGTACGAGACGAAGCCGCTGTTCGGCTGGAAGGTCCTGGTGCCGCGGACGAAGGAGCAGGCCGAGGGCCTGTCGACGCGGCTGCGCGGGTACGGCGCGGTGTCGCACGAGGTGCCGACCATCGCCGTGGAGCCGCCGCGGACGCCGCAGCAGATGGAGCGCGCGGTCAAGGGGCTCGTCACCGGCCGGTACGAGTGGGTCGCGTTCACGTCGCAGAACGCGGTGAAGGCGATCCGGGAGAAGTTCGAGGAGTACGGGCTCGACGCCCGGGCCTTCGCCGGGATCAAGGTGGCGGCGGTGGGCGAGGCCACGGCCGCCGCGCTGGTGGCCTTCGGCGTGCAGCCGGACCTGGTGCCCTCCGGCGAGCAGTCGGCGGCCGGGCTGCTGGAGGACTTCCCGGCCTACGACCCGGTGTTCGACCCGATCGAGCGGGTCTTCCTGCCGCGGGCCGACATCGCCACGGACACCCTCATCGCCGGGCTCATCGAGCTCGGGTGGGAGGTCGACGACGTCACGGCCTACCGGACCGTGCGGGCGGCGCCGCCGCCGGCCGAGGTGCGGGAGGCGATCAAGGGCGGCGGGTTCGACGCGGTGCTGTTCACCTCGTCCTCGACGGTCCGGAACCTGGTCGGCATCGCGGGCAAGCCGCACGCGGCGACCGTGATCGCGTGCATCGGGCCGCAGACCGCGAAGACGGCCGAGGAGCACGGGCTGCGGGTGGACGTGATGGCGCCTTCGGCTTCGGTGGTGGCGCTCGCGGACGCGCTCGCGGACTTCGGCGAGACCCGCCGGGTCTCGGCGCTGGCCGCCGGGGAGCCGGTGTACCGGCCCTCGGAGCGGCGGCCGGGCGGGCGCCGGCGTTCGTCGGCGCGCTGAACCGGAGCGACGGGCGGCCTGGAAGCGCAGGCTGAGCGGACGACCCACCGATGAGTTGCGGCCGTCGGTGGGAAGTGGTCGGGTATTCGCATGAGCAGTGGCTTCGCGGACGACGTATACCTGCCGCAGCCGGACGCCGACGCCCAGGACATGATCGAGCAGCTCGACGGCTCCGACACCCTGGTCCCGGGCCCGGACGAGCTGGAGACCGGCTATTCGCCGCCGGACCGGCCGATCGCGCTGCGCGGTCCGGAGACGCTCGACGAGCGGCTCGCCGAGGAGCTCCCCGACGTCGCGCCCCCGCCGGAGGACTGGGACGGCATCGGCGACCACGCCGGCAACGACGGCGAGGCGATGGGCGACCAGGTCGGCGGCCGCCGGGCCGGGCGGTTGATGGCGCCGGACGAGGGCGCGCACGGGGGCGGGAACGCGGACCTCGCGGCGTGGGACGTCGGGATCGACGGTGGGGCGGCCTCCGCGGAGGAGGCGGCCATGCACGTGGTCGACGACGAGGAGCTCGAGGACGAGTTCGACGACGCCGTGGAGTGAGATCCGTCGCGGACCGGCCGCCGCCGCTGCTTTCGTGCCCCGCGGCCGAAAATCCGCGAGTACCCTCAAATGTATGAGCTTTCCGCAGGACCGCCCCCGCCGCCTCCGTACCAGTCCGGCCATGCGTCGCCTCGTCGCGGAGACGCGGCTGCATCCCGCCGACTTCATCCTTCCGCTGTTCGTGAAGGAGACCGTCGACGAGCCGACGCCCATCGCGTCGATGCCGGGCGTCCTGCAGCACACGCTCGGCTCCGTCCGCAAGGCCGCCGCCGAGGCCGTCGCCGAGGGCCTCGGCGGGGTCATGCTCTTCGCCGTCCCCGCGCACAAGGACGCCCGCGGGTCGGCCGGCACGGATCCGCACGGCATCCTGCAACGGGCCCTCAGCGAAGTGCGCGAGGAAGTCGGCGACCGGATCGTGATCATGTCCGATCTCTGTCTGGACGAGTTCACCGACCACGGGCATTGCGGGGTTCTGCGCGCGGACGGATCGGTCGACAATGACGCGACGTTGGAGCGGTACGGCGAGATGGCCGTGCGGCAGGCCGAGGCCGGGGCGCACATGCTGGGGCCGAGCGGAATGATGGACGGGCAGGTGGGATACGTCCGCGGCGTGCTGGACGAGTCCGGTTTGCAGGACACGGCGATCCTGGCTTATTCCGCTAAGTATGCGAGTGCGTTCTTTGGTCCGTTTAGGGACGCCGTGGAATCGAGTTTGCAGGGGGACCGGCGCACTTATCAGCAGGATCCCGCCAATGCCCTGGAGTCGTTGCGCGAGGTGCGGCTCGATGTGGCGGAGGGCGCGGACATGGTGATGGTGAAGCCGGCGATGTCCTATCTGGACGTGGTGCGGCAGGTGACCGACGCGGTCGACGTGCCGGTGGCCGCGTACCAGGTGTCGGGGGAGTACGCGATGGTGGAGGCCGCGGCCGCCAACGGGTGGCTGGACCGGGAGCGGACCATCCTGGAGACCCTGACGTCCGTGCGGCGGGCGGGAGCGACCTCGGTGCTGACGTACTGGGCGGTGGAGGCCGCGCGCATGCTTTAGCGCTTTCGCGAAGAGCCGGGGAACGCCACCCTTCTGGGAACCCCCTCACCCCTTGTCGGACCCTTGCGAGGGCTCGAGAAGGCCGGTGAGGGGGTTCATCCGTTATCCGATCTTGGTATTCCCGATGGAAACGAGTGGATATAAAGGTGATGTGCCGGCGAGGCGGTGAACTGCGGGGACAATGAAGTGATCTTGAAAGGCCGTTCCCGGGAGCCCGAGATGTCGATCTTGTTAAATCCCCGCGGGCACGGCCCATACCACGTTCGTGCGTCTTTCGACATCGATTTCGTTGCCGATCCGTGATCGCTTTTCCCTCATTGTTGGGCCACTGTATGCAGGAGTGGTCGTGAGCCACCCTCGGCGCCACTGCCTGTCATCACGCCTTTGTCGCTGTCGGCTGCGCTCACAACCGCGACCGGCCCGGATCCACACACCGAGCCGGATCCGTCGAAGGGGAGGGCTTGATGGCCGTCAGCAATACCCGAAGGTTCGTGGCGATGGTGGGCGTTCTCGCCACCGTCACCGCCGCTGCCGCTTGTGGCAGTTCCAAGTCCAGCAGCGGACCGAAGCAGAACAACATCACCAGCAGCAACACGGCCTCGACGCCGACCAGCTCGGGCCCGGCCGCGAAGCAGGGCGGCACGGCGCGCGTGGCGGAGTGGCCGGCCGGGTCGTTCCCGGACGCCATTTGGCCGTTCATGTCGATCGACCAGCTGAGCACGCAGAACGCGGGCCAGTTCCAGTACTTCTTCTACCGTCCGCTGTACTTCGTCGGCCTGAACGACAAGCTGGCGGTCAACTACGACATGGGCCCGGCCGACAAGCCGACCTGGAGCTCGGACGGCAAGACCATCACCGTCCCGATGAAGTCCAGCTGGCAGTGGAGCAACGGTGAGAAGGTCACCGGGCAGGACGTCCAGTTCTGGCTGAACATGATGAAGGCCGAGCACGACAACCTCGGGTACTACAGCGCGCCGAACGACGTCGTCGGGGTGAAGTACCTGCCGGACAACATCGTGTCCACCAAGGTGAGCGACTCCAGCATCGAGATCACCTTCGACCAGCCCTACAACCAGGACTACATCGTCGGCAACGCCCTGCAGACGGTGACGCCGATGCCGCTGGCCTGGGACGTCACCGACGACAAGGGCACCAAGGGCAAGTGCTCGGCGGACACCCTGGACTCGCCGACGCTGAAGGCCGACTGCGAGGCGGTCTGGAAGTACATGTCGGGGGCCGGCAAGGACGTGAAGTCCTTCGCGACCAACCCGCTGTGGAAGATCGTCGACGGCCCCTGGGTCCTGAAGGGCTTCAACGCCACCAGCGGCGCGTTCGAGATCAGCAAGAACGACAAGTTCGGCGGTGAGCACAAGCCGTACCTGGACGAGGTCGACTTCGTCTCCTACACCGGCCCGGACGCCGAGTGGAAGGACCTGCAGGCCGGGTCCTCCCAGGCGAACGCCCTGCAGATCGGCGTCTTCCCGTCCGCGAACACGCCGCAGTACAACAAGGACGACCTCCAGAAGGGCAACCCGCTGGCGTCGGCCGGGTACCTGCTCGAGAAGGGCGCACTGCTCGACTCGATCGGCTACTACCAGGTGAACTTCGGGTCCAAGGCCCACGGCAACCTGTTCAAGCAGGCGTACTTCACCAAGGTGCTGCAGGACGAGATGGACCAGCAGGGTGCCATCGACGGCCCGTACAAGGGCTGGGGTTACCCGACCACCGGCATCGTGCCCGGCTCGCCCGAGGGCAACCCGCTGTCCCCGGCCGCCAAGGCCGCCGCGGCCAAGTACGACCCGGCCGAGGCCAAGCAGCTGATGACGCAGCACGGCTGGGACCTGAGCACCACCCCGGCCACCTGCAAGAGCCCGGGCACCGGTGACAACCAGTGCGGCGCCGGCATCAACGCCGGTGACAAGGCCGAGTTCACCATCGAGTACCCGACGGCGCACCCGGCGCTGGACACGGTGATGCAGGCGTACAAGAACGCCGCGGCCAAGGCCGGCGTGGCGATCACCGTCACCACCAAGACGCAGAACACGCTGGGCAGTGAGCTGGTCGCCTGCTCGCCGGACAAGCCGGCCGGCTGCCAGTGGGACGCGATCCTGTACGGCGGCTGGGTGTACTCCCTGCTGCCGACCGCCGACTCGCTGCTGACCACCGGCGCGGGCTCGAACATCTACGGCTTCTCGGACCCCAAGTTCGACGCCGCCGTGGCCAAGACGGTCAAGAGCAGCGACCCGCAGGCCTGGTACGACTACGAGGCCTACGCCTCGTCGATCTCGCTGCCGCTGATCTGGATGCACAACAACGTCTGGGTCTGGGCCGTGGCGAAGGGCTTCCACGACTCCGGTCAGGACGCCTTCCAGGGCTTCGAGCCCGAGTTCTGGTACTACACCCAGTGATCAAGTGCACTGACGTCACCGCGACCCCCGGCGGGGGGTCGCGGTGACCGCCTACCTGATCCGCCGCACTCTGCAGGCGATCGCCACCCTGTTCATCGTTTCGATCGCCACCTTCGGTCTGCTGCACCTGATGCCCAACGGCGTGGTGCGCGGGATGCTCGGCCAGAAGGCCACGCCCGACCAGATCGCGTATCTGACCCACAAGCTCGGCCTGGACCGGAACCTGTTCGACCAGTACTGGATCTGGCTCAAGAAGCTGGTCCAGGGCGACCTCGGCTTCAGCTACCAGTACAACCAGTCGGTGGACGACCTGATCAAGGAGCGGCTGGGGCAGTCCGCCTATCTGGTGGGCCTGTCGCTGCTGATCACCATCGTGCTGGCGGTGCCGATCGGGGTGCTGCAGGCCACTCGCCGCAACAGCATCACCGACTACACCCTCACGACGGTGTCCTTCGTGGCCTACGCGGTGCCGGTGTTCTTCATCGGTGTCATCCTCCGCCAGGTCTTCCAGGTGGAACTGCACTGGATCCCGACCGCGAACCAGATCGACTCCTTCCACGCCGCCTTCACCCAGCCGGTGCAGATGATCCTCCCGGTGGGGACGCTGGTGATCGGCCTGGTCGCCGGGTACAGCCGGTACATGCGCTCGTCGATGCTGGACGAGCTCACCCAGGACTACGTCCGCACGGCGACCGCCAAGGGCGCGACCAAGCGCCGCGTGCTCTACGGGCACGTGCTGCGCAACGCGACGATCCCGATGGCCACGCTCGTCGGACTGTCGCTGCCCGGCCTGGTGGGCGGTGCGCTGCTGGTGGAGCAGGTCTTCAACATCCAGGGCCTCGGTCTGCTGACGATCAACGCCGCGCAGCGGAACGACTACGTGGTCGTGCTGGGCACCACCATGCTGACCGCGCTGGCGACCGTGATCGGTTCCCTGGTGGCCGACATCTCCTACGCGGCCCTGGACCCGCGAGTGAGGCTCACGTAAATGGTCATGTCTCCTGCTTTCCCCGAGCAAGGGGATCCGACGGTCCCGACGGACCAGATGCTCGGCCTCGCCCCGGCGGAGAAGCCGCGCTCGATGTTCCGGCGCGGCCTGGAGGTGTTCGTCGAGAACAAGCTCGCGGTCGTCGCGGTCGGCGTGCTGCTCTTCTACATCCTGTTCTGCTACCTCGGGCCGCTGTTCTACCACGGCAACACCACCGACGTGCAGATGGGCGAGATCACCCTGCCGCCCGGCGCCGGGCACCCGCTGGGCACCGACAAGGACGGGATCGACGAGCTCGGCAAGCTGATGAAGGCGGGGCAGATCACCCTCGAGGTCGGCATCAGCTCCGGTCTGCTGGCCTCGCTGATCGGCATGCTCTACGGCGCGATCGCCGGTTATGTCGGCGGCTGGGTCGACTCGCTGATGATGCGCACCATCGACGCGCTGCTGTCCATCCCGATCATCTTCGCCCTGATCTACCTGTCCTCCACCCGCGGGCACACCAAGACGGTCTTCATCCTGACCATCGCGCTGACCAGCTGGTTCAGCCTGACCCGCCTGACCCGCGGGGACACGCTGACCATCAAGGTGCGCGACTACGTCGCGGCCTGCCGGATGATGGGCGGGCGGAACCTGCGGATCATCGGGCGGCACATCCTGCCGAACACCATCGGCACCACGATCGTCAACACCTCGCTGACCATCGCCAACTCGGTGTTCGCGCTGTCCGTCCTGAGCTACATCGGGCTGGGCCTGCAGGCTCCCGAGGACGACTGGGGCGGCATGTTCGCCACCGGGTCCAGCTACCTGGACCAGAACTACTGGTGGATGATCTATCCGCCCGGCGTGTCCATCGTGCTCATCATCATCAGCTGCAACTTCATCGGCGACGCGCTGCGTGACGCCTTCGAGACCCGGCTCCAGAAGCGGTGAGGCGGCCATGGCACTACTAGAGGTCCAGAACCTCCACACCGAGATCAGGCTCAAGCGCTCGGTGGTCCGCGCCGTCGACGGCATCAGCTTCAGCGTCGAGGCCGGCGAGACCATCGGCATCGTCGGCGAGTCCGGCTGCGGCAAGACCATGACCGCGATGTCGATCATGCGGCTGCTGCCCAACGGCGGCTCCAGCCCGGACGGCAACATCTTCCTGGACGGCCGGGACCTGCTGCAGCTCGACGACGACGAGATGGCCGGGGTCCGGGGCAACGACATCGGGATGATCTTCCAGGACCCGATGACCTCGCTGAACCCGACGATGACCATCGGCAAGCAGATCTCCGAGTCGGTGCGCATCCACCGCGGGGCCGGCAAGCAGGAGGCCCACGACCGCGCGGTCGAGGTGCTGCAGCTGGTTGGCATGCCCAGCCCGCAGCAGCGGGCCCGGGACTACCCGCACCAGCTCTCCGGCGGCATGCGCCAGCGCGCGATGATCGCGATGGCCCTGGCCAACGAGCCCAAGCTGCTGATCGCCGACGAGCCGACCACCGCGCTCGACGTCACGGTGCAGAAGCAGATCCTGGAGCTGATCGACAGCCTGCGGGAGCGGCTGGGCATGGCGGTCATCCTGGTCACCCACGACCTGGGCGTGATCGCCGGCCGCGCGGACCGGGTGAACGTGATGTACGCCGGCCGGATCGTGGAGACCACGCAGACCGAGCGGCTGTACGCCAACCCGCGGCACCCCTACACCGAGGCGCTGTTCGACTCGCTGCCCGAGCGCGGGGCCGAGAGCGGCACCCGGCTGTACTCGATCCCGGGCCTGCCGCCGGATCTGACCGACCCGCCGAAGGCCTGCCGCTTCGCGGCGCGCTGCCGGTACGCGCAGGACGACTGCCGCGCGCAGGACCCGCCGCACCGGGTCGACGAGGTCGGCCACGAGTTCGCCTGCTTCCACCCGGTGGGCGCCGCCGAGCGCTCCGGCGAGGACGTGGTGGTGACGCTCACCGAGCGCACCTCGGCCCGGGAGATCCCGAGCGCGGAGATCGGCGAGGTCCTGCTGGAGGTCACCGACCTGGTCAAGGACTACCCGATCACCAAGGGCCTGCTGCGCCGGCAGATCGGCTCGGTCAGCGCCGTGGCCGGGGTGTCGTTCAGCATCCGCCGGGGCGAGACGGTGGGCCTGGTCGGGGAGTCCGGCTGCGGCAAGACCACGGTGGCCAAGCTGATCGCGGGCCTGGAGGCCACGACCTCCGGGTCGATGCGGCTGGCCGGCGCCGACCTGGCCGGGCTCAAGACCCGGGAGCGCCGCAAGTACGCCAAGGACGTCCAGCTGATGTTCCAGGACAGCTACGCCGCGATGGACCCGCGGATGCGGGTGCGCACGGTGGTCCGGGAGCCGCTGGACATCCAGAAGGTCGGCGACAAGGCCTCCCGGGAGGCGCGGATCAAGGAGCTCTTCGACCAGGTCGGCCTGCCGGCCTCGGCGCTGGAGCGCTATCCGCACGAGTTCTCCGGCGGCCAGCGGCAGCGTGTCGGCTTCGCCCGGGCCCTGGCGCCGGCGCCGAAGCTGATCATCGCCGACGAGCCGGTCTCGGCGCTGGACGTGTCGATCCAGTCGCAGGTGCTCAACCTGATGAAGGACCTGCAGACCGAGCTCGGCCTGTCCTACCTGTTCATCTCGCACGACCTGTCGGTGGTCCGGTACCTGTCCGACCGGATCGGCGTGATGTACCTGGGCAAGCTGGTGGAGATCGGCCCGGCCGACGCGGTGTACTCGCGGCCGGTCCACCACTACACCCGCGGCCTGCTCGACACCATCCCGGTCGCCGACCCGGAGGTGGAGAAGGCCAAGGCCGACGCCGGCGTGGCCGGCGAGCTGCCCAGCGCCATCGAGCCGCCCTCGGGCTGCCGGTTCCGCACGCGGTGCCCGGCGGCGCAGGAGATCTGCGGCCAGGTGGAGCCGCCGTTGTCGGAGTACGGCACCGACGGGCACCAGGCGGCGTGTCACTTCCCGATCTGGAAGTGACAGTCTCAGAAGGGTCGGCGGGCAGGTAAGGGGTCCACGCCGCGGAGGCTCTGACGCCTTCTCAGATTGTGGACACAACTGAAGATCAGTATGTTGGGCACCGGGTTCCGTGATCGTTCGGGAACCCGGTGTCTCTTTTTCCCCTTATGGGCCTACTGTCCGCTATGAGACATTCACTACCTGTATCAGGGTTTATAACTAGAGATCCATTCGTGTCCTTTTCGTGATCGATTTTCCGGCGATCATCCGACAACCTGTTAACCAACGGGCTCGACACGATCTACGCCCGGTTCACCTGGGTTGTGGGTCTCGAGCACGGAGGTCGTTCGGACATGGGCGCGTTCATCGTCCGCAGGCTGCTGAATTACGTGGTCCTGGTGTTCATCGCCACGTCCCTGGCGTACCTGGGGGCGGCCACCGCCTTCCACCCGAAGGACCAGTACCTGCAGAAGAACCCGCCGACTCCGGCCGTGGTCATGTACCACGAGCTCGACGAGCGCAACGGGAACCCGGACAAGCCGGTGCTCGAGCGCTACGTGAAGTGGGTCGACGGGGTCGCGCACGGCGACTTCGGCAAGACCTGGCAGCTGGACTCGGTGCAGAAGCACTTCTCGATCAGCGTGTGGGTCACCGTGCGCCTGGTGAGCGTGGCGGCGGTGCTGTCGGCGATCCTGGGCGTGCTGATCGGCTCGTTCCAGGCGGTCAGACAGTACAAACTCAGTGACCACTCGATCACGTTCGCGTCCTACCTGATCTTCGCGATGCCGGTGTTCGTGCTGGCGCCGTTCCTGAAGCTGATCGCGGTCCAGGTGAACAAGGCGGTTGGCGGGGACACGCCGCTGCTGCAGTACCAGGGCGAGATCGACCCGAACGCCACCGGCTTCTTCGGCCAGCTGTTCAGCCGGGCCGACCACCTGCTGCTGCCGACCATCTCACTGTCGCTCGGCCTGATCGCCTTCTACAGCCGCTACCAGCGCGGCACCATGCTCGACGTCATGGGCTCGGACTTCCTGCGCACGGCGCGGGCCAAGGGCCTGCGCAAGGGCCGGGCGATCCTCAAGCACGGCGTGCGCACCGCGGTGATCCCGGTGATGACCCTGGTGACCTACTCCACGATCACCACCTTCGCCGGCGCCATCATCACGGAGCGGGTCTTCGGCTGGAACGGCCTGGGCTCCTGGTTCACCGACGCCACCCGGCACGCCGACGTCAACTCGGTGGCGATGATCACCCTGTTCTCCGCGGTGCTGGTGCTGATCGCCGGGATGCTCTCGGACGTGATCACGGCCGTGCTCGACCCCCGCGTCCGGCTGTGACCCTCCGCGCCGCCTCCCGCCCCAGTTCGAACCCCAGCCTCCGAAGGGCTTCGTGATGTCCATCCCGATCATCGACAGCGGCCAGACGCCCGACGTCCTGGGCGACGGCCCGGCCGTCTCCGTGCAGTCCGGCCGCGCCCGCCTGGTCTGGCGCCGCTTCCGCCGCAACAAGCTGGCGATGGTGGGCCTGGTCGGCCTGGTGCTGCTGTTCGTGTTCGCGTTCACCGGCGGGCACCTCACGCACTGGTCGCCGGCCGAGAACGACTTTGTGAACACCCAGTCGGCGCCGAGCTCGGACCACCTGTTCGGGACCGACGACGCCGGGCACGACATGTTCGCGCAGACCGTGTCCGGGATGCAGAAGTCACTGATCATCGGCCTGCTGGTGGCGGCGCTGTCCACCGGGACCGCCGGCATCCTGGGCACCGCGGCGGCCTACTTCGGCGGCTGGTGGGACAAGGCCATCGTCTGGTTCACCGACCTGTTCCTGGTCGTGCCCTCGCTGCTGATGCTGATCATCCTGTCCCCGTACTTCCAGGGCACGAACTGGATCATCCTGGTCCCGATGATCGCCCTGTTCAACTGGATGATCACCTCGCGGGTGGTGCGCGGGATGACGCTCACCGTGCGCGAGCGCGAGTTCGTGCGGGCCGCCCGGTACATGGGCGTGCCGTCCTGGACCATCATCCGGCGGCACATCCTGCCGAACATCTCCTCGATCCTGATCGTCGACTTCACCCTGAACGTGGGCGCGGCGATCATCACCGAGTCGTTCCTGTCCTTCCTGGGCTTCGGCATCCGGACCCCGGACGTGTCGCTGGGCACCGTGATCGACGACGGCTCCAACTTCGCCAGCACCGACCAGTGGTACCTGTTCGCGTTCCCCGCGGCGTTCCTGGTGCTGATCATCCTGTGCGTCAACTTCATCGGGGACGGCCTGCGCGACGCCCTCGACCCCAACTCGACGGGAGGTTCGGCGCGATGAGCCAGAACGACCACCTGCTGATCGCGGACCCGGCCGGCCGCCCCGGTCCCGGTTCGGCGCGGACCGGCGCCCCGGTGCTGAGCGTGCAGGACCTGCACGTCACCTTCGCCTCCGAGGCCGGCGACGTGCGCGCGGTGCGCGGCGTCAGCTACGACCTGCACCCGGGCGAGGTGCTGGGCATCGTCGGCGAGTCCGGCTCCGGCAAGTCGGTGTCCTCGATGGCGATCCTCGGCCTGCTGCCGGACAACGCGAAGGTCACCGGCTCGGTCAAGCTGGAGGGCCGCGAGCTGCTCGGCCTGTCCGACAAGGCGATGTCGAAGGTCCGCGGCAAGGACATCGCGATGGTCTTCCAGGACCCGCTGTCCGCGCTGACCCCGGTGTTCACCGTCGGCGACCAGATCGTCGAGGCCCTGACCGTGCACCAGGACCTGGGCAAGGAGGCGGCCCGCAAGCGCGCGCTGGACCTGCTCGACGTGGTCGGCATCCCGGACCCGCAGCGGCGGTTCAAGAACTTCCCGCACGAGTTCTCCGGCGGCATGCGGCAGCGCGTGATGATCGCGATGGCGATCGCCAACGACCCCAAGGTCATCCTCTGCGACGAGCCCACCACCGCGCTCGACGTGACCATCCAGGCCCAGATCCTGGAGGCGCTGAAGAACGCGCAGGAGCTCACCGGCGCGGCGATCCTGATGATCACCCACGACCTGGGCGTGGTCGCCGGCTTCGCGGACAAGGTCACGGTGATGTACGCCGGCCGCCCGGTGGAGCAGGGCGCGGTCGACGAGATCTACTACCGCCCGCGGATGCCGTACACCATCGGCCTGCTGGGGTCGATCCCGCGGCTGGACGAGTCCGGCGAGCACGGCCGCCGGCCGCTGACCCCGATCGAGGGCAACCCGCCGTCGATGGTGGACCTGCCGGACGCCTGCCCGTTCGTGGCGCGCTGCCCGATCGCGGTGGACGCCTGCCGCGCCTCCGAGCCGGAGCTGCTGCCGGCCGGGCCGAACTCGCACCCGTCGGCCTGCCACCGCCGCGCCGACCTGGAGAGCGGGACCATCCCGGTGGACCAGGTGTACCCGATGCCGGAGATCCCCGAGGCCGCCCTGGACACCGTGCCGCGCGCGCAGCGCGAGACGGTGCTGGAGGTCAAGGGCCTGCAGAAGCACTTCCCGCTGCTGCGCGGGGCGGTCTTCAAGCGCCGGGTCGGCACGGTCAAGGCCGTGGACGGGATCAGCTTCGACATCCGCGAGGGCGAGACCCTGGGCCTGGTCGGCGAGTCCGGCTGCGGCAAGACCACCACGCTGCTGGAGATCCTGGAGCTGGTGGCCCCGCAGGCCGGTTCGGTGGCGGTGTTCGGCCGCGAGGCCGCGAACCTGTCCGGGCGCGAGCGCATGGAGATGCGCAAGGACATCCAGATCGTCTTCCAGGACCCGATGGCCTCGCTGGACCCGCGGATGCCGGTCGGCGACGCCATCGCCGAGCCGCTGCGCACCCACGGCTGGTCCGCGGACAAGGCGCAGGCCCGGGTGGCGGAGCTGCTGAAGCTGGTCGGCCTGGAGCCGTACCACGCCACCCGCTTCCCGCGGGAGTTCTCCGGCGGCCAGCGGCAGCGCATCTGCGTGGCCCGCGCGCTGGCGCTGAACCCCAAGGTGGTGATCCTGGACGAGCCGGTCTCCGCGCTGGACGTGTCGATCCAGGCCGGCGTCATCAACCTGCTGGACGAGCTGCGGGCCAAGCTGGGCCTGAGCTACCTGTTCGTCGCGCACGACCTGTCGGTGGTCCGGCACATCGCCGACCGGGTGGCCGTGATGTACCTGGGGCGCATCGTCGAGATCGGCGACGTGGCCTCGGTGTTCCACGCGCCGTCGCACCCGTACACCCAGGCCCTGCTGTCGGCGATCCCGCTGCCGGATCCGCACAAGGAGCGCGAGCGCACCCGGATCCTGCTGCCCGGCGACCTGCCGTCGCCGGCCAACGTGCCCTCGGGCTGCCGTTTCCGCGACCGCTGCTTCAAGTATGCGTCGCTGTCGGAGGCCGAGCAGAAGAAGTGCCGCGACGAGGACCCGACGGTCGTCGCGCGCCCCGGCCGGGAGGACCACGCGACCGCGTGCCACTTCGCCGGTGCCCTGGAAGTGGTCTGACCGGTGTCCCCGACGACCACCGCCCGGGTTCAACGCCCCAACCCTCGAGCTGCCCGGGGCAACCGGCGCCGCTAAGTCCCATCAATGCGTCCCTACCCGACGTCACCCGGTCCCGCTCCTTCGGAGCCGCGGCCCGAGCGATGCGTAGGGGCCCTAGCTAGGAAGAGCCACTCATGAACATCACCAAGAAGTCGCCGGCGATCATCGCCATCCTGGCGACCGCCGCCCTGGCGGCGTCGGCCTGCTCCTCCAGCAAGAGCGGCGGCTCGGCCGCCGGCGCGGGCAGCACCGCGACCTCGGCCGGCGGCAAGGCGATCCCGGTCGCCACCAGCAACGACATCAACGCGAAGGACGTGTCGTCGCTGAAGCAGGGCGGCACCCTGACCATGGCGATCGACCAGTACTCGTCGCAGTGGAACAACATGACCAACAACGGCAACGAGCTGGACACCGCGCGCGTGATGTCCACGATGATGCCGCAGCTGTTCCACTTCGACGCCTCCGGCGCCGCGATCGTGAACAAGGACTACCTGGTCAGCGCGGACGAGACCACCACCGGCGGCAAGCAGGTCGTCACCTACAAGATCAACCCGAAGGCCAAGTGGTCGGACGGCACCCCGATCAGCTACAAGGACTTCGTCGCCACCTACAAGGGTGAGATCGGCGCGACCCAGGGCTTCGACGTGGCCAGCTCCACCGGCTACGACCAGATGGAGTCGGTCGAGCGCGGCGCCGACGACCAGACCGTGGTCGTCACCTACAAGACGCCGTTCTCGGACTGGAAGAGCATGTTCACCCAGTTCAACGGCGCCGGCCTGTTCCCGGCCTCGCAGGTCTCCACCGCGGACGGCTGGAACAAGGCGTACCTGAACGCGATCCCGGTCACCGCCGGCCCGTTCAAGCTGGACAAGATGGACCCGACCACCAAGACCGTGACCGTGGTCAAGGACCCGGCGTGGTGGGGCGACAAGCCGGTCCTGGACAAGATCGTCTTCCGCGCGATCGACGACACCGCCGCCCAGGCCGACGCCTACAACAACCACGAGCTGGACGTCTTCGAGGTCGGCCCGTCCGCCGCGAACTTCTCCAAGGTGAAGGACGCCGCGAACAGCACCCTGCACTACGCCGGCGGCCCCGACTGGCGCCACATCACCATGAACACCCAGGCCCCGGCCCTGAAGGACAAGGTCGTCCGCCAGGCGATCTACCAGGCCGTGAACCGTCAGCAGATCGCCGACGTCGACCTGAAGAACCTGGGCACCTGGAAGCCCACCATCCTGAACAACCGGTTCTTCGTGAACAACCAGACCGGCTACCAGGACAACCTGGGCAACCTGACCTACAACGTCGACGCCGCGAACAAGGCGCTCGACGCCGCCGGCTGGGTCAAGGGCAGCGACGGCATCCGCGCGAAGGACGGCGTCAAGCTGGACCTGAAGTGGGTCGAGTCCCAGGGCATCAAGGTCACCTCCAACGAGGCCCAGATGGTGAAGGCCGACCTGCAGAAGATCGGCATCAACATCACCGAGACCCCGGTCAACGGCGACGACTACTTCGACAAGTACATCAACGTCGGCCAGTACGACATCACCGCCTTCGCCTACGCGGGCAACCCGTTCCCGGTCTCCAGCGGCGCCCCGCAGATCCAGTCGGTGGACGACCCGAAGAACATCCACAACAACCCCCGCCTGGACAAGGCCCCCGAGGTCGACGCGGCGCTGACGAAGGCCCTGCAGGACACCGACCCGACCCAGGCCATCGCCGACGCGAACGAGGCCGACAAGCTGGCCACCCAGCAGGCCTCGCTGATCCCGCTGTACCAGCGTCCGCAGATCTGGGCGACCAAGTCGACCCTGGCGAACTTCGGTTCGTTCGGCTTCCAGGACTACGACTGGACCAAGGTCGGCTTCACCAGCTGAGTGCGGTAGCGGTGAACGAGGACAACTGAATACGTGAAAGCTCGAGGGCCCCGTTGTGTGGAACGGGGCCCTCGTTTTCTGCCGGGCGTGCAGCTCCCGCCTACTCCCCGCCCTCCAGCGTCAGAATCGCGTCCGCCAACCGGGCGATCTCCCCGGCCAGCAACTCGGTCTGCTGCCGCTGCTGATGCGCGATCCGCGCCAGCCACGACCCGAAGAACAAGAATCCGCCGAGGGTCGTCAGCGCCAGCCCGCCGATCCCCCCCGAGACCAGGTACGCGACCTGCTCGAAGGTGTAGGGCGTGTGCGCCGCGCCGAACCATCCCAGCCCGATGGCGATCAGCCCCAGGGGCATCAGCAGGCTGCCGGCCAGTCCCAGTCCCTGTTGCATCAGGCGCTCGGACTCGGTGGTCCGCGTCTTCGGGCGCGCGGTCACGCTCGCCGCGGTCACGGTGGTCTTGGTGGCCGCCCCTGGCCGCGTGGTGCCGGCGACTGCGCGAGCTGCCCACGTCTTCGAAGTACTCATCTACTCCTCGATCTCCCGCAGATCCGGCACTCCTGTGGTATGCCCCATCTCGCACCCGGCGCCCCCGAACAACAGGCTGCTGTACTTCCTCAGCCCCCAAGCGGCCGCGGCAGCCACGGCGAACGCCCCCACTGTCAGCTGCCCTGGCAAACCACCGAACGCCGCGGGTGACACCTTGTCCGCACTCGCCTGCATCGGCGGGCTCGGTGCCAAACCGCCTGTGCTGCCGCCAGCAGTGGTCCCACCTGCCGCCGCGCCTCCTGTGGTGCCGCCTACGGTCCCGCCACCCGTCGTTCCGCCGCCCACGACGCCGCCTGAGTCACTTCCTCCCACGCTTCCCGTCGTTCCGCCCGTCGTTCCATCCGTGGTGCCGCCTGTCGTGCCGCCCGCCGACGTCGACCCGGTCGTCCCCGTGCTCCCCGTCGTCCCGGACGAGCTGGACGGCGGCGGTGTGGTTCCGCCCGTCACCCCGCCCGTCACGTCGATCGCCGGGGAGGCGTCCGCCTTCGACTTCGCCGAGCCCACCGTCACCACGATCTTCGGCGCCAGGTCCGGCAGGATCCCGATGATCTGGTTCAGCTGGGGCGGCAGCTGCTGTGTCACCTGCGGCGGCACCTGGGCGATCAGCTGCTTCAACACCGGTGTGAACGGCAGCATCTTCTTCAGCACCGCGGTGTCGATCGAGATCTGCATCCCGTGGCTGAACATCTCGCCGGCGGTGTCCTTCGACACGTCGCTCGCCGCCGGCATCGTCACCGTGATCCCCAGCGGGGCGAGCACCTGGTTCATCGCGTCGGGCAGCTGCGGCAGCGCGATCATCCCGAACGGCGTCCGGATCCCGTTCGCCGTGATCCCGAACGGGACGCCGGCCACCGACATCGATCCGTAGTCGACGTTCCCGGTCGCGGCGCCCTTCGTCCCGTCGGACGTGCTCTGCGACGTCACCTTCAGCCCGTCGAACTCGATCAGCCCGCCGAGGATCAGCAGCTTCCCGGCGTCGGACTCCGCCGTCGCCACCGCCTTGTCCCCGGTCACCGTGGCCGAGCTCTCCGACCGCTCGCCCTGCACGTCCACGAGCGCCGCCTGACCGGTCAGGAACTTCACCATCGTCCCCAGGTCGGGCAACTGTGGCTGGGGCAGCACTCCGCCCAGCAGTCCGCCGCCGAGCAGTCCTCCGCTCGTCGATCCGGACGGGGACGAAGGCGCGCTCGTCGGCGACGACCCCGGCAGAGCCGGCCCCGTCCCCGGCAGCGGCAGCCCGAAGGTCGACACCGACTTCGCGCCGTCGGTCCCCGTGTGCGACTGCATGTACGACCCGGGGATCGGCTGCATCGTCGCATCCGGTGTCTGCCCGGGGAACTGCACGTTCGTCAGGATCGGGTACTTCACACTCGGATCGTTGAACAGCTGCCCCAACCCGAAGGCGACGGCGTCCCCCGGCCACAGCCAGCTCGCGGTCGCCGCCCCGGTCGGTCCCGACCCGTAGCTGGCGCGCGTATAGGAGAAGTCGAACTCGAGGTTCGGCTTGCCCGGCATGGCCGGAATCGGGATCTTCGGGTCGTAGATCTCCATGGTGAAAGGTGCCGCGGACGCCGACAGCGTCCACCCGCCCAGCGCCGCGTATGCGTTCGTCGCCGGCTTCGTCCCCCTCGCCGGACCCGCGTCCGCCGTCACGGACACCGGTGCCGCGAACGCCACCATCGCCACCGCCGCGGCTGCCGCGCCACCTCGTCGTACGTTCCGCTCAAGGGCCATCACACCGTCGCCCCTCCCAGATACAGCTCCGTCAAATCCCTCCGCACGACGTCCGGCTCGTCGAAAGCCACCACGCGTCCGTGCGTCATCACCGCCGCGAAGTCCGCCACCGCCAGCGCCGTGTCGGCGAACTGCTCCACCGCGAGCACCGTCACTCCCTGCTCCGCGATCTGCGCCAGCACCTCGTACAGCTGCCGCACGATCAGCGGCGCCAAGCCCATCGACAGCTCGTCGACCAGCAGCACCGCCGGGTTCGTCACCAGCGCCCGCGCCATCGCGAGCATCTGCTGCTCGCCGCCAGACATCGACCCGGCGAGCTGGTCGTAGCGCTCGGCCAGCCGCGGGAACCGTGTGAAGGCCGTCTCGTAGATCTCCGGTGTCGAGGCCTGCCCGGCCAGCCCCGACAGCCGCAGGTTCTCCGCGACCGTCAGGTTCGGGAAGATGCCGCGGCCCTCGGGGATCGTGCACAGCCCGGCTCGGGCCAGCGCGTCCGGCGCCGCGTCGTTCACATGCGATCCGCCGAGATGCACATGGCCCGATGTGGCCCGCAGCCGTCCCGAGCAGACCTTCATCAGTGTCGACTTGCCCGCGCCGTTCGGCCCGAGCAACGCCACGACGGCGCCCCGCGGCACCGCGAGGTCCACGCCGTGCAGCACCTCGATCCGGCCGTACGCCGCGTGCACGTCCCGCAGTTCCAGGATGGGCGCCATCAGAACCAGCTCCCTGACTCCGGACCGCCGCTCTCCAGAACGCCGTTCTCCCGCTCGACGCTCTCCGGACCGCCGCCCTTCGGCAACGGCGGCGGCAGCTCCTCGTCGACAGCCGGCATCACCAAGGTGGCGTCGGGAGCGGGACCGGCCTCCGGAGCCTCGTCCTCCCCCAGATACGCCTTGCGCACCAAAGGATCCGCCTGCACCTCCGCGGGCGTCCCCGTCGCGATCAGAATGCCCCGGTCCAGCACGTGGATCCGGTCCGACACCCGCATGATCAGCGGCATGTCGTGCTCCACGATCAGCACGGCCCGCCCTTGAGCGGCCAGATCCCGCAGCAGATCCCCGAACGTCTCGGTCTCCGCCTCCGACAACCCCGACGAGGGCTCGTCCAGCAACAGCAGCGCCGGGTCGATGGCCAGCGCCCGGGCCAGCTCCACCAGCCGCGCCACGCCGGTCGGCACGGCGTCCGCCCGCGTGCCGGCGTACCGTTCCAGGCCGATCCGGCCGATCAGCTCCCGTGTCACCCGCGCCGGCTTCGCGTTCTTCGAGCGGATCGCGTCGGCCGCGACCCGGATGTTCTCCTCGACGGTCAGCGACCCGAACGCCTCCAGCCGCTGGAACGTCCGCGCGATCCCGTGCCGCGCCCGACGATGCGTCGGTGTGTGGGTGATGTCGTTCCCGTTGAGGAACACCCGTCCGGCCGTCGGCTTCTGCAATCCGGTGATGACGTTGAACAGCGTCGTCTTCCCCGCGCCGTTCGGCCCGATCAACGCCGTGACCTGACCGCCGTCCGCGGTGATCGTGGCCTCGTTCACCGCCGTGACGCCCCCGAACCGCACGGTGACGTCCTGCACTTCGAGTCGCGTCATGCTTCGGCCTCCGCGTTCTCCCGGACCGGGACCGCGGACTTGGCGGCGATGCCGCGGGCCATCCCGGCCGAACCGAACCCGAGTCGCCCGGCGAGAGGATGCTCCCGCATCTCGAACAGCCACCCGGCGATGCCGTTCGGCTGCTTGCCGAGTCCGACCGCCGCGACCGCCAGGATCAGGAACAAGTAGGCCTGCGTGGACGGATAGCTGTTCAACGCCATCAGCAGCATCCCACCCAGCAAGGCCCCGGTCACCGACGTCACCCCGGCGCACACCACGATCAGCAACAGCGGCAGGCTGTTGAAGAACTGGAAGTTCGAGCTCCCCACCTGGTTCTGCAGCCCGGCGTACAGCCCGCCGCCGAGCCCGGCGACCGCCGCCGAACCGGCGAACACCGCGACCCGCGCCACTCGCGGGTTCAGGCCCAGCGTCGCGCAGGCGGCGGGGGAGTCCCGCAGCGCGATCAGGATCCTGCCGTAGCGCCCCTTGCGCAGCACGATCACCGCGGCTCCGACGAGACAGAACACCGCGGCGGCCAGGATCGCGTAGGCCTTGTCCGACGTGAACCGGAACCCGAACAGGTCCAGCCGCTTCGTCGTCAGCGACCCGCCGTACCCGCCCAGCGACGGGTTCTGGAACACCATCGAGTCCATGATCTGCGCGAACGCGATCGTCGACAGCGCCAGATACAAGCCCTGCAACCGCAGCGACGGCAGCGCCACCAGGATCCCCGCGACCGCCGCCAGCAGCGCCCCGAGCAGCACCGCGGCCGGTGCCGAGGAGTGGGTCTTGGCGACGGTGAGCGCCCCGACACCGAAGAAGCTGAACTGGGCCAGCGACACGTACCCGCTGAACCCCGTCAACGGCACCAGCGACAGCGCCAGGATCGCGAAGCACAGCCCCAGCGCCATCCGGTTCACGTTCACATCGCTCAGCACCGCGTTCCCGACGACCACGGCCAGCAACAGCGCGGCCGCCGCCATCCCGACCCGCCGCAACTCCGGAGTCCGCACCCCCGGCACGCCGGCCAGCCGCCCGACGCGCAGCTGCGCCTGGGGCATCAGCAGCAGCATCAGCAGCAGGAAGATCGCCGGAATCGCCTCCCGGAACCCGGTCCAGGCGTTGCTGGTCCACAAGTAGCCGGAGGCGTAGGCGTTCAGCAGACCCAGCACCGCCGCTCCGACGAAGGTTCGGGGCAGGCTGGTCAGCCGGCCGGCCATCGCGGCGGCATACGAGTTCACGACCAGCAACGTCAGCGAGATGTAGTTCAGATCGCTGGGCCGCGCCGAGACCAGGAGGATCCCGGCCAGCGCGGCCAGCGACGAACCCATCGCCCAGGCGATCGCCGCCATCAGATGCGGACGGCCGCCGTGCAGCGCCAGCAACTCCTTGTCGTCCACCGCCGCACGCATCGCCACACCGGTGCGGGTGAAGGTGAGGAACCCGTACAGCACGGCTCCGGCCGCGATCGCCAGACCCACCGTCAGCAGGTCGTTCCCGGAGACGTGCACCTTCCCGACGACCACACCGTGCCCGGCGAAGAACATCGTCACCTGGTGCACACCCGGGGGCCAGATCTTCTCCGCGGCGCCGATCAGGCCGACGAGCACCGCACACGTGACGACCAGCGTCACCCCGACCCCGGCATCCGCGACCCGCCGGATCACCCACCGTTCCAGGACCGCCCCGAACAGCGGCGCCACCACGAACACCACGAGCAGCACCGACAGCCAGTTGGACAGGCCCTGGTTATAGGCGAGCTCCCAGTACACGAACGCCATGACCATCGCCGTCGCGCCGTGCGCCACGTTGAAGATCCGGGTCGTCGCATAGGTGAGCACCAGCCCTGACGCCGCGATGGCGTACGAAGCCCCGATCACGAGGCCCAGGACCGTGTACGTGAGGAAGATGTTCATCGCGCGGCGCCGTCAGTTCACGCCGGAGTCGATGAGCTTCCCACACGACCAGCCCGAACCCGGCGCGACCCGCTTCCACGTCGTCCCGTTCAGCTGCATGAACAGCGCGCACGGTGAGGTCGTCTTCCCCCCGACGTCCTGCGGCGCGAACATGCCGTTCCCGGTGTAGTCGTGGACGTTCTTCAGAGCGGTGACCATCGCCTGCCGTGTCAGGTTCGGCCCGATCTGGTTGGCCAGCCGCGTGAACAACTCCGCCGAGGACCAGGCGTACATCCCGAAGTACGTCGGAGCGGCGCCGGGCGCCACCTGCTTCAGCCACTTGGTGTAGAGCTGGAGCTCAGGGTTCGAACCCGCCTCCTCGAACATGGCCGCGTTGCTGAAGACGTAGGTGTGGTCCGCCGCCCCTCCGGCCTGCTGCACGTAGTTCGGGTCGTACCCGGTCGGGTCCAGCACGAACGCCTTCGGCGTGAAGCCCTGCTGCTGCATGGCCTGCGCGAGCGTGGCGGCCTCCTGGAAGGCGCCGAGGAACTGCACGTACTGCACACCGGCCTGCTGCATCTTCACCACGTACGGCGTGTAGTTCGACTCCGAGATCCCGATCGGCTGGCTCAGCACCCAGGTGAAGCCGTCCTTCGCGTACGCCTGCTCCCAGGACTTCGCCTGCTGGGCCGTCGTACCGGTGTCGACGTACACGAACGCCGCCTTCGTCCCGGCACCCGGGAACTGCTTGTTCCAGAAGTCCGACTGAACCTGTGGAACCAGTGGCAGTTGCTGGGAGTCGGTACCGAAACACACTGCGCACGTCTGCCGGGCCCGCGTGGTGCTCACCGCGCGCAGGTCCGGGATTCCGCACGAGGCCGCCGAAGCCGCACCACCGGAGTCGAAGGCCGAAACCGAGCCGACCATGGCGAAGTCGGCCTGGCACGCGGTCAGCGTCTGCTGGTTGTCACCACTGTCCGAGGTCTGCGAGTCGTAGGAGTGAACGGTGAGCTTCCGGCCGCAGATGCCGGTGGGATGCGTGGCGTTGAAGTAGGCGACATAGGCCTGGACGGCCTGCGCGGCCGAGCTGAACAGCCCCCCGATCGGCCCGGACAGGTCACTGGCGTTGCCCAGGCTGATGCTGGTGGCCGTGACACCGGGCGCCGTGGAACCGCTGGCGGTACCAGTGCAGGAATCAGAGCCCGGCCCGTTGCCGGCGCCGCCACTGCTGCCGCCGGTGGTGCCCCCTGTCGTCCCGCCGTTGGTCCCGCCGGTGGTCCCCCCGGTCGTGCCGCCCGAGGTCTTGCCCCCGGTGGTGCCGCCGGTGGTGCCACCCGTGCTCTTGCCCCCGGTGGAACCGCCGGTCGTGCCGCCGCTGGAGCCTCCGGTCGTGCCGCCTGTCGTGCCTCCGGTGGTGGTCCCGCCGGCGGCACCGTTGGCGTTGCCACCGGTGGTGCCTCCCGACGTGCCGCCGCTGTCACCGGAGGTCTGGGAACCGTCGGCGCCCGGGGCTCCGCCGGGATGGGCGCCCTGGCCGTATGCCACGGCGGCCGCTTTCTGATCGGCCGAGAGGCGCGCACCGCACGCGCCCAAGGACAGCGACAGCGCCGCGATCATCGCCGCGGTGGCCGTCTTGTGGTTTCTGGGGCGGGAACGAACGGAACGCGCGCAGGTCATCGAGTGCTACCACCTGACGGGTCGTCAGAAACGTTGGGTGTAGCAGTGCAGCGTGCTCTAATTCAACACAGAACTCAATAGTGTTGCGAAGGCCTCACGCCACAATTTGGCAAAACGTGACTCTGATTCACTCGTATGAGTGAGCGTCACCTTCACCATCGGCTGGCCGTTGACGGTCCGCGCACGCTGATCCATTGACCCACATGCCGAACGCAGTGCTCGGGCAGGGAAGTCCCGCGCTTATCGGCCCTTGAGGATCTTGCTGAGCGCTTCCAGTCCCCGGCTGGCGGTCGACTTCACCGTCCCGCGACTGATCCCCAGCGCGTCGGCGATGTCCGCCTCGGACAGATCCGACCAATAGCGCAGCACCAGCACCTCGCGCTGCCGCGGCGGCAGCTGCTGCATCGCCTCCAGCACCTCGCGGTGCTCCTCGGACAGCATCGCCACCGACTCGGCGCTCGCTGCGTCCGGCACGTGCGGCGGCGTGTACCCGCGCGCCGTCTTCCGGCGCCGCAGCACCGACCGTGCGTTGTTCACCACCGCGGTCCGCAGGTACCCCAGCGGATTGTCCATACCCGTGAGGTCGTCGCCGTACCGGCGCCACAACCCGGTGAACGAGTCCTGCACCACGTCCTCGGCCGACGCCTGGTCGTCGACCAGCAGCACCGCCAGCCGCACCAGCGACAGCCGGTGCGCGTAGTAGAGATCAGCCAACGACGGCCCGTCGCCGGGCTGCAGCGCCCGGTGCCCCCGCGGCGCGGTCCCGCCGCCGATCATCGACAAGCTGTGGTTGCCGCTGGCGGTCAGATCCCCGGCGGTGTTCTCCGCCTCCGGCGTGTTCAACGCCTCCCGCATCGCGGCCAGCACCCCCGCGACCCCCGCCGCGACGGCCGGGCCGACGGTCGCACGACGCCGCCGCGGCCACCATATGGTGCGCGCCGGCCAGGCGACAGCGCCCGCCACACTCATCCGTTTGCTCCTGATCCGACGCATCCCCCGGCGGCCGCGCACCGGCGACAACAAAGAACCCCGAAGCCCCATGCTATCGCTCGACCGGGGTGCGGCGGCAGGGCGTCTTTTTCGGGGACGCCGTCAGTGTGCCATCAGCGTTCCGCCGGGATGGCGCCGGGGTTGCCGCAGAGCACGCTGTCAGAACGCCGTCAGCGGCACCCCTGACGTGCCTTCACAGCTTCTCCCCCCGCAACCCGAGCGCCCGCGGCACCGGCTCGTTCCGCGCCTCCGACACCCGCGTGATCCTCAACCCGGCGTCGGCGAACGCGTTAAGCAGATCCGCCAGCGGCACATGCCGCCCCCCGAGCCGCTGCCGGACACCACCCTCCCGCCACTGCGACTCCGGCCGGCTCCACCCCGCGGCGCGATAACTCGGATGAACGACACGAGCGCCATCGTCGCGCATCTCCGTATGCGGCCCGTTGAAACACGGGTGCACCCCGTAGTAGACCAGAACCCCACCCGGCCGCAGCACCCGCGCCGCCTCCCGCACCACACCCGCGAATTCGTCGACATCACTCGACAGCCACAACGTCGCGACCGCGTCGAAGACCCCGTCCCGGAACGGCAGCGCCGCCGCATCCGACCGCACCAGCGCTTCGCCCCCGACGACCCGTCTCCGTGCCAGCCGCAGCTGGTCGGCCGAGAAGTCGAGCCCGACAACGCTCCGTCCGGACGCGCGCAGCGTCCCCAGGTGCTGGCCCGTGCCGCACCCCAGATCCAGGCACAACCCGTCGCCCGGGCCGAGCAGCTCCAGCAGCGGATCGCGGTCGGCGTGCGCGGTCGCGGCGTTGTGCTGGTCATACCAGTCGGCGAGGCCGTCGTAGTGCGGGATCCGTTCTTCGATCGCGGTCATGCCGGTCTTCCTTCCCGGCTGCGCGCGATCGACTCCCGTTCGGGGCGAGTCCGCCGAATTCGTCAGAACTCGAACTCGCACCACACCGACTTGCCCTCCGGCAGCGGCCGCGCGCCCCACGCCGCGGCCACCGCCGCGATGATGCTGATGCCGCGGCCGTCCTCGTCGGTCTCGCGGGCCAGGCGGCGGCGGGGGAGGTGGTCGGACTGGTCGGCGACGTCGATGATCAGCCGGCGGTCGGTGCGGCGCAGCCGGAGCACCACCGGCGCGGTGCCGTGCGTGACGGCGTTCGCGACCAGCTCGCTGACCGCGAGGACCGCGGTGTCGGTCAGGTCCTCGGCCAGGCCCCAGGTGGTCAGCACCCCGGCGGTGTAGCTGCGGGCGTGCGCGGCGATCTCCGGGCCGCCGACCAGCTCGATCGAGGCCGAGCGGAACAGCGCGGCGCGGCCGCCGGTCCACACTGGGGCGTGCGCCACCAGCAGCGCCACGTCGTCGGTGCGGACCGCGCCGGTCGGGTCCAGGCTGCCGCTGGAGACGGACAGCGGGTCGATGGCGGCGAGGATGTGGTCGCGGACCAGGTCCACGGGGCCGGCGCCGGGCCGCGGGGGCTCCTCCTCCGGGGCGCGTGCGAACACCCGGCGCAGATCGCCGGTGACACGCTCCAGCAGGCCCTGCGTGTAGAAGGCGAGGTACGAACCCGGCGGGACCGCCACCGCGGCCTCCTGCCACGTCCAGTCGCCGGTGCCGAGCGACGGCCCGGAGGCCCCGTCCAGCGTCACCACGTACCCGTCCGGCAGCCGCAGGAGCGGCGGGATGTGGCCGGCGTTGGCGTAGGTCAGGGCGCCGTCGTCGGCGTCGTGGACCGCGTAGACGAGGGTGGCGACGGCCACGTTGGTGCGCTCGCCGTCGAACTCCAGGGCGTGCCGGTCCAGGTGGTACATCACCTCGCCGGGCGGCAGGTTCTGCGAGGCGTACGCGCGCACGGCCGCGCGCAGCCGGCCCATCACCGCCGCCGCCCGCACCCCGACGCCGCCGGCCTCCGGCGTGACGCCGCCGACCACCAGCGCGGTGCGGCCGGCGCCGAGCGGGATCGCGTCGTACCAGTCGCCGCCGACCTCCAGCACCGGCTCGTCGTCGAGCGAGGCGTCCTCATAGCGCACCAGGGCGGGCAGGTAGCACGCGGCCAGCCGGATCTCGTCCGGCTGCACGATGCGCTGCGGCAACAGCGAACGCTGCAACGCCACCGCCATGTTCCGGTTGCGGGCCTCCTCCTCGGCCAGCGCCTCGTCCCGCCGCACGCGCTCGGTCTCGTCGCGGCAGAACACCGCGACGCCCCCGCGCGCCGGCACGCACATGATCGAGTAGTACCGGTCGCCTCCCCGCAGCCGCACCAGCCGGTCCTCCAACAGCACCGAGCGGCCGGTGTCGTAGACCTGGTCCAGGGCCGCCGGCAGCCCGGTCCCGGCCAGCTCCGGCAGCGCCCGGCCGACCGGCAGCCGCAGCGCCACCGTCCCGAACTCGGCCACACAGGCGTCGTTGGCGGCCACCAGCAGGTGCTCCGGGCCGTCGGCGAGCACGGCGGGCAGCGGCGCGGCGTCGAACGCCGCGTGCAGCAGCTCCTCGATCGCGGGCATGACCGGTGACTTCATGGCGGCCTTTCGGAGGGGACGGGCGCGAAACCCCAGTGTGGACCTCGATCCCGGCCCGTCACGGGAGCGGCGCGGGGCGATCCATCCGAATGAGGGATCGCGGAGGGCGGCGAAGCGATCGCTCCGCGTGACGAAGGGGATCCGCCGGAATCAGGCGTCCTCGAACACCCGCAGCCGGTGCGCCACCGCGGCGGCCTCCCCGCGTCCGGAAACTCCCAGCTTGGCGAGGATGTTGGACACGTGCACGCTCGCGGTCTTCGTCGAGATGAACAGCCGCTCGCCGATCTGCCGGTTCGACAGGCCCTGCGCGACCAGCGCCAGCACCTCCAGCTCCCGCCCCG
Source organism: Catenulispora subtropica (assembly GCF_039531675.1). Taxonomy (NCBI): domain Bacteria; kingdom Bacillati; phylum Actinomycetota; class Actinomycetes; order Catenulisporales; family Catenulisporaceae; genus Catenulispora; species Catenulispora subtropica. The sequence continues at coordinate 34,851 of NZ_BAAAQM010000068.1, forward strand.
TCAGGCCCAGCGGCGTCCCGGGGTCCGCGGCCGCGCGCCCCGCGTCCTTCGGCGCCGGCATGCAGTCGCTGATGTCCAGCCGCGCGCGTCGCGCCAGCGCCTGGATCTCGTGGCACAGCGGGCCGTCCGGCAGTTCCGCCACCTGCTGCACCGCCGCGCGCAACAGGCGGGCGGCCGTCTCGCGCTCGCCGTTCGCCGCCGCGGCCTCGGCCGCGCGGAAGCCTATGTACGCCGCCTGATACGCGTGCACGCCCTCGCGGGTCGCCAGCTCGCTGGCCGTCGCCCACTCCGTCGCGCCCGCGACGCCGCGCCAGCGCGCCAGTTCCGCCGCCATCTGCGCGGCGGCGGCCGCCTGGCTCGGGGTGACGGCGGGCAGCCGGGTGGCCCGCTCGGCCAGGGCGGCGATGACCGCCGAGGACGCGGTGTCCGCGGGCGAGGCGCCGGACCGCGCGGCCGCGCGGGTCTTCTCGGCGTGGTCCGCCTCGGCCATGGCCATCGCGGTCAGGACACGCCAGGCGTACCGCTCGTCGCCGAGGAACTGGGGCTTGTCCAGGAAGGCCTGGAAAGCGGCGCGCGCGTCGGTGATCGAGCGGGTCAGCCAGGCCGCCTTCTCGATCTCGCGGCGGATGCCGGGGAGCGCGTACTGGTGCTCGAAGTTGCGGCTGGGGGTGCGGGCGCCCAGGGTCAGCTCGCTGCGGGCGGTGTCCGGGTCGCCGCGCAGCAGCGCCAGGTCGGCCAGGTACTCGTGGGTGGTGGCGCCGTGGATGCCGGGCGGGTCGACGTCGAGGCTGGAGGTCAGCGCCACCACGGCCTCGTCCCAGCGGCCCAGCGCCATCAGCGACTCGGCCATGTTGGTCCACATCATGCTCTCGGCGATCCGCAGCCGGACGCCGCGCCGCTTGAGCTCGGCCAGGCCGGCGCGCGCCACCTGCACCGCCTCCTGGTGCCGGTCGAGGGTCTCCAGCGCGCTGCACAGGTTGATGTAGCCGCGGCCGATGACGCCGGGGTCGCCGAAGCCGAGGGCGTCGATGATGGCCTGGCGCAGGATCGCCAGCCCCTCCTCGTGGGTGCCCAGCGACACCTGGCCGGCCAGGACGGTGCCCTTGGTGATGGCCGCGGCGATCCGGTACAGGTCCGAGTCGATCTTGTCGGCCAGGATCGCCGTCTCCTCGGCGAAGCGCAGCGCGGCGTCGATGTCGTCGGAAGTCAGCATCTTGATGAACGAGGCGCTGTTCGTGATCTGCACCCGCACCTGCGGGCACGACTCGCCGTCCACCAGGTCCAGCGCGGCCCAGATGTCGGCCATGCCGTCGCTGCGGCCGAGGACGTGGTGGTCGCGGCTGCGCAGGTGGTGCAGCAGCGCGGCCAGCTCCGGGTCCTGCCCGGGATCCACGCGCTTGAGGGTCTTGTCGGTCAGGAAGAGCGCGCGGTGCGGGTCGCCGGCCAGGTGCGCCGCGCACGCCGTCCGGTAGAGCAGCCGCGCGTAGTCCAGACCCGGCTCCGGCACCTGGTCCCACAGGTCCAGCGCGCGTTCCAGCATCTGGTGCTCTTCGACGTACGCGTACCGCGCGTCGGCGGTCTCCGCCGCCTTCACCGCCGCCTCGTACGCCCGTGCGTAGTCGCGCGCCGAGTACCAGTGGTGCGCCAGCTCGACCTCGCGCATCTCGCCGGCCACCAGCGAGGGCTCGGCCTCCAGCAGCTCGGCGTAGCGCCGGTGCAGCGCCGAGTGCTCGCCGGGCAGCAGCTCGTTGTGCACGGCCTCGCGCAGCAGCGCGTGCCGGAACCGGTAGCTGGTCGGCCCCTCGCCGGGCACCAGGATGTGCGCCTGGAACGCCGGGCGGATCAGCTCGTTGAGTTCGTCGTCGGTGGTGCCGGTGACCAGCAGCAGGAACCGGTGGTCGACGGGGGGCAGCGCCGCGGACAGCAGCCGCAGCATCCGCTGCGTCGGCTCGGGCAGCTGCTCCACCTTGATCAGCAGCAGGTCGCGCAGGGTGTCGGAGAGGGCGAAGCCGCCGACGTCGGAGGGCATCAGATGGGAGCCCTCGGTGGCCGCGCAGGCCAGCTCCTCGGTGAAGAACGGGTTCCCCTCGGCCCGCGCGAAGACCTCCTCGGCGAAGCCCGGCGGCAGGTCCCGGCCGGTCTTGCCGTAGATCGCGGCCAGCTGCTCGGCGGTCTCGCCGGTGGTCAGCGGCGCCAGGTCGATGCGCCGCACGCCGCGGATCCGGTCCAGTTCGGCCAGGAACGGCCGCAGCGGATGACCGCGGTGCAGGTCGTCGGTGCGGTAGCTGCCGACGATCAGGACCTGGGACTCGCGCAGCGACCGGGACAGGAAGCCGAGCAGGTCGCGGGTGGAGCGGTCGGCCCAGTGCAGGTCCTCCAGGACCAGCAGCAGCGTCTCGTCCGAGCCCAGGTCCTCCAGCAGTCCCAGGACCGCGTCGAAGAGCCGCCCGCGGGCGGTGATCTCGCCGGCCCGGGTCACCGCCGGCAGCGCGTCGTCGTGCCGCTCCATGTTGGCCGGGTGCCGCGGCCCGCCGGGCACCGCCTCGCCGGTCAGCCCGTCGGCGAGCTCGGGCAGCAGCCACGACAGCTCGCGGCGCCGCACCCCGTTGTTGTCCCCGAACGCGGCCGGGCAGTCGCGCAGCAGCTGGCGGAGCGCGGCGACGAAGGGGGCGTAGGCCACGCCCTCGTCGCCGAGCTCCGCACACCCCCCGATCAGCACCCGGACCTCGTCGCGCCGATCGCCCTCCCCGGGCGGCCGGGCTCCGGGATCCGGGTCCAGCAGCGGCCGGACGAACTCCTCGATGAGCCGGGACTTGCCGATCCCGGCGTCGCCGCCGACCACCACCACGGCCGGCTCCCCACCGGCCGCTCCGGCCAGCAGCGAGCGGAGCTGGGACAGCTCCGGCCCGCGGCCGACGAAGACGGGGCTCACCTGGCGCATCGACACATGGTCGAGCATCGCACAGGCGCCGCGGTCAGGTCATCGCCGTTTCATCGGAATGTGATGACCGGCGTACGGAATGCACCTTGTCCGGGCTTTTGCCCTCCACCCGGCGCGCGGACTGCTTGGCCAGACGGTGGCGCTTGGCCGCCTTGATGAGGTCGGTGTTGCGGGACTTGGCGATGTCGAGCGTGAACAGCGTGTTGTTCATGGTGTGGTCTGCACCCTCTCGGCGGATCTCTCTTCTGGTGACGTGTACTAGTCTCCGCCGGGAGGCGCCCCCTACACATGAGGAAGCAGACCAGTTCTGCGCCCCTGAGGTACCTTAGGTATGGTCCTCAGGTACCTCAGAGGCGCTTACAGCACATTCGAATCACGATGTCGAAGCGTTATCGGGGCCTCAGCGCGTCTCGACATGCCGCGCCGAGTCCGGCGCGTACCGCGCGCCCGAGACCGCACTGGCCGGGATCGCGGCCTCGATCCGCGCCAGCTGCTCCGGAGTCAGCTCGACGTCCGCCGCGGCGCAGTTCTCCTCCAGGTACTTGATCCGCTTCGTGCCCGGGATCGGCACGATGTCCGGCCCCTGTGCGAGCAGCCAGGCCAGCGCCAGCTGCACCGGCGTGTGCCCGCTCTCCGCGGCCACCGCGCGCAGCTCCGCGACCAGCTTCAGGTTCGCCTCCAGGTTGCCGTCGGCGAAGCGCGGGTTGGTGCGGCGGAAGTCGTCGGCGGCCAGCCCTTCCAGCGACGTGATGGCACCGGTCAGCAGACCCCGGCCGACAGGGGAGTAGGGCACGATCCCGATGCCGAGTCCGCGCGCCGCCGGCAGCACCTCGGCCTCGATGTCGCGGGTGAACAACGAGTACTCGCTCTGCAGCGCGGTGATCGGGTGGACGGCGTGCGCCGCGCGCAGGGTCTCGGCGTTCACCTCCGACAGGCCCAGGTACCGGACCTTGCCCGCCCGCACCAGGTCGGCCATCGCGCCGACCGACTCCTCGACCGGGACGTCGGGGTTGCGGCGGTGCATGTAGTACAGGTCGATGTGGTCGACGCCGAGCCGGGCCAGCGAGGCGTCGACGGCGGACCGGATGTACGCGGGGTCGTTGCGGATGACGCGGGCGTCGGTCTCGGGATCCCGGTGGATGGCGAACTTGGTGGCCAGGACGACCTGGTCCCGGCGGCCGCCGGACAGCGCCCGCCCCACCAGCTTCTCGTTCTCGCCCTTGCCGTACATGTCCGCGGTGTCGAGGAACGTCACGCCGAGATCCAGCGCGCGGTGCAGGACTGAGATCGACTCCGACTCGGACTCCGGCGTCACGCTGTAGAACTCAGACATGCCCATGCAGCCGAGTCCGAGTGCTGAGACCTGCGGACCGTCGGCTCCGAGGATGCGGTTCTTCATGCGGAAACTCCCATAGATCGCATAGCGGATTCACCCGTCACCCGCGCTGGCCGCCGTCGTTGTCCACGGTGGATCGCGCGGAGACTGGAGGTCATACCTTGAGTGTCGCAAGTCTTGATGAAGTCACTGTGCAGGATTCCCGCGGTTGGGCGGGTGTGCTGTTCGCGATGCATCGACGTGTCGTCGTGCGGACGCCGAACGGCCAGGCCGGACCGGAATTCTGTACGTGCGGGGACGTGTGGCCGTGCCGCCGGGAGGAGCTCGCGGCGCGGATTCTCGACTTCCCTATGGCAGAGCCCTTATAGAGCCCTCACAGATCCCGGTCCTCCTCGGCCTCCCTCGGCGGCGTCACCGGCGCCGAGCGGTAGGGCAGCTCGGCCTTCTTCCCGAACAGCATCCCGGCGATCGCGGTCAGCTCGTCGTCTTCGTCGGCGTCGATGGGCCGCACCTCGACGCGCTCGTGGCGGCCCGCCGGCCGCGGCTGGTTCCCGGAGGCGATCGCGCGGTGCGGGGTGGCCGGGGCGGGCAGCACGGCGTGGGCCCGCCGCTCCTCGAGCATCGCCGTCTCCTCCGCCTCGGCCGCCGCGAGCGCCGCCTCGGCGCGGTCCGCCGAGCTCTCGGTCATCGCGCGGTCGGTGAACACCAGCGGGCGCTCGTGCTCGGTGACGATGTGCTTCACGACCTGCACGTCGCCGTTGACGTCCCAGACCGCGATGCCCGGGGTCAGCGAGGGGATGATCTCCACGGCCCAGCGCGGCAGGCCCAGGACCTTGCCGGTGGTCCGGGCCTCGTCGGCCTTCTGCATGTAGACCGTGCGGGTCGAGGCCATCTTCAGGATCGCCGCCGCCTCCTTGGCCGCGGCGCCGTCCACGACGTCCGACAGGTGGTGCACCACCGCGACGAAGGACAGGCCGAGCCGGCGCCCGAACTTCAGCAGCCGCTGGAACAGCTGCGCCACGAACGGCGAGTTGATGATGTGCCAGGCCTCTTCGACCAGCAGGATGCGCTTCACCCGGTCCGGGCGCAGCCAGGTGTGCTCCAGCCAGACGCCGACGATGGCCATCAGGATCGGCATGCCGATCGAGTTGCGGTCGATGGCCGACAGGTCGAAGACGATCAGCGGCGAGTCCAGGTCGATGCCCTGCGTGGTGGGGCCGTCGAACATGCCCGCCAGGTCGCCGTCGACCAGGCGGTCCAGCACCAGCGCCACGTCCAGGCCCCAGGCCTGCACCTCCTCTATCGTGACGTTCATGTCCTCGGCGGCGGCGTTCAGCGGGGTGCGCAGCGCCTCCACGACGTCGGACAGGATGGGCTGGCGGGCGTACCGGGCCGCGGCCTCGCCGACCCGCAGGTGCGCCGACTTCAGGGCGTAGCCGGCCCGCTCGTCCAGCGGCCGGCCCTGCGCGACCTCCACTATGGTGCGCAGCAGGGCGAGCTGGCCGGTGGAGGTGATCGCCGGGTCCAGCGGGTTCAGGCGGATCCGGTCGCCGCCCCGCACACCGTGCGGGTCCAGGCGGACCGGCTTGACGCCGAGCGACTCGGCGATCAGGTGCCACTCGCCGACACCGTCCTCGCCCTGCGCGTCCAGCACCACCACCTGCCGGTCCTTGAACCGGAGCTGGCGCAGCACGTAGGTCTTCTCCAGCGCCGACTTGCCGTTGCCGGACTCGCCGAGCACCAGCCAGTGCGGGGCCGGCAGCTGCTGGCCGTAGAGCTGGAAGGGGTCGTAGATGTAGCCCTTGCCGGAGTACACCTCGCGGCCGATGATCACGCCGGAGTCGCCCAGGCCCGGCGCGGCGGTCGGCAGGTACACCGCCTGCGCCTGCGAGGACGAGGTCCGCACCGGCGGCCGGGTGGTCTCGACCTTGCCGAAGATCAGTGAGGCGAAGCCCTCGGTCAGGGAGTCGAGGACGGAACGTCCGGCCATGGGATCAGCCTCCTTACTTTCTCAGCCCGGTCGCGAACGGCAGGGTGTTGGTGAACGCCCGGTGGTGCTCGCGGTCGCACCACTCCAGCTTCAGGAAGGACTTGCCCGCCGAGGCCCGGATCGTGCGCTTGTCCCGGTTCAGCGGCTCCGGGCCGCGCGCCGAGACGGTGATGTAGCCGACCAGGTTCACCCCGGCCGCCCCGGACGCCAGATCCTCACCGCGCTGGTCCACACGCCCAGCATGGGCCCGTTCCCGCGGATCGTCGACCCGCCCGAGCTTGGCCTGCCGCGACGCCTCCGCGTCGGTGTTGATCTTCTCGGTGAGCATCCGCTCGATCGCCACGTCGGTGGGCTCCAGGTCCATGGTGACCGCGACCGTCCGGATCACGTCCGGCGTGTGCACCAGCAGCGGCGCGAGGAAGTTGACCCCGACCGGCGTCAGCGGCCACTCCTTGATCCACGCCGTGGCGTGGCACCACGGCTCGGCGGTGGTCGACTCCCGCGTCTTGGCCCGCAGGAACTGCGGATGCGTGGCGTCCAGCTCGGCCGGCCACGCGTTCCGCCGCGACATGGCGTGCAGATGGTCGATCGGATGGTCGGGGTCGTACATGGAGTGGATCAGCGAGGACAGTGCGACCGGACCCAGCGGCTGGCGCACCTTGATGTCGGCGTCGGCCAGCCGCGCGCAGATGTCGGCCAGCTCCCGCGCCATGATGATCCCTATCCCGACGTCCACCGCGCCCCGCCCGATGACGTACGCCTCCGACGCCAGGTCCTTGGTGTAGGGCATGCACGCGATGAGGTAGGCCCGGTGTTGCTCGGACGAGGTGGAGACCATGGAGAGCAAGTGCTCGTAGGACTCCTGCAGCCACCGCGGCGCCTGCTCGTCGCCGCGCCGCGCCACGTCCTTCGCGTGCGCGTCGGGATCGGCGGGCAGCGTCCGCGCGAGCATCTGCAGCCGGGTGACGAAGCCGTCGCCGTTGGCCACGTGCCGCAACAGGGTGCCGAAGCGGTCGACCAGCGCCTCCTGGTCCTCCGAGTCCCGCGAGCCGACCCCGGGACCCTCGATCTCCAGCGTGGCGGTGACGGTCCGCCGGTCGAGGTGCATCAGCACCGCGATCTCGTCGGGACCGAACTGGGCCCGCAGCCACCGCAGACGGCCGACCCCGGGCGGCGGACCGATCTCCACCTCGGTACCGTCGATCCTGGTACCCGCCTCCATGGCCCGCGACCGCCACGTCGCCTGCGGGGAACGCAGCAGACGCTTGTAGGAGCGGTTGATCTCGTACCACTTGTAGATGGTGCGGCCGTTGTAGGGCATGAACACCACGACCAGCGCGAGCGCCGGCCCGGCGAGGATGCCCAGCACCTTCAGGAACGTGGTCGGCACGAAGAACCCGGACAGCAGCGACAGCGCACAGCAGAGCACGATGACACCGATCTCACCGGTCTCCCGGTTGCGGCCGATCAGCGCGCTGGGCTTCGCCTTCCCGAGGAGGTAGGCGCGCCTATACTGCGGCGGCTCCTGCTGCGTGGTGCTCATCGGTGTCCCCCGGTCGAGCTGGTCGAGCCGTTCGGCGCGGAGGTGCTGTCACTGCTTGGCGTGGTGCTCACGGCGGTGCCTTCCAGCGGGTGTTCAGGTGATCGTGGTGCGCGGCCGGGGCCCTGGGAGGCTCCTGGAGGGACGGGGACGACGGCCGAGCGTGACGAGGCCCCGGCGGTCACGAACGTCCGCCGTTCGCCCGCTGAGGCCGATTCTGGGTACTGATACCCATTGCGCGTCACGTCGTAGCCTCCCCGCCGGCCCTCAGGACCCACCGCGCGGAGGCGGCGGTGGGTTGGGGACGACTGGCGCCGGCGTGGCCCTGAGGCGGGAGGCGGAGGTGGTGGACCCGCCGTTGCCCCCGCTGGTGCCCCCGTTGCCGCCCACTCCGCCCGCGGCCGCGGCGCCACCGTCAGCGCCGGGACGCACCGTCAGAGCCCTGCCGGTGTGCGCGGCGATACCGGCGGCGGCACTCGCCCCACCGGCCAGCGCACCCACGGACATACCGGCGATGGCGCTGCCCATGTTCCCGCCGCCACCCCCACCGCCCGCGAAGGCCCCGCTGATGCGGTTGGCGTGCGCGGCGATGCCGTTGCGCATCGTGCCCGCCGTGGAGGTGAAAGCGGCACTGGTGATCGCCGCCTTACCGATCTTCGCCGCCCGCTCCTTGTGCAGGCTCAGCATCTCGTCGCCGAACATGGGCACGAAGCGATAGACGAGGCCGGAGGCGAAGATCGAGAGAATCATGATCGCCAGCCCGGAGAGCACGGCGGCGAACGAGTCCTGCGGCCCGGATGAAACAGCGGTCGCCAGCGACAACACGATCACGATGATGGGCTTGACCAGGTCGATGGAGATCATCAACCCGACCCAGCGCCGAATGTGCCCCCACATGGACTTGTCGACGAACCCCGCGTAGACCGCCGTCGCGAGCGCCGCACCGACGTAGAGCATCGCCGCCCGGATGACCAGCTCCAGCCACAGCAGAGCGGCCGCGATCATCGAGAGCACCGAGACGAAGATCAGCATGATCGGCCCACCGCCCAGCCCGGAATTCGGGTCCAGGGCATGCGAGAACGACGCCAGGAACCCGTTCCGATCCGACGCGGACCCGTTGCCGATCGCATCGGAGACCGAGTCGGTGATCTTCACCATCCCCGCCAGCACCACCGGCGTGAAAGCCGAGGCGAGCACGGCCATCCAGAGGAATCCCGTCGCCTCGCCTATCGCGCTGACGATCGAATCACCCCGCACCGCCCGCTTGATGACCGAGAGCAGCCACAGCAGCACGGTCAGAATCGCCGAGGCGGCGAACACGATCGCGTACTGCTTGAGGAACCCCATGTTCGTGAAGTTGACGGTCGCGGTCTTACTGATCGCATCCGACAGATGATCGATGACCCACTGCGCCGCCTGCGCACAGCCGTGCGCGATCGAGCCGAGCGGGTCGGTGATCGCGTTGGCCGTGGTGGGAGTCGACGCCGGGTCCTGGCCGGGGGCGGGCTGGGTCGGGTCGACCATCTGCTGCGTGTTCTCACACGCCTTCTTCATGGCGCCGATCAACAGCGCGCATGGGTCTGACGGGGCCGCTGTCAGCGCCGCGAGATCAGGGAGCATATCGGAGCCTCGAGAACTGCTGGACGGCCTTCTGGATGTCGGCGGGCACCGAGCCCTGCTGAGTCGACACCGGAGTCGGTCCGTCGGCCTGGGCGAAGTCGTTGAGGCGCCAATCGTTGTTGACCCATGTCAGCGTGAGAGTCGACGTGCTCCAGGTCTGGGTGATGGGCTCGGTCGAACCTTGTCCGGCGATGCCGTCGATGGTCGTGTCCCATACCGATACGACCGCCTTGTCATTGGCGTATGACTGCACGCTGACCCCGATCGGCACGTTGCGGTACACGAAGGTCTGCCCCTTAGGAGGGTTGCCCTGCGCGTCCAACCCATACGCCTTCAAAGTACGACCGAATGCGTCGTCGAGCGATTTCTGAAGACCCGCCAGTATGGCCGGATCGGCGATCGATTCGATCAGCTTGTGCCGTGAGTCGGGATGCACCATGTCGTCCGAGGCGAATGCCGCGACGTAGTTCAACGCGGCGGCCTGCGCGCCGTCCTTGGTATCGGGGTAGCCGACCGGTACCCCCTGCGCCGTCTGCGTCGGGAACGCGGGATTACCACTCGTCACCGCACTCAGCCCCGTAGAAGCCGTCGCCGGCGGCACCCCGCCACCGACCCCGGTGCTCGCGCCCTGCCCCTCGCTGCCCTTGCCGTCGCCGCCGTGGCTGTTCAGGGCGATGACCGCGGCCACGACCACTGTTACTGCCGCCAGGGCGAGGACGCCGCGGCCGCGGCGGGCCTTGGGGGTCGGGTAGTCCGTCTCGTAGGGGTCCTTGGGGAGGCGGATGACGGTTTGTGGCTGCTCCAGGCGGCGGTCGCGGGTGGGGCGGGCCGTGCGGCGGGTGCCGCCGCTGCCGCCCGGGCGGCGTGGGCCGCCGCCGCTACCGCCGTCGATAACCATGTTCAAGTCTCCCCACCCCGGACGCCCCGGTCGTGTTACATCGTCGTCGTGTCGGGCCACCAGTTCCTAACAAATACCCGGATGGCTTCCCGGAGGTTTGCCGGGTGGTGGCAGTGGTTCTGCCCGGGTCCGGATCAGATGGCCATGCCGTAGACGATGGTGAACAGCGTGCCGAGCGATCCGATGATGAACACACCGGTGAGGCCGGCCACGATCAGGCCCTTGCCCTGCTCGGCGGAGAAGGTGTCGCGCAGGGCGGTGGCGCCGATGCGCTGCTTGGCCGCGCCCCAGACCGCGATGCCCAGGCAGATGATGATGGCGGTGGCCATCACCACCTCGATCATCACGCGGGCCTCGTTGCCGACGCGGCCGAACGGGCCCCAGTTCGGGGCGATGCCGCCGATGATGGTGTTGATGTCGTTGCCGCTGGACGGGGGGGCCGGAGTCGGCGTGGGGGGTGGGTCGGTGAGGAGCGCCGCAACGGTGTGGGCCGCGCCGCGCAGAGCTTGCAGTGCAGACACGATGACCGCCTGCCTCCAGTCCTGTGTTTATAGCGGTGGTGTTCGTCGTACTCACGATGTGGTGTCACTGCCGGTAGCGTAGGGAACTCAGTCTACGAGGATGACGCGGACGGCAGATAGCTTGCCTATGGTGTCGTTTTCCTGATTCCGTCCGCGGCACACCTTGGTTATCGGCTCATCCGATGATCGACTGAAGGGGAGAGAGGAAGAGGTCTGATGCGCACGTCGGTGGTCGTCGGCGCCGGTCTGCTGGCCACGCCCTTCCTCCTGGTCGGCGCGGTCGTGGTCGGCACCATGAGCGTGGCCGCCGGCAGTTCGACGGCGGCCGCGGGAGTGGGCCGGATCGCCGAGGGTACCGTACCTTCGGACTATGCGGTACTGATGGAGAAATCCGGACACATGTGCCCGGAGCTCACCCCGTCGCTGCTGGCCGCCCAGCTGTATCAGGAGTCTGGCTTCGATCCGAACATCGTGTCCCCGGCCGGCGCGATCGGCATCGCCCAGTTCATGCCCGGCACGTGGCCCAACTGGTCCTCGCCGCAGGACGGCGACGGCAAGCAGGACCCGCGGAACCCGGCCGACGCCATCCCGGCCGCCGCGCGCTACGACTGCGCGATCGCCCACCAGCTCTCGGGCATCGGCGGCGACCACGTCGCGAACATGCTGGCCGGCTACAACGCCGGCCCCGGCGCGGTCCAGCAGTTCCAGGGCATCCCGCCCTACGCCGAGACCCAGCACTACGTGAAGAACATCAAGGCCCTCGAACAGGCGTTCCGCGCCCCGGACCCGGTCCTGGCGCCCTCGGACATGGCGGTCCGCGCGATCTCCTTCGCCTACAACCGCCTCGGCACCCCCTACGAGTGGGGCGGCGACGGCACCGACGGCCTGTTCGACTGCTCCGGCCTGGTCCAGGCCGCCTACACCTCGGTCGGCATCACCATGCCCCGCACCGCCTCCGAGCAGTGGTACACCGGCCCGCACGTCCCCGTCGACCAGCTCCAGCCCGGCGACCTGGTCTTCTACGCCACCAACCTGAAGAACCCCGGGACCATCCACCACGTCGGCATCTACGTCGGCGGCGGCGCGATGATCGACGCTCCGCACACCGGCGCGGTGATCCGCTTCGACCCGATCGGGGCCGCCGACTACATCGGTGCCACCCGCCCGCAGCCGCTGGTGGTGGACGCCGCCGTGGACGCCTCCACGCCGCAGGCGAAGAAGACGGGGACGCCGCCCGGTCAGACGCCCGCACCGAACCAGACCCCGAACCAGCCGGCTCAGAACCCGGCGACCGCGCCCCGTACGACGGCGACCAGCAAGCGCTGAAACGGCCGAGGGCGGCGGCCGGAGCACAAGCTCCGAACCACCGCCCTCCGGCCGCGAACCGAACACCGCGTAGCGAGCGAGGACTCTCACATCGCGGGCACCTTGTCCAGGAACCCCGCCACCGCTCCGATCCGCCCATCCGGCGCGATCAGTGCCACATCGAACCCGACCACCAGTGCCTCGGCGTCCCCGGCGGCCAGCTCCCACGTGAACCGGACGACGTCGTGGTGCGCGTCCGGCGCGCCGGCCAGGCGGAAGGTGAGGCCCGCGAACTGGGCCTGGGCGCCCGCTATCAGGGCTCCGAGCTCCTCGTGGCCGCGCACCGAGGCCAGCGGGTCGGTGTACTCGATCTGCTCGGAGAACACCTCCGCGATCTTCTTGGCGCGGGCGTCGGCGTCGGTCTCGTTCCACGCGGCGATGTAGCCGTCGATCAGGTTCGTCACGTCCGTCATGGCAGTGCCTCTCGTCTCGGCCCCGGCTTGTCCGGCGGCCTGTGCTCCAAGATTGGCGGCCGGCGCCCTGACCAGGCGATTACCTGAGAGGTAAAGATCGACAGGGTGGGTCCGCGTTACCTGTCGGGTAATCGCCGCCATGACTTCCCGCGGCCATCGTTATGCCCATGACCGCAACCGAGATCCGGCCGGCGACACCGGCCCGCGAGGCGCACGAGGCGCCCGCAGCCAAGAGCACCCCGAACGCCAAGAGCGCCAACCTCACCCTCCTGGTGCTGCTCGCCGGCGTCTTCATGACGACGCTCGACATCTTCATCGTCAACGTCGCCATCCCCGCCACCCAGCGCGACCTGCACGCCTCCTCGGCCTCCATCCAGTGGATCGTCGCCGGTTACAGCCTCACGGTCGCCGCGGGCGTCATCACCGCCGGCCGCCTCGGCGACATGTTCGGCCGCCGCAGGATGTACGCCGTCGGCATGGCTCTGTTCACCGCCGCCTCCGCCGCCTGCGGCCTGGCTCCCACCGCCGGCGTGCTGATCGCGGCGCGCATCGTGCAGGGTGTCGGCGCCGCGCTGCTCAGCCCGCAGACGCTCGCCATCATCGGCACCACCTTCGAGGGCGCCAAGCGCGTCCGCGCCTTCACCGCCTACGCCTTGGCGATGGGCCTGGCCGCGGTGTTCGGCCAGCTGATCGGCGGTCTGCTGATCGACATGGACTTCGACGGCCTCGGCTGGCGCAGCTGCTTCCTGATCAACGTCCCGGTCGGCGCGGTGGCGCTGACGCTGGTCCCGCGCGCCGTCCCCGAGTCCAGGGCCGAGGGCCGGACCCGTCTCGACCTCCCCGGCGTCGCGCTCGTCAGCGGTGCGCTGGTGGCCACCGTGCTGCCCCTGATCCAGGGCCAGAGCCAGGGCTGGCCGCTGTGGACCTGGCTGAGCTTCGCCGCCGCTCTGGTCCTGTTCGGCGTCTTCGGCTGGTACCAGGGCCGTCTGGCCACCGCCGACAAGTCCCCGCTGATCGACCCCGCGCTGTTCCGTACCAAGGGCTTCGGCAAGGGCATCGTCGCGCAAATCGTCTTCTGGATGGGTCAGGGCTCGTTCTTCCTGGTCTTCGCTCTCTACGTGCAGCTCGGCCGGGGCCTGGACGCCTTGCAGGCCGGCCTGATCTTCACCCCGATCGGCGTCGGCTACCTGGTCACCTCGATGACCGCGCAGAAGATCGCCGCGAAGCTCGGGCGCCAGACGGCCGCGGTCGGCACCCTGGTGATGGCCGTGAGCCTGCTGGACATGATCGTCACACTGCACCTGACCGGTACCGGCGGTTCCCTGCTCTGGCTGGTCCCGGCGCTGGTCGCGGACGGCGCGGGCATGGGCCTGGCGATCGGCCCGCTGGCCGCCAACGCCATGGGCCGGGTGGCCCCGCACCATACCGGCGCCGCCTCCGGCGTGGTCTCGACCGTGATGCAGGTCGGCGGCGCGGTCGGCGTCGCGGTGATCGGGATCGTGTTCTACTCCGCCCTCGGCACCGCCCCCAGCCCGGCCGCTTACGCCCACGCCTTCACCGCCGGACTGGAGCTCCTGGTCGGCGTCGCGGCCGCGGTGACCGTCCTGCTTCAGTTCGACAAGGACTAGGGCAAGTCCTAGTGCTACACCGGCACGGCGGCACCATCATGGAGACGTACCAAGTCTCGGTGATGGTGCCGCCGCCGTTTCGGGTGCGGCGCCTGAGGTGGGTGTTCGGTGATGGGGGGATATACGTGCTTTGCCATTCGTGCCGATATCAGGTCCGCAAGGACTTCCCGTACTGCCTGCGCTGCGGCACACAGCGCAAGAAGGCGCGGGTCGACCAGTTCGACGCCCCGCAGCTGCGCCGTCCCGGCTCCACCGGGACCTCGGTGGCGATGGTCACCAAGGACGCGTTCACGATCGGCCGCTCGTCCGGCAACGATCTGAAACTGGACCATCCGTCGGTCTCCCGCGAGCACGCCCGGATCGTCCGTGAATCAGGCTCCTACTACCTGGAGGACCTGGGCTCCCTGAACGGGATCCGGGTCGACAGCGGCCAGGGCCCGCAGGACGCCGAGCGCATCCGTGGCGGCAAGGCCCGGCTGCACGACGGCTCCGTGGTCTTCGTCGGCGACGTCGCCCTGATCTTCGAGCAGCCGCGCACCGCCGCGATCGGTTCCAAGACCATGGTCCGGCCCGCGGGTGCCACGATGCTGGCCCCGGCCCAGGAGCTGATCAGCCCGGCCGACGCCCTCGCCGACGAGCACGCCCCGCCCGAGCCGCTGTCCGCCACCCCGCGCAAGCGCTCCGGATGGGCTCTGAAGCAGGTCCCCGACGACCGCGGCCGCCTGGAGTGGGCCCTCAGCAACACCCGCACCGGCGCCTACCTGAGCCTCGACGAGCGTCAGGTCTTCGTGTGGAACCAGATCGACGGCCGTTCCACGACCCGGGACCTGCTGTTCGCCTACCTGGAGGAGTACGGCGAACTCGCCCTGCCCCGCATCGAGCAGGCACTGCGCATGTTCGCCTCGGTGGACCTGGTCGCCGGCCTGCCGGGCCAGCGCAGCACCGAGGAACTGTCCTTCTGGCGCCGTGCCGGCCGCGCCACCCTCAACGCCCTGCTGCGCATGGAGATCTCGGTCAAGGGTCTGGACGGCCTGATCGAACGCGGCTACCGCCGATTCGGCTGGTGGTTCTTCACCCGCCCCGCCATCGCCCTGCTCGCGCTCGTGGTCCCGGCGGGCCTCGTGGCGTTCTGGTTCGACCGCGACAAGTACAAGCTGCTCGACACCGCGGGTGCGGGGCCCTGGGGCGGCGCGATCGTCCTCATCGTGTTCTTCGCCGCCTGCACCGTGCACGAGATGGCGCACGCCATGGCGGTGAAGTCCTACGGCCGCCGGGTGAACCGCGGCGGCTTCATGATGATGATGGGCATGCCGTTCGCCTTCGTCGACACCTCCGACATGTGGCTCGGCTCGCGCTGGTCCCGAGTCGTGGTGGCGTTGTCCGGACCGCTGGTCACCGCCGAGATCGCCGGCGGGCTGGCGGTCGGCGCCTGGTACACGCACTCGCCGATCGCCGGTGCCATCCTGTTCCAGATCGCCTTCGCGCTCTATCTCAACACTCTGTACAACTTCAACCCGCTGATGCCGCTGGACGGCTACATGGCGCTGTCCGACGCGATGCGCTTCCCCCGCCTGCGCGAGGAGTCGCGCGCCTACTTCACCCGCGGCCTGTGGCGCGACCTGCGCCGCCGGAAGCTGCCGACCCTCAAGCAGTGGGGCATGACGCTCTACGGCCTGTGCGCCATCCTCGGTACCTACGGCTTCATCGCGCTCGGCATCCTCGCCTGGAACGGCCGGATCGGGAAGTTCGTGCACAAGAGCGTGCCCGATCCCTGGGCGCACATGATCATCGTGGCCGGTATCGGCGTCGTGCTGTTCCCGGTCTGGTACGGCTATTTCAAGGCCCTGACGCGCCTGCTGCGCCGCCTCGGCGACAAGCGGCAGCGGCGCGTCCGGCAGGCCCCGGCCAAGGCGTAGGAGGGGATTCCCGACGGACGACGACGAAGCGGTGGCCCGCGCCCGGGCGGGTGACCACGACGCCTTCGCGCTCCTGGTCACCCGCTACACGCCGCTGGCCCGGCGTACCGCGCAGCTCACCGGCGCCGGCGACGACGCCGAAGACGTGGTGCAGGAGGCCTTCACCAAGGCGCTGCGCGGACTCGGCGGCTTCCGGGACGGCGGCGCGTTCCGGCCCTGGCTGCTTCGGATCGTCGTCAACGAGACCCGGAACCTGCACCGCGGCGGGCTCCGGCGCGCCCGCCGCGAGGACTTCGTCCAGAACGGTGTCGCGCTCCTGGAACACAGCTCCGAGGAGCAGGCGCTCGCCGGCATCACCCGCGAGGGTCTGCTCGACGCCGTCCGCGGCCTGCCGGAGCGTGACCGTGCCGTCATCGTCTGCCGCTACTTCCTCGATCTCTCGGAGGCTGAGACCGCCGAGGTACTCGGCGTGCCGCGCGGCACCGTGAAGTCCCGTCACTCGCGCGCCCTGGAACGGCTGCGGCGGGCCGCAACCGTCCTGGCGCTGGTGCTGGCCGCGGTCGGTGTGGCGGCGGCGGTCTCGCCGCAGGTGCGGGCCGCGATCGAGCGGGTGCTCCGGTTCGCCGGGGTCGAGGTGCACCACGGTTCGCTGCCGGCGCCCGCGCCGCCACCGTCCCCGACGCCGAACTCGTTGACGCTGCCCGGCGAACACGTGACGAGCCTGGCCGAGGCCCGGCGCGCGGTACGGTTCCCCGTCACCGTGCCGCCGCACCTCGGGCCGCCGCTCCAGGTGACCGTCAGCGACGGCGGCCGCGTGGTCTCGCTCGTCTTCGCCGGGAGCGGCGCCGGGCAGACCGCCCGGCTGGACGAGTTCGACGGCCGCCTCTCCGACGTCTTCACCAAGATCGCCTACGGCAACGACCCGGTGGACGTCACCGTCGACGGCGCCGCCGGCTGGTGGATCGCCGGACCCCAGGACGTCGTCTACCTCGACCGCACCGGCCAAGCGGTCACCGCCACCGCGCACCGCACCGACGGCACGCTGGTCTGGCAGGCCGGCGATGTCTCCTACCGCCTGGAAGGCATCGCCGACCGCGCCGAGGCGGTCCGAGCGGCCTCCGGCTGACTCCTCCCGCAGTACCGCGAGAGCCTCCCGTCGTACGACTACACCGCAGCACCGCCGAAGGTGGAATCGGCGGTATGAACGCGACCACGAGCACCATCACAGCCCCGGCCGCCCGGGCGGTGGCGGCCGTCAAGCGGTACGGAGGCGGCGACGCCGCCGTGTACGCCCTCGACGGCGTCACGGTCGCCCTGCCGACCGGCCGCTTCACCGCCGTCATGGGCCCCTCCGGGTCCGGCAAGTCCACCCTCATGCACTGCCTGGCCGGCCTCGACCGCCTCACGTCCGGTCAGGTCTACATCGGCGACGTCGAACTCGGCTCCGCCTCCGACAAACAGCTGACCCTGCTGCGCCGCGAGAAGCTCGGCTTCGTCTTCCAGTCCTTCAACCTGCTCCCGACGCTCTCGGCCGCCGAGAACATCACCCTCCCGCTGGACCTGGCCGGCCGCACCGCGGACCAGGACTGGCTGAAGACCGTGGTGGACACCGTCGACCTCGGTGACCGGCTCAAGCACCGCCCCGCCGAGCTGTCCGGCGGCCAGCAGCAGCGGGTCGCCGTGGCCCGGGCCCTGGCCGCGCGCCCCGAGGTGGTGTTCGCCGACGAGCCCACCGGCAACCTCGACTCGCGCTCGGCCGCCGAAGTGCTGCGGCTGCTGCGGACCATGGTCACCGACCTCGGCCAGACCCTCGTCATGGTCACCCACGACCCCTCCGCCGCCGCCTACGCCGACGAGGTGCTGTTCCTGGCCGACGGCCGCCTCGTGGACCGGCTGGAGCAGCCGACGCGCGACGCGGTGCTGGCCCGCATGCAGCGCTTCGGCGAGTGACACACCGAGCCTCCAGGACCAAGGGACATCCGCCATGCTCACCATCGCCCTGCGCAACCTCACCGCACGCCGCCGCCGGCTGATCGGCACCTTCCTCGCGGTCTTCCTCGGCGTCGCCTTCCTCGCCGGCACCCTCACCCTGAACGCGACGCTGTCGCGCAACTTCGACAACCTCTTCGCGACCGCGGACAGCGGTGTCGCGGCCGTGGTGCGCTCGGACACCCTGATCTCCGACTCCGCGCGCAACGGCCCGATCGGCGGCCTGCGCGCCCCGGTTCCGGCCCGGCTCGCCGCGACGCTGCGCACGGTGCCCGGCGTCGCCGACGCCCAGCCGGAGATCGCGGGCTACGGCCAGCTGCTCGGCGCGGACGGCAAGGCGGTCGGCGGGAGCGGGCCGCCGCGCACCGCGGGCTACTGGATCCCGTCGGCCCGGCTGAACCCGTACCACTTGGTGTCCGGGCGCGCGCCGCGCGACGTGCCGGACGGGCAGCCGGCGGAAGTCGTGGTCAACAGCGGCGCCGCGGACTCGGGTCATCTGAGGCTCGGCGACACCACGACCGTGCAGACCCCGTCGCCGGTGCGCGTCACGATCGTCGGGATCGCCGGTTTCGGCAGCCAGAGCGGGATCGGACAGGTGACGTACGTCGGCTTCGCGCAGGACGCGGCCGAGAAGTACATCGGCCGCCCCGGTCAGGCCACGCAGATCATGGTCGCCGCGAAGGACGGGGTCTCGCAGGACTCTGTCGTCGCCGCCGTGGGCAAGGCGCTGCCGCCCGGCGTGCAGGTGATCAGCGGTGCGGAGTACACGAAGGCGAACACCGACGCGATCGGCAAGGCGTTCCTGACCTTCTTCAAGACCTTCCTGCTGGTGTTCGCGGCGGTGGCGCTCCTGGTGGCGTCCTTCTCGATCCACAACACCTACACGATCCTCACCGCGCAGCGGACCCGTGAGAACGCCCTGCTGCGGGCGCTGGGGGCTTCCCGGAGCCAGATCCTGCGGTCCTCCCTGGCCGAAGCGGCGTTGCTGGGGCTGCTGGCCTCGGCGGTCGGTGTGGTCGGTGGTCTGGGGATCGCGCAGGCCCTGAAGGCGCTGTTCGACGCGGCCGGGTTCGCGCTGCCCGCCGGGGGACTGGCGGTCACCGGGTCCACGATCGTGCTCGCGCTGGTGGTCGGCGTCGGCGTAACCGCGCTGGCGGCGTTGTCCCCGGCGGTCCGGGCGTCGCGGGTGGCACCGCTGGCGGCGCTGCGCGAGGCCGCCCTGGGTGACGCACGCTCCGGATTCGGGCGCGTGCGGACCCCGCTGGGCGGGGCGCTGCTGGCCGCCGGCATGGTGCTGGCCGCGGCCGGCGGCTCGGTCGCGGCGGCC
>NZ_BAAAQM010000069.1:0-53981 GCF_039531675.1 Catenulispora subtropica
GTTCGCCGAACTGCGACTTCCAGCGGACTTTCAACACCATGGCCGAAGGTCGTATTCAGCCTTTAACACCACAGGACAACCGCAGCCCACAGACCAACTAACTGCATCCCCACCCCGAACAACCTCAGTCCCAGCAGCCTCAATCGCCAGCAGCCTCAATCCCGAGGAACGATGACCACCGGACAATCAGCATGATGCAGCAGCGCATGCGCAACCGGTCCCACCCGCATCCCGTGTTGCCCATCACCCCGATGACGCGCACCGGCAACGACCAGGTCCACGTGCCTCGTAGCCTCCGTCAGCACCGCGGCGGGCGTGCCGTCCGCGACCCGGTGGCTCGTCCGGACATCGGGGTGCTTCGCGTGCCACGTGCGTACGAGCGCCTCCAGCGCGGCGTCCAGGTCCGCTGCGGCACGCGCGGCGGCCTGCCGCACCTCGTCCGTGTCGCCGGCGTACTCCGCGGCCCACGCCATGTCCCAGACCGTCACGGCCTCCAGCCGCGCCCCGCGTCGGGCGGCTTCGGTGAACGCGAAGTCCAGCAGGTCGTCGGCCTGCTCCTCGATGTCGATCGCGACCAGCACCACGTCGTGCGGATCGCGGGGGGCGCCCCGCACGATCATGGTCGGTACGCACGACTCGGTCAGCGCCCGCATCGACACCGAGCCCAGCAGCAGGCCGGAGAAGCCGCCGCGGCCACGGTTGCCGACCACGAGCAGGTCCGCGCCGCGGGCGGTGGTGGCCAGTGACTCGGCGGCGGCGCCGCTGAGGGCTTTGGCGACGACCTTCATGCCGGGGAACCGGGCGCGGGCGAGGGCGGCGCCGTGCTCGGCGATCTCCTCGGCGCTCTGCCGGATGGCCTCCTCGACGCTGGTCGGCGCGTAGACCATCGGCGTCATCGGCGGCATCCAGCTGTAGGCGTGGACGACGGTGAGGGACGCGCCGCGCCAGGCGGCCTCGCGGGCGGCCTGGACGAGGGCGCGCTCGCTGGGCGGGGTCTTGTCGTACCCGACGACGACGGTGGACTTCACGGCTCCTCCAAGAGCTCTGACGGCCCGGCTGTGACACCTCCACCTTCCCGCCGCGCGCGGACCGTCCCCAGAGCCCGACGGCCCGCGCGCGGCCGGGTCCGAGGACCCGCGGCGGGCCGGGTCCGATGGCGGCCGGACCCGGGCCGAAGGTCCCGATTCAGCGCAAGCGGCGCAGGTAGGGATCGCGGGCGTCGCGCGGTTCGAGGCGGATGCGGAAGTCGGCGGCGGTCGCGCCCTCCGGGGTCGCGATCAACGGGTTGATCTCCGCTTCCGCGACGCGGGGATGGTCGGTGGCCAGGCGCGCGAGGCGCATCACCACGTCCCGCACCGCGTCGGCGTCGGCACCGGGCCGTCCTCGGAACCCACCCATCAGTCGTGCCGCGCGCGGCTCGTCGAGCAGGCGGGCCGCGTCCCGGCCGGTCAGCGGTGTCAGGGCGAACCGGTGGCCGCCGATCAGCTCCGTCTCCGTGCCGCCGACGCCGAATCCGACCAGCGGACCGAACACCGGATCGCTGTCGACGCCGACCGACAGTTCCACACCCTTCGGTGCCATCTCCTGCACCACCACGCCCGCGAGCCGGTCGGGGAAGCGCCGGTTCAGCAGCCGCCATCCGGCGCGGGCGTCCTGCTCACCGGACAGGCCGAGCAGGACGCCGTCGACGTCGCTCTTGTGGATCAGTTCCGGCCAGTACGCCTTCATCGCCACCGGCCCGTCCCAGAGGCCGGCCGCGGTGACCGCCGTGTGCTCGTTGCGGGCCAGCACCAGGCGGGCGGTGCCGATGCCGTAGCAGGCCAGCAGGTCCGCGCACCGGTCCGGCGGCAGCCAGCCGCCCTCGGGCCGCGCCTCCATCTGCAGGGCGATGATCCGGGCCGCGTCTTCGGAACGGATCCCGGGCAGATCGACGGCCTCGTCCTCCGGCTCGCGCAGCCACTCGCTCCGGTCGGCGGCGTGGGCCAGCGCCCGGGCGGCGGCCGAGGCGCCGGCGTAGACGGGGATCCGTTCGCCCTCCCCGGTCGTGAGGAAGTCCAGTCCCAGCCCCTGGTTCACGCGGACCAGCGTGAGCGGCACCCGGCCGTGCCGGATCCCGTCGGCCAGCGTCGACCGCAGATCGGCCAGCGCCGTCGGCACCGGCAGCACCAGCACGGCGTCGGCCTCCCCGGCGTCGCAGACCGCTTCCACGGCCCGCCGCAGCGCCTCGGCTCCGGCCCCGGCGCCGGCGTCGACCGGGTTGGCGACCGCCGCGTCCGGGCCCAGCAGGGCGCTGAGCCGCGCCCGCAACCCGGCGCTGAACTCCGCCACCGTCAGGCCGGCCTCGATACAGGCGTCGGCGGCCAAGACCCCGATCCCGCCGGCGTTGGAGACCACCGCGACGCGGCGCCCGTCCGGCAGCGGCTGGGCGTCCAGCAGCGCCGCGGTCTCGACGAGCTCACCGGTGGACCGGGTGGCGATGACGCCGGCCTGCCGGAACAGCGCCCGCCGGGTGATCGTCGGCGTGACCCCGGCGGCGGTGTGCGAGGCCGCGGCCCGCGGCCCCGCGGCCGACCGTCCGGCCTCGACGATCAGCACCGGCTTGGTGCGGGCGAGACGGCGGGCGTGGCGGGCGAACTTGCGCGCGTTGCCGAACGATTCCAGGTGCAGCAGCACCATCCGCGTCCGCGGGTCCTGCGCCCACCAGCCCAGCAGGTCGTTGCCGGAGACGTCGGCCTTGTCCCCGAGCGAGGCGAACGCACTGACCCCCATCCCCAGCGCCGCCAGCCGTTCGAGCACGGCGATGCCGACGCCGCCGGACTGGACGGCGACCCCGGCCGAGCCGGCCCGCGGCGGGTGCGCGGTGAACGTGGCGTCCAGCGCGACGCCGCCGGCGAACGAGGCGACCCCCAGGCAGTCGGGCCCCACCAGCCGCATGCCGTAGCGGCGGCACACCGCCTTGAGCACCGTGGTGGTCGTGACCGGGACCGCGGTCGTGACCACGACCAGGGCCCTGACTCCGTGCCGGCCGCAGGCGATCGCGGCGTCGACCACGGCGTCGGCGGGCAGCGCCACCACGGCCAGGTCGACCGGCTCCGGGAGCGCGCCGACCGACCGCGCGCACGGCACGCCGCCGATCTCGTCGGCCCCGGGGTCGACCGCGTACAGCCGCCCCGCGAACCCGGACGCGCCGAGGTGGTCCAGAACCGCCCGGCCCACGCCCCCGGTCTCGCGCCCGGCGCCGACCACCGCGACGGCCCGCGGCCGGAACAGCGGTTCGAGCGAGGCCGCCGAAGCCCGGAACTCCCGGTCGGCGACGACCTCCAGATACGCGTCGTCCTCGGCGAGGTCGATGTCGTGGAAGACGGTGCCGCCGTGCTCGTGGGCGGCGCCGTGCTTCAGGCCGGCCGAGGCGACGACGCGCTTCATCGCCAGGTTGTCCACCAGCGTCTCGGCGACGAACCGCCGCATCCCGCGGGCCCGCGCCGCGTCGGCGAGGTGCTCCAGCAGCAGCGTGCCCACGCCGCGCCCGCGCTCGCCCTCCGCGACCGTGAACCCGACCTCGGCGGTGTCCGAGTCGTGCAGCCGCCAGGCCTCGGCCTCGCCGACGAGCTCCTCGCCGCCGGGGCGGCAGGCGAGCGCCAGCAGGGCGATGCGGTCCGGATCCGGGTGGCACAGCCGCTGCGCGGCGGCCTGTCCCGGACCGGCACCGGGGGCGAAGAACCGCATGCGCGAGCTCTCCGGGCTCAGCCCGGCGAACAGGGCGCGCACCGCCGGCAGGTCGTGCGGCGTGGCGGGGCGGATCAGGACCGTGGAGCCGTCGGCCAGCAGGGCGTGGACGGGCGTCCGGTGGTCGTGGGGGCGCGGCCAGGGCCGGATGGTGGGGGCGGTCATCAGGACCACGTCCAATCGCGGATCTCGGGGAGGTCTTCGCCGTGTTCGACGATCCACGCCCGGTGCCGGGCGCGGGTGTCGACCATCAGCTGTCGGGCGGCGGCGGCGCGCACGGCCAGTCCGGGGACCCGGTCGATGACGTCGCACACCAGCCGGTACCGGTCGGCGTCGTTGCGGACCAGCATGTCGAACGGGGTGGTGGTCGAGCCCTGCTCCTTGTAGCCGCGCACGTGCAGGTTCGCGTGGCCGGCGCGGCGGTGGGCGAGCCGGTGGATCAGCGAGGCGTAGCCGTGGAAGGCGAACACGACCGGTTTGCCGGTGGTGAACACGGCGTCGAACTCCGGGTCGGAAAGCCCGTGCGGATGCTCGGACGCGGGCTGCAGGCGCATCAGGTCGACCACGTTGACCACGCGGACGCGCAGCCCCGGCACGTGCTCGCGCAGCAGCTTCGCCGCGGCCAGCACCTCCAGGGTCGGCACGTCCCCGGCGCAGGCCAGCACCACGTCCGGCTCCGTGGTCGGATCCTCCTCCGTGCCGGCCCACTCCCAGATGCCCAGGCCGCGCTCGCAGTGCCGCGCCGCCTCGGCCGGGGACAGCCAGTCCGGGATCGGGTCCTCGCCGGCGACGATGACGTTGACCAGGTTCCGGGAACGCAACGCGTGGTCCGCCACCGCCAGCAGGGTGTTGGCGTCCGGCGGCAGGTAGAGCCGGACCACGTCAGCGGTCTTGTTCGCGACGTGGTCGAGGAAACCGGGGTCCTGATGCGAGAAGCCGTAGGGGTCCTGGCGCCACACGTGCGACGTCAGCAGGTAGTTCAGCGACGGCACCGGGGCCCGCCACGGCAGGGCGCGCGCCGTCTTCAGCCACTTCACGTGCCGGTCGACCATCGACTCGACGATGTGGATGGAGGCCTCGGAGCACGAGAACAGCCCGTGGCGCCCGGTGAGCAGGTAGCCCTCCAGCCAGCCCTGGCACAGGTGCTCGGACAGCACCTCCATCACGCGGCCGTCCGGCGCGAGGTGGTCGTCGTCCGGCACCGTGCGCAGGTTCCAGGCGCGGTCGGTGACCTCGAAGACGGCGTCCAGGTGGTTGGAGGCGGTCTCGTCGGGGCCGAACAGGCGGAAGCCGCGCCCGGCCGCGTCCCGCCGCATGACCTCGCGCAGCCAGGTCCCCAGCATCCGAGTCGGCTCGTGCAGGGTCGTTCCGGGCTTGTCGACCGGCACGGCGTGGTCGGTCGTCGGCGGCAGGTCCAGCGAGCGGGTCAGCAAGCCGCCGTTGGCGTGGCGGTTCGCGCCGGTCCGCCGCCCGCCCTCCGGGACGCAGGCCAGGACTTCCGGCTGGGGACGGCCCTGATGGTCGAACAGTTCCGCGGGGCGGTAGGAGTCGAGCCAGGCGGCCAGCACGCGGCGGTGTTCGGCGTTCTCTCGGACTTCACCGAGCGGGACCTGGTGCGAACGCCAGGTGTCCGCCACCGGTACTCCGTCGACCGTGCGCGGGCCGGTCCACCCCTTCGGCGTGCGCAGGACGATGACCGGCCAGGCGCCGTGCGCGCCGTGCCCGGGCCGGTGCGGAACGCGCGCGGCGTGCTGGATGCCGCGGATCGTCGCCAGCGCGCCGTCCAGGGCCTCGGCCATCTGGCGGTGCAGCTTGTCCGGGTCGTCGCCGACCACCCAGCGCGGGTCGTAGCCGTGGGCGGTCAGCAGGCCGTCGAGGTGCTCGCGCGGGATCCGGTCCAGGACCGCGGGGCCGGCGATCTCGTCGCCGTTCAGGTGCAGGATCGGCAGCACGGCCCCGTCGGTGGCCGGGTTCAGGAACCCGACGGACTTCCAGGACGCCTCCAGCGGCCCGGTCTCGGCCTCGCCGTCGCCGACCACGCACGCCACGACGAGGTCCGGGTTGTCGAACGCGGCGCCGAAGGCGTGGGCCAGGCTGTAGCCGGGTTCGCCGCCATCGTGGATCGACCCGGGGACGTTCGCCGCGACGTGGCCGGCGACGCCGCCGGGCGCCGAGAACGCCGCGAACAGCCGGGCCATGCCGTCGGCGTCGCGGGGGACGTCCGGGTAGTGGTCGGTGTAGGAGCCGTCCAGCCACGCGCAGGCCGGCGCGGCCGGGCCGTCGTGTCCGGGGCCGAGGATCTCGATCAGGTCCACGTCGTGCTCGCGGATCAGGCGGTTGAGATGCGCGTGGACGAACGTCAGGCCGGGGCTCGTGCCCCAGTGCCCCAGCAGCCGGGGCTTGATCTCCTCGGGCGCGAGCTCGTGACCGGCCCGGTGGCGGCCGCGCAGGTAGATCTGGCCGACCGACAGATAGTTGGCGGCCCGCCAGTAGGCGTCGACGGCGCGCAGCGGGACGACGGCGGTCTTGGCACGGACGTTCTTGGCGACGCCCGCGGCGCTCTCGACGCTCGTGGCGGTCTCGACGGTCTCGACGGTCTCGGCGGTCGGCATCTGGCCGGTCCTCTCACGGGGTGGGCCCGGGCACGAGGGACCGGGGTCTCCCGCCCATCGTCAGCCGCCCCGGACCGGCCCCGGGAGTGCCGGGCGGCCCGGTCCGATGCGGGACCTTCGGCCCGGTCAGGAGACGTCTTCCGGCACCTACGGCAGGGGCCTGCGACCACGACATTGGTGGCAGCACACGAATCCCGCCGCACCGCCCCGACGTCATCGAGGAGAATCCCGTGAACACCGCCCGCAAGCTCGCCTCCGGCATCGCCTACACCGCCGGCGCCGCTCTGATCGCCGCCGGCCCGGTCATGATCTACGAGGGCGTGCACGGTCAGCACCAGGTGAAGGACCAGCTCTCGGCACAGCTCATCTCCTTCCCGGCCAAGGGCTCCTCGGGCCTGCCCGCCGCCCAGGCGAAGTACGCCGGCCGGCAGGTCGTCACCGGTCCGCAGGCCAAGGCCTACGCCGACATGATCGAGACCCACATCAAGGAGGCCACCGGCGGCAAGACCTACTCCCAGGTGTCCTCCGCCGCCATGGCCGCCCCGGACGACACCAAGCTGGCCGGGCTGAAGAACACCGCGTTCATGGGCGAGTCCCTGCGCGGCTCGCTGATGGGCGCGTACCAGGCCTGGGAGGTCACCTACCTGGTCATCGGCCTGGGCGTGGCGTTCGCCGGGCTCGGCGCGGCGACCGTCGCCGTCACCGGCCTGACCGAGATCTCCCGCCGGAAGATCCACGTCCCGGACACCATCGCCGCCCTCGCGGAGAACCCCAGCTCCGGCACCCCGCTGATGTGATGAGGCGCGCGGCGGCCCGGCCGCCCTGACACGGATGTCAGGGCGGCCGGGTCTGTCACGTGTCAGGCACGTATCTGGGATCCCGGCCCGAGGCCATGGGATCGCAGCGTCAGGGATCGAAACGTCTTGGAATCATGATCGGCCGGACAGGTCTCGGCCGGTCCTAGTCCCTGACGTCGTGGCCCACCAGCTCGTGCGACCGGATCCGCCGGCCGGTGATCAGCTGGGTCTGGACCTTGATGAAGTACTCCCGGTCCGGGATCCAGGGGTCGATGTCCAGTCCCGCCAGGCGCTCCTGCTCGGGCTTCGACGTCACCAGGGACGAGCGGCCGGTCAGCGTCACGGTCCAGCCGCTGCGGGTGGCGGGGTCGAACTCGTCCACCTCGAAGGCGATCACGGTGTCGGCGACGGCGGCCGCGAACTTGGCGCCCTTGCGGGTCTTGAACACCACGTCCTTGCCGTCGAGCTTGAAGTTGACCAGGTGGACCGCGGGCATCGCGTAGCGGCTGTAGACGACCCGGCCCACGGGGGCCGTGGCGGCCAGCCGGAGGGCCTCCTCTTCGGCCAGATACTCGATCGCGGTGTCACTACCCATGTCGCCATCGTCAGCCGCCACCACCGGTGGTGAACAGGGCCTAAAGTCCCGGATCCCGATCAGCCGCGCCCGCGGCGCCGCCACTAGGCTGGGGCCATGGTCGACGACGCCGGACGGGCCCGGCACCCGCTGCTGCCGCAGCTGCGCTTCGACGAGCTGATCGACGAGCTCGTCAGCCGGCTGGACCAGGTCAAGGCGGCCCGCGGCCGCGTCCAGCAGCTGCTGCAGGGCGTGCTGGCCGTCTCCGGCGGGCTGGACCTGGACCAGGTGCTGCACACCATCATCGAGACCGCCACCGATCTGGTCGAGGCGCGGTACGGGGCGCTGGGCGTGATCGGCGGCGAGCGGGGGGACCGGCTGGAGCGGTTCGTCACCGTCGGGCTCGGCCAGGAGGAGATCGACGCCATCGGCCCGTACCCGACGGGCATGGGGCTGCTGGGGCAGCTGATCCGGCACCCGGTGCCGCTGCGGCTGGAGGAGATCGCCGACCATCCCGCGTCGTTCGGCTTCCCGGACAACCACCCGCCGATGCGGGCGTTCCTCGGGGTCCCGATCCGGGTCCGGGACGAGGTGTACGGGAACCTGTACCTCACCGAGAAGCGCGGCGGGGCCGCCTTCGACGCCGACGACGAGGCGCTGCTCACGGCGCTGGCGGCCGCGGCCGGGGTGGCGATCGACAACGCCCGGCTCTACGACGAGGCCCGGCGGCGGCAGCGCTGGATGGAGGCCACGACCGAGCTGACGCAGGGGCTGCTGTCCGGGGCCGAGACGCTGGACGTGCTGACCGTGCTGATCGAGCGGGTGCGCGCGCTGGCCGGCGCGGACCTGGTGGCCGTGGCCCTGCCGGACCCTTCGGGGACCAGCCTGACGGTGCAGGTCGCCTGCGGGGCCGGCGCCGAGCGCCTGCGGGGGCTGACCATCCCGGTGGCGGGCTCCGCGCTCGGCGAGGCCTACGCCTCCGGCACGGCGCGCTCGCTGGCCGGGCCGAGCTGGTCGACGTACCCGGCGTGGACGGACGCCGGCCTGGACGCGGCGCACATCGCCCCGCTGGGCGCGGCCGGCCGCTCCCGGGGCGTGCTGGTCGCCGCCAAGTGCACCGGCAAGCTGCCCTTCGACGCCCAGGTCGTCACCGTCCTGTCCGACGTCGCCGCGCAGGCCGCCGTCGCCCTGGAACTGGCGGACCGCCGCATCGACGCCGAGAAGCTGGCCCTGTTCGCCGACCGGGACCGGATCGGCCGCGACCTGCACGATCTGGCGATCCAGCGGCTGTTCGCGGCCGGCATGACCCTGCAGTCGGTCCTGAAGATCACCGAGAAGGCGGCCGTCCGCGACCGGGTCTCCACCGCCGTCGCCGACCTCGACGACACCATCAAGGTGATCCGCTCCACCATCTTCGCCCTGTCCGAGCACGACAGCCCGGCCCAGCTCCCCAGCCTCCGGGCCCAGGTGCTGCAGGTCTGCCAGGACGCCGCCGACGCGCTGGGCTTCGCCCCCGCGGTGCGCTTCACCGGCCCGGTCGACTTCGAGGTCCCCGAACAGGCCGTCGACCACACGCTGGCGGTGACCCGCGAGGCGCTGTCGAACGCGGCCCGGCACGCCGACGCCTCCAAGGTCGAGGTCGACCTGGCGACCGCCGACGGCCTGCTGACGCTCCGTATCGCGGACGACGGCGTCGGCATCCCCGAGCAGGGGCGGCGCAGCGGTCTGGCGAACATCGCCGACCGGGCCGCCGAGCTGAACGGCGAGTTCGCGATCGAGCCGCGGGCCGGCGGCGGCAGCGTGCTGGTGTGGAAGGTGCCGTTGGACGAGGGGGACGCAGCCGGCTGACAGCCGGCCGTCGGATACCGCGGACCGGTGCTCGGCGGCCACGGCCGAGCACCGCGGCCCACCGCCGCCCGGCTTTCAGCGGTGCTGCTGCCCGTGATCCGTCCTCGCTCCGGTGACCATGACCGCCGCCTGGACCCGCCGCGTCAGCCCGAGTTTGGCCAGCAGCGCGGAGACGTAGTTCTTCACCGTCTTCTCGGCCAGGAACAGGCGGTCGGCGATCTGGCGGTTGGTCAGGCCCTCACCGATCAGATCCAGGACGCGGCGTTCCTGGGCGGTGAGCTGGGCCAGCGGATCCTTCTTCTCGTCCGCGGCCCGCAGGCGGGCCATGACCTTCGCCGCGAGCTTCGGGTCGAGCAGCGATTCGCCGGAGGCGACGGTGCGGACGGCGGAGACCAGGTCCGGGCCGAGGGTCTGCTTGAGCAGGTAGCCGGAGGCGCCGGCCATGATGGCGTCGAACAGGGCCTCCTCGTCGGCGAAGGAGGTGAGCATCAGGCAGTTCAGATCCGGCAGTTTGCTGCGCAACTCCCGGCACACGGTGACGCCGTCGCCGTCGGGCAGGCGGACGTCCAGCACCGCCACCCGCGGGCGCAGCGCCGGGACCCGGGCCAGGGCCTCGGCGGCTGTCGCGCCCTCGCCGACCACCTCGAAGTCCGGTTCGTCTTCGAGCATGTCCTTCAGTCCCCGCCGCACCACCTGGTGGTCGTCCAGCAGGAACACGCCGATCTTCTCGCCATCCATGTGCTCAGCCTAGGGCCGGAAGGCCGTCGGAGGACGGGCCGAAGGGCCTGGATCACGCGTCACGCTTCCGGAACAGCACCGCCCCGGCGATGATCGCGACCGCGGCGTAGCCGGCGAACACGGCGAAGCCGGTCCACGCCGAGAACATCGGGATGTCCTCGCCGCCGAGCTTGCGGATGCCCCAGAGCTGCCCGCCGGCGAAGAACGGGACCCACTTGTCGACCTTCACCGCCCAGTCGTGGGGCAGGAACTGCACCATGATGAAGGTCACGAACAGCGCGGCGATGGCGGCGGTGATGGCCCCGGCGGTGTGCCGCAGCAGCGCGGCGAAGCCGAAGGCCAGCAGGGCGCTGACCGCCAGGTACAGGCCGCCGCCGACGACCGCCTGCAGCACGTGCGGCTTGTCCAGGGAGGTGGACAGGTCCACCACGGCCACCGTCTCGCGGGTCGGACCGCGGAAGTCGTGGACGTGGACGCTGGTGAAGAACGACTGGCCGATGAAGAACGACGTGAAGCTGCAGAACAGCCCGGTGATCAGGGCCACGAGCGTGAACACCAGCAGTTTGGCCCCGTACACCACGCCCCGGCGCGGCATCGAGGTCAGCGAGGTGCGGATCATGCCGGTGGAGTACTCGCTGGACAGCGTCATCGCGCCGATGACGACGATG
Organism: Catenulispora subtropica; assembly: GCF_039531675.1. Classification (NCBI taxonomy): domain Bacteria; kingdom Bacillati; phylum Actinomycetota; class Actinomycetes; order Catenulisporales; family Catenulisporaceae; genus Catenulispora; species Catenulispora subtropica. The sequence goes on from NZ_BAAAQM010000069.1 coordinate 10,964, forward strand.
ACCAGCTGGCCGAAGACGATCCCGAACATCGCGTCGCGCACCGGGTCGAACGTCGCCAGGTCCTCCCGGCCGGTGTGGCCGGACTGGCCCCAGGCGAACAGGGTGCTGATGCCGATGGTGACGAGCGCCGTGGCCAGCAGCGTGTAGATCGTCGAGCGCACCGAGCGGATCTTCGTCCACTCCGAGCGCAGCGCCCCGCGGAACCCGGAGCGGCCCTTGGCCGGCGGCAGGCCGACGGCGGTCAGGGTGGTCATGGTCAGGCCTCCACCTGCTCGCTCGGACGCTGCGCGGCGGGCACCGCGGCGTGGTATTCGACGGCTTCCTTCGTGAGCTCCATGAACGCCTCCTCCAGCGAGGCCTGGATCGGGGTCAGCTCGTGCAGCCGCACCCGGTTCTCGAACGCCAGGTCGCCGATCCGCTCCAGCGGCAGCCGCGAGATCCGCAGCGTGGTCGCGTCGGCCGCGTCGGTGCTGACCCGGCCGCCGTCGGCGGTGACCAGCTCGGCCAGCCGCCCCGCGTCCGGGGTGCGGACCTTGACCTGCTGCTCGGAGTTCTGCTCGATGAACTCCGCGACCGTGCAGTCCGCGATCAGCCGCCCGCGTCCGATGACCAGCAGGTGGTCGGCGGTGTGCTCCATCTCCGACATCAGGTGGCTGGAGACGAACACGGTGCGGCCCTCGGCGGCCAGCGCCTTCATCAGATTCCTGATCCACAGGATGCCCTCGGGGTCGAGCCCGTTGACCGGTTCGTCGAACATCAGCACCCGGGGATCGCCGAGCAGCGCCGCGGCGATGCCCAGCCGCTGCCCCATGCCCAGCGAGAAGCCCTTGGAGCGCTTGCGCGTCACCTCGGTCAGGCCGACCAGCTCCAGGACCTCCCCGACCCGCCGGGCGGGCAGGTCGTTGGTCTGGGCCAGGCACAGCAGGTGGTGGTAGGCCGAGCGGCCGCCGTGGATCGCCTTCGCGTCCAGCAGCGCCCCGACCTCCCGCATCGGGTGGTCGGCGGCGGCGAACGGCCGGCCGTTCACCGTCACGCTCCCGTCCGTCGGCGCGTCCAGGCCCAGGATCAGCCGCATCGTGGTGGACTTGCCGGCGCCGTTCGGCCCGAGGAAGCCGGTGACCTGCCCCGGCTTCACGGTGAACGACAGGTGGTCCACGGCCAGTTTGTCGCCGTAGCGTTTCGTGAGGCCCCTCGCCTCGATCATCTCCGTCGCCCCCTTCCAGGCGGTGGCCGCGGCGTCACGCCGGGTCCGGGTAGAAGGTAGTCCGGCCCGGCGGTGCGGACGTCGTGCTGGGAGTGGAGACGGGAGTGCAACTTCAGGATGAGACGGGGCGCCGCGAGATGTAGGCGCCCGCGACGGCTCACTCCTGCTGCAAGGCCAGCCGCACCGCGAAGCCGAGCAGCAGCAGCCCGGTGACCTTCTCGATCCGGGCCCGCACCCGCGGCCGCCGCAGCACGGCGCCGATCCGGTCGACCACCAGCACGTAGGAGGTGAACCACGCCAGATACAGCGCGGCGAACACGAGGGAGTAGGTACACGCCCGCAGCAGCGTGGTGTGGTGGTCCGGCATGAACTGCGGCAGGAACGTCAGGAAGAACAGCGCCACCTTTGGGTTCAGCGCGTTCGACAGGAAGCCCTGGCGGATCCAGCGGATCCAGCGGATCCGGCCGCCGCCCCCGCCGCCCCCGCCGTCAGGGCCCTGCTCGTGGGCGCCCGAGCGCAGCGCCGACCGCAGCGTCGAGACGCCCAGGAGCGCCAGATACGCGACGCCCACGATCTTCAGCACCGTGAACGCCGCCGCGGACGTGGCCAGCAGCGCCGAGATCCCGAGTGCGGCGCCCGAAGCGTGGACCGACAGCCCCAGCGCCCCGCCGGCCATCGTCAGCAGTCCGGCGGTCCGGCCGCCGGCCAGCGCGTTGCGGGTGACCAGCGCCTGGTCCGGTCCCGGAATCATGATCAGGACCAGGGACGCCCCGATGAAAGTCAGCATGTTGTCCTCCTCGCCACCAGGATCCCGGCGGCGCCCCGGGGCGGTCATCCGTGCCGACCACGCGAACCACCACTCAGAAACCGCGCACCGGTCCCCGAGATCGGCGAAGATGACCAGGTGACGGACAGGTGGGGAGCGACCCGGCGGGAGGCCGAGGTCCTGGCACTGCTCGGCGGCCGCTTCACCAACGCGGAGATCGCCGCGCGCCTGCACTTGTCGGTCCGCACCGTCGAGAACCACGTCTCGGCGCTGCTGCGCAAGTGCGGCGTCGCCGACCGGCGCGCCCTCGCCGAACTCGCCGCGCAGGTCGAGGCCGGGACGCCGGACCCCGGGCGGATCACCGGGGTCCCGGCCGCGCTCACGTCCTTCGTCGGCCGCGACACCGATCGCCGCGCGCTCCTGGCCGCACTGGAGACCGCGCGCCTGGTGACGGTGCAGGGCCCCGGCGGCGTCGGCAAGACCAGGCTGGCCGCCGTGCTCGCCTCCGCGGCCGGGCCCCGGTTTCCGGCCGGCGGCGCGTTCGTCGACCTCGTGCCGGTCCGGGACGGCTACGTCGCCCAGGCCGTCGCCGCCGCGCTCGACGTCTCCGAGGGGCCGCACCGGACGCTGGACGACGCCTTCGCCGGCCGCCTCGGCGACGGCCGGTTTCTGCTGATCCTGGACAACTGCGAGCACGTGGCCGACGCGGCCGCGGCCTTCGCCGAGCGGCTGCTGGCGGCCTGCCCCGGCGCCCGGGTCCTGGCGACCAGCCGCGAGCGGCTCGGCGTGCCCGGCGAACGCGTCGTGCGGCTCGCGCCGCTGCCGCTGGGCGCCGACGCCGAGGCGCTGTTCCTCGCCCGCGCCACGGCCGCCGACCCGGACTTCGCCGCGGACGCCGCCGACGTCGCCGCGATCTGCGCGCGGCTGGACGGCCTCCCACTCGCCATCGAGCTCGCCGCGGCCCGCGGCACCGCCCTCGGGGCCGGCGGCCTGCTCGCGGCGCTCGACGACACGCTGCGGGTGCTGGCCGGCGGCCGGGGCGCGGACCGGCGGCACCGGTCCCTGCGCACCGTTCTGGGCTGGAGCCACGACCTGCTGGACGACGAGGAGCGGCGGATGTTCCGGCGGCTGGCGGTGTTCGCGGGCTCCTTCGACCTCGGCGCGGCGGTCGCGGCGACGGCGGCCGGGAGCCCCGGGACGGTCGCCGACGTGCTGGGCCGCCTGGCCGACAAGAGCCTGATCGTGCGGCAGCCGGGGCGGCCGGAACGGTGGCGGATGCTCGAGACGGTGCGGGCGTTCGCGAGGGATCGGCTGATGGCCGAGGGGGAGGCGGAGCGCGAGGGGTCGCGGCAGCGGCACCTCGCGTGGGCGGTGCGGCGGGCCGGGGAGCTGGTCGACCGGGTGGAACGCGAGGACCGGGAGCCGCCCGCCGACGAAGCGACCGCGGATTCCTGGCGCGAGGACTTCGACCGGGTGGCCGACGACCTGCGTGCCGCGCTCGACGGTTGCCCGGTGGGCCCCGGCCGGACCCTTCCCGACCCGGCGGCGCACAGCCTGGCGCGCGCCCTGGGCCGCCTGGCCTTCGTCCGCCGGTTCCTCGAAGAATCTCTGGCCCACTACAAGGACGCCGCGGCCCGCGCGCCTTCGCCGGCCGAGGCGTCCGCCGACCTCCGCGAGGCCGCGGGCTGCGCCGTCCTCGTGTACTTCTCCGGCGACGAAGCCTTCGAGCTCTACCTCGCCGCCGCCGAGCAGTCCGGTCTGGCCGGCGACGCCGACCTCCGCGCGGCGATCCTGGCGCGGGGCGTCGAGGTCGCGGCCCGCTACCCGGGATTCCGGGGCGCGGCCGTGCCGCGCGAGGAGCTCCGGGCACTGCTCGCCGAGGCGCGGGCCGCCGGTGACCCGGCCGATCCGGTCGTGGCGGCGAGCCTGGCCAACGCCGAGGTGTGGAGTGCCGCGACCGTCCGGCTCCAGCTCGACGCGGAACTCGCCGCGGCCGCCGAGCAGGCCTCGCGCGCGACCGGCGACCCGCTGCTGATCAGCGCCGCCCTCGACGCGGTCCGCACCGCCGCCACCGCCGCCGGGCGGTTGCGGGACGCCTTCCGCGCCTCGACCGGGCGTCTGGCGCTGCTGCCGGCGATGGACCGGTCCCGGCCGCGCGCCGCCGAGGAGATCGAGGACACGTTCGGCATGGTCAGCACCGACGCGGTCGCGGTCGGGGACCTGCGCGCGGCCCTGTGGTTCGCCGACGCGGTCCGCGACGACGACCTCGCCGGGGCGCATCCGTACCTGTACGCGAGCAAGGTGATCCCGGGTTTCGCCCTGGCCGGGCACCACGACCGCGTGCCGCCGCTGGCCGCGCGGATGTGGCAGGCGTGGGAGCGGGCCGGGCGGCCGGACGCGGGATGGATGTCGACGGCGCTCTCGGCGACCGCGCTGACGTACGGGCTGCTCGGCGACGATCCGGCGTATCGGCTGTGGCGGGAGCGTGCGGCCCAGGTCGCGGGGACCGACGGGACCTACCGTTACCGGCACGCGGCGTTCGCGGCGTTCGTGGACGCGCGGGTCGCCGTGCACAGCGGCGACGTCTCCCACGCGCAGGAGATCGTCGCTCATGCTTTCGGCGATCTCGCCGGGTGCTGGTTCCAGACCTACGCCCTGGCCGCCGCCGCGGAACTCGCTGTGGTCGCGGGGCACGAAGACGCTGCGGCACGCCTCGCGAGCGCGGCTCCAGCCGGCGTGGAGAACAGGTGGGCCGCGGCGTGTCTCGCCCGTGCGAAGGGCCGGCTGCTGAGCGATCCCGCGGCGCTCGCGGCTTCGGCCGAGGCCTGGGAACAGGCCGGTGCGCGCTTCGAGGCGTCCGTCACGGACGATCTTCTGCGGCGCCATCCCTGAACGGCTCGTCCAAATAAGCAATCTGGAAGAACTCGCCACCGTCCCGCCTCGTGTAGACCTCGACCAAGGGGGCTGATTCGCCCCCTTCGGTGTTCGTGTCACCGTGAGAGGTGGAGGGATGACAGCCGAGTCGCTGCCGCTCCGGCCGAGTGCTACCGGCCGGGCGCTACTGAACGACCTCAACGGCCGCTACCACCGCAACGCCCTGCGGGTGTTCCTGGTCGTCGTGCTGGGGCACTGGGCCGAGCACATCGTGCAGGCGTACCAGATCTGGGTGCTGCACCGGCCCGTGCCCCAGGCCCGCGGCATCCTCGGCCAGTTCTTCCCCTGGTTGATCAAGTCCGAATGGCTCCACTACGGCTTCGCCATCGTGATGCTCGTGTTCCTGTTCGCCCTGCGCCCCGGTTTCACCGGCCGCGCGCGGACCTGGTGGACCATCTCGCTGGTCCTGCAGTTCTGGCACCACATCGAACACCTGCTGCTGCTCATCCAGGCTCAGAGCGGGACCTTCTTCTTCCACCGCAAGGTGCCCACGAGCATCCTGCAGATCTGGTACCCGCGCGTGCAGATCCACTTGTTCTACAACACGATCGTGTTCGTCCCCATGGCGATCGCGATGTACCTGCACGCCCGGCCGCCCAAGCGGGACCGCGACCTGCCGGTGCAGTGCACCTGCGCCGGCGAGCCGCTCGAACTGGTCGGCGCCGGACGGGCGGCGGGCTGAGGCGTGGCCGCCCTGCGCAGGCTCGCCGCGCTGCCGCCCCTGGCACTCCTCGGCGTACTGCTGATCGCCGGCCCGGCCGCGGCACACGCCAAGCTGGTGGGCACAAGCCCTGGCCCGGGCGCGGGAACGGCACCCTCGACGGTGTCGCTGACCTTCGACGAGCCGGTGGCCGACGAGGGCGCCACGGTCCTGGTGACGTCCCCCGACGGAGCGAGCGTGACGTCCGGCGCGGCCGCGGTCACCGGAGCGGTGGTGACAGTGCCGCTCAAGCACCTGACCGCCACCGGCGCCTACCGCGTCTCCTGGCGAGTGGTCTCCGACGACGGGCACCCGGTCAGCGGCCAGTGGCAGTTCGCAGTCACCGCACTCGCCGCCGCGGACCCGGCGGCGGCACCGGCGGGCCCGGCCGGCGACCCGCCGACGAACTGGTGGGTCGCACACCTGCTCCACCTCGCCATCGGCGCGGGCATCGTCATCACCGGCGGCTGGCTGATGGTGGTGCTGACGCGGCCGCCCAAGGCGCGGCGCGGGCCGGCATGACGGGACCGGTGGCCGAGGGACGCACGGTGTCGTCGGCGTTCACGCGGCGAGCACCCCTGCGGCGACCGATTCTCCGCAAACGACTGTTCACCACCGTGCCGGCAGCCCTGATCGTGTCGGCGGCCGGCATCGCGGCCCTGCTGCGCGGCGGGGTGACCCGGCGCGCGCCGGCCGGCCTGCCGGACGCCGGACCGCTGACCGCCTGGGCCCTGCCGGCCTGCCGGTTCGCCGCGGACGTCGCCGCGGCCGCGACCGTGGGGTTCCTCGTCGCGGCCGTGATCCTGCTGCCGCGGTCCGCCGCCGGCCCGGCGCGCGGGATCGCCGCTCGCTGCGCCGCGTCGTGGTCGGTCGCGGCGGCGGCCGAGCTCGTGTTCACGCACTCCGACATCGTCGGCGCGCCCCTGCCGCGCGCGCTGAGCACCTGGACGGCCTTCCCCCAAGAGCAGGCCCTGGCCGCTCAAGCCGTGCTGGCGCTGGTGGCCTGCGCGCTGGCCGTCCGAAGCCCGAAGCCCGCGGTCGTGCCCGCCGGCGGCGCCCTGCTCCTGCCCCTGGCCACCGGTCACTCCGGCACCGCCTCCCACACGCTCGCCATGCCCGCCCTGGTCGTCCACGTCACCGCGGCCACCGTCTGGACCGGCGGTCTGCTGGCGGTGGCCTGGATCGCGCGCCGGGTCCCGGACCACCTGGCGCCGGCCGCCGAGCGGTTCAGCCGGCTGGCCCTCGCCTGCTTCGCGGCCACCGCCGTCAGCGGGGTGGCGAACGCCCTGCTGCGCCTGCACACGCCGGCCGACCTCGTCACCTCCGCCTACGGCCAGCTGACCGCGGCCAAGTCGATCGGCTTGGTGCTGCTCGGTCTGTGCGGCGCGCGCCATCGGCGAGCCGTGCTGCCGCGCCTGCGGACCGCCGACGGCGGGGCCGCCTTCGGCCGGCTCGCACGCTCCGAGCTGATCATCATGGCCACGACCTTCGCGGTCGCGGTTGCCCTGTCCCGGACCGCACCTCCTGATATCGCTAGGTACTGACAATCCGCCCAGCTCGCCCCAAGCCACCCCAACCAGTGCAAACGGAGTCCACCATGTCCATTCCCACCGAAGCCATCGGCAGCATCCCGCGTTCGGCCGAGCTTCTCCAGGCGCTGTCGGCCCACGAAGCCGGACAGCTGGACCCGCGGGCCTTAGCCGACGCCGTCGACCGGGCCGTCGCCGAGACGATCCGCGCCATGGAGGCGGCCGGGTCGCCGGTCGTCACCGACGGCGAGCAGAGCAAGCCGAGCTTCGCCACCTACCCCATCGCGGGCGTCGAGGCGCTGAACCCGGACGGCGTGGTGATCCCGTTCGCGGACGGCCACCAGCGTCAGCTGCCGGCGCTGACCGCGGGGCCTTTCCGCTACCGGCGGCACGCCGACGGCTACCTGAAGGCGGCGCAGACGCACGCGAGCGTCCCGGTCAAGCAGGCCGTCATCGCGCCGTCGGCGCTCAGCCTGCTGTATCCGGCCGGCGGCATCGACGGCTATCCGCGCGAGCAGTTCCTCGCCGACCTCGTCGACGAGGCCGAGGCGGACATCCGCGGTTGTCTGGACGCCGGCGCCCACAGCGTGCAGCTCGACTTCACCGAGGGACGGCTCTCGCTCAAGCTCGATCCCAGCGGCGGTGTCCTCGAAGACTTCATCGCCTTGAACAACAGGGTGCTCGACCGCTTCTCCGAGGCCGAGCGGGCCCGGATCGGCGTCCACACCTGCCCCGGCGGCGACCTGGACTCCACCCACAGCCTCGACGTCGACTACGCCGCACTGCTGCCGCAGCTGTTCCGGCTCCACGCCGGCAGCTTCTATGTCCAGCTCGCCAGCGAGGCCGACCCCGACAAGGTCCTGAGCGTGGCCGCGCAGCACCTGCCCTCCGGTGCCCGCCTCTTCGTGGGCGTCACGGACCCGATCGACCCGGTGATCGAGACGCCCGAACAGGTCCGGGACCGGGTGCTGACGGCCGCTCGCCACATCCCGCTCGATCGTCTGGGAACGTGCGACGACTGCGGTTTCTCGCCGTTCGCCGACGACACGTCCACCTCCCGGGACACCGCGTTCGCCAAGATCCGGGCCCGCGTCGAGGGCACCGCGCTGGCCGCGGCGCAGTTGGGGGTGTAGCACGATGCCGCACATAGACCTGGGCAACGACCAGCCCGGCATCCGCTCGCTGTTCTACTACCGTCCGGAGACCGCGCAGCCCATGAGCGAGCTGGCGGAGATCCTGCTGCGCGGTCCCAGCGCCCTCGAGCGCTGGGAGCGCGAGCTGATCGCCACCCACGTCTCCGGCCTCAACGAGTGCCGGTTCTGCACCACCACGCACGCCGCCTTCACCGCGGCCCAGCTGCCCGCGGACCTCGATCTCGACGTCATCCGCGCCGACCTCGCGGCCGCGCCGATCAGCGACAAGCTCAAAGCCCTGCTGGACATCGCCGCCGCGGTGCAGCGCGACGGCCGGCAGGTCACGCCCGAGCTGGTCGCCGCGGCCCGTACGGCCGGCGCGACCGATCTGGAGATCCACGACACGGTCCTGATCGCCGCCGCGTTCTGCATGTACAACCGTTACGTGGACGGCCTGGCCACCACCATGCCGGACGACCTCGGGCTGCTCGCCGAGCGGGCCAAGGTCCTGGTCGCCGAGGGCTACCTCCCCACCGTCGCCGCCGCCCGCGCGCACCAGGCCCAGGCCGCCCGTGCGTGAGGCCGGAGGCGGTTCCCACCGCTACCTCGTCATCGGCGCCGGGCCTGCGGGCCTGCAGTTGAGCTACTACCTGCAGCAGGCCGGCGCCGACTACCTCACGCTGGAACGGGACGCGGCTCCCGGCGGTTTCTTCCGCCGGTTCCCGCGCCACCGCCGGCTGATCTCGCTCAACAAGGTGCACGTCCGCAGCGACGACCCGGAGATCCGCCTGCGCTGGGACTGGAACTCGCTGCTCAACGACGATCCCGAGATGCTGTTCCCCAAGTTCAGCCAGGAGTATCTGCCCTCGGCCGACGACATGGTGCGCTACCTCGCGGCGTTCCAACAGCGTCACGGCCTCGCCGTCCGGTACGGCACCGAGGTCGCCGGGATCGGGCGCGACGGTCTGGGCTTCGTCGTCCGCACGGCGGCGGGGGAGGAGCTGCGCGCCGAGTGCGTCATCGTCGCCACCGGCTGGGGCGCGCCGTTCATCCCCGCGATCCCCGGCATCGAGCACGCGACCGGCTACGAGGCCATGGACGTCGACCCGGCCTCCTACGCCGACCAGCGGGTCCTGATCATCGGCAAGGGCAACTCGGCGTTCGAGACCGCGTACTCGATGCTCGGCCAGGCGGCCATGGTGCACCTGGCCAGCCGCCGGCCGCTCCGGCTGACCTGGACGAGCAAACATCCCGGGGACGTGCGCGGGCAGTACGGCGTGATCCTGGACAGCTATCAGTTCAAGACGCTGCATTCGGTGCTGGACTGCACGATCGACGAGATCCGCCCGGCCGGCGAGGGGTTCGAGGTCGACATCACCTACACCCACGCCGACGGCGAGACGGCGACGCTGGAGTACGAGTCCGTGCTGCGCTGCACGGGCTTCCGGATGGACACCTCCGTCTTCGCCGAGGGCTGCGTCCCGCAGACCGAGCGGGACGGCCGCCTGCCCTCGACCGGCCCGGACTGGCAGTCGACCGACGTCGACGGCCTCTACTTCGCCGGCACGCTGGCCCAGGCCCACGACTTCAAGCGGGCGTCCTCGGCGTTCATCGACGGCTTCCGCTACAACCTGCGGACGCTGTGCGCCCTGCTGCTGGAGCGCTACGACGGCGTCCCGCTGGAGTTCGGCGAGGCCAAGGCCGACGCCGAGGAGCTCACGACGCTGGTGCTGGACCGGGTCAACTGGAGCTCGGCGCTGTGGACGCAGTTCGAGTACCTGTGCGACACGATCGTCCTCGACGAGGCCAACAGCCGGGTCCGGCTCTACAAGGACCTGCCCGAGGACTACGCCGTGCAGAGGTTCGCCTCCGAGGCGCACTACTACACGGTGACCCTGCGGTGGGGCCGCGACGACTACGCCGACGTTTTCGCCATCGAACGCCATCCCGAGCCCGGCCGGGCCCGGGAGAGCGCCTTCATCCACCCGGTGATCCGGCGCCACCAGTACGGCCTGCAGGTGGCCGAACGGCATCTGCTGGAGGACCTGCTCGCCGAGTGGCGGCGGCCGGACCGGCACGTGGCACCGCTGCGGGAGTTCTTCGCGGAGCACCTCAGCAGCGGACCATGACCTCCTCCAGCGGCTTGCGGACGATGTCCGGCACCCGGGTCCCGGGTGCCGGATAGCCGACCGGGATGACCAGGTACGGCCGCTCCTCCGGCGGCCGCTCGCACACCTCGTTCAGGAAGCGCATCGGGCTCGGGGTGTGGGTCAGCGTGGCCAGCCCGGCGTGGTGCAGCGCCGCCAGCAGGAACCCGACGGCGATGCCCACGGACTCCTTGACGTAGTACGGCTTGGGACTGTTCGGACCCTGATGCACCTCGAACACGACGATCACGGCCGGGGCGTCGGTGAGGAACGGCTTGTGCCAGTCGGTGCCGAAGCGCGCGATCGCGCCCAGCCACTCGGCCGAGGCCCGCCGATTGTAGAACTCGTACTCCTCGGCCTCCGCGGCCTCGCGCAGCCGGCGCTTGCGAACGGGATCGGTGACGACCACGAACCGCCAGGGCTGGACGTGGGCACCGCTCGGCGCGCTGGCCGCGGCCCGCACGGCGAGGTCGATCACCGAGTCCGGCACCGGCTCGGTCGAGAACTCGCGCACCGACCGGCGCGAGGCCATCAGCTCGGCGAACTCGGCGGCGGCGGTGTGCATGGCCGGCGGGGGCAGCGCACGCGCGGAGAGCGGCACGGTCGGCGGCGGTGCCGGAGGCTCGTCGGCGGTGGGGGGCGCGGGGCTGCGACCGGGAGCAGGGACGGGGTCGACGGCGACGGCGATGGCGGCGGCGTGGTGGCCGCCAGCGTCGGGAACGCGGCCGGGGTCGACGATGCGGGCGGGGGAGCCGTCGCGGGCGCCGTTGGCGTCGGGACCGGACACACGATCGCGATCGGGCTTACGACCTGACCCGACAGCGGTGACGGGGCTGTCGTCGCGGGCCCCGCCGCCGCCCCGGCCGGCGGGTGGATTGTGGCTGCTGTGCTTCTCGCAGGCGGCCCGGGTCTCGCGGGCCGGCTGGCCTTGCTGGGTGCCGGAGACGGTCTCGGTCAACTCTTCCTCCCTAGGTCGACCGTCTCCAGCCTGCTATGTCCCGGATGCCCGCGTCTTCCTATGGAATGCTCTTTTCGATGAGGAGATCGACGACGTCCGCCAGCTCCCCCCGCCCGGACGCGGCGCGACGCTGCCGGGTCGCCCCGTCGCCGTCGCAGGTCAGCTCCTTGAGCCAGGTCGCGACCGCGTCCGCGTCGCCGCTGTCCTCCAGGGCGGGGCGGGCGGCGGTGAGCAGCGCGTCGGCCAGGGCGGCGGCGGGGATCAGCTGTCCGGTCGCCGGATCGACGCCGTGGCCGCTCAGGCCGTCGCGCGCCGCCCGCCAGTAGGCCAGCCGCAGCGTCTCCGCCGGTACGCGCGGTCCGGGGTCGCCGGCGGCCACCTTGGCGATCGCGTCCACCGCCAGGGCCCTGATCAGGGCCGCGGTCATCGCGGACTCGCGGGCCGTCATCGGGACGTCGCCGACCCGGACCTCCAGCGTCGGCACGTGCGCCGAGGGCCGGATGTCCCAGAAGATCGTGCCGACGTCGACGATCGAGCCGACGTCGTGCAGCATCGCCACGGTCCGCTGGTAGTCCGCGTCCGAGGTGAAGTACGGCGGGGGGCCGGCGACCGGCCACCGGCTCCAGACCATCGTGCGCCAGCTGGCGTACCCGGTGTCGCGCTCGGCCCAGAAGGGTGAGTTCGCGCCCAGCGCGATGAGCGCCGGCAGCCACGGCCGCAGGTGGTTGCCCGCCAGCACGGCCACCTCGCGGTCCGGGATCTCCACGTGCACGTGCAGGGCGCAGATCGCCAGCTCGTCGTGCAGGCCCCGGAACGTCGCGTTGCCGCGGTCCTGCCGGGGGCCGGTGGTCATGGCCGGGGGGACGCAGTCGCCGAGGACCGGCGTGCCGGTGGCCACGACGACCAGGCCTTCGGGCTCCGCGGCCTCCGCCAGCGCCCCGCGTGCCTCCTCCAGCTGGCGCTGGACTTCTTCCACCGTGCCGCACGGTTCGGTGCGCGTCTCGATCTGCAGTTCGGTGATCTCGCCGCCGACCCGCGCGCCCAGGGCCGGCCCGGCGCGCTCGATCACGGCGGCGGCCCGCGGCACCGCGGCCCTGGTCTCGCGGTCGACGACCAGGAACTCTTCCTCCACACCGAACCTCGGCCCGGATCCTGCACCCATCGAGAAGCCCTTCGCGCCCGGACGACGAGAGCCGCGCGGGCGCGCGGCTCCGTCACAGAGTACTGATTCGAGCGCCCGCCGGTGCCGAAGTCCGCCCGATCGGTTCCCGGTGTGTCAGCCGCTCGACGAGTCCGGCCAGCAGGCGCGCCCGGGGGGCCATCGACGACACGTCGACGTACTCGCTGCGCGCGTGCGAGCCGCCGCCCACGCCGCCGAGGCCGTCGAGGGTCGCGGCGCCCACCGCGGCGGTGAAGTTGGCGTCCGACGCGCCGGGCGCCCAGGCGCCCGCGAGCGGGGCCATGCCCAGGTCCGACGCGGCGTCCTGGGCCAGAGCGAACAGCTCGCGCGAGGACTCGATCGGCAGCGGATGCCGGTTGAAGCCGCCGTCGAGCGTCAGCCGGGCGCCGTCGAGCCGCGCCGGCAGGGCCCTGATCAGGCGGTCCACCCGCTCCAGCTCCGCGGTGCTCCAGGCCCGCACGTCGATGGCGAGCGTCGCGGACTCCGGCACGGTGTTCGACGTGGTGCCCGCGCTCAGAGCGGTCGGCGTCACCGTGGTCTGCAGCGCGTCGTCGGCGAACCTCCGCACCGCCAGCACCTGGTGTGCGAGCTCGACGCCGGCGTTGACCCCGCGATGCGGCTCGACGCCGGCGTGCGCCGCGCGGCCGTGGACGGTGAGCCGGTAGGCCGACCCGCCCTTGCGCGCGACCTTCAGCGCGCCGTCCGGATCGGAGGGTTCGCCGACGAGCACCGCCCCGCTGCGCCGCGCCTCCCGCTCGATCAGCGGGCGGGAGGTCGGCGACCCGCTCTCCTCGTCGCAGGTGAGCAGGAGCCCGACCCGGGACGGATCCGGCACCTCGGCGAGCGCGGCCAGCATCTGCACGATGCCGGACTTCATGTCGCAGACCCCGGGTCCGGTCGCGACCGTGCCGGAGACCCGGAACGGCCAGTCGCGCAGCGTGCCGGCCGGCCAGACGGTGTCGAAGTGGCCGAGCAGCAGCACCCGCTGGTCGGCGGCCCGCCACAGCAGGTGGGGGAGGCCGTCGACGACGACGCGCCGCGGCTCGCGCCCCAGGGCCCGCGTGCCCCACGCGGTGAGGAGGTCGGCGCCGGCCGTCAGATGCGCGGCCGAGCCCGGCGGCGTCTCGAGCTCGACCAGTTCCCGGAGGCGGGCGACCAGGTTCGTGTCCATGTCATCAGTATCAGAACAGACATTTGAAACAGACTTCTTCTATAGTGTGCTTTCCAGTGCGAACTCCGCCGTCGCCGCGGCGAGCTCGCCGAGGAACCGCTCCCGGTCGAACGCGTCGTCCTCAAGCGTGTTCGGCGGCGGCGTGTCCATGAAGGCGAAGTGGCCGGCGTTCGGCACGACGCGCAGGTCCACGGCGGACGGCGCGGCGCTCAGGCCCTCGATCTCCCGGGCCGGTGTGACGGCGTCGAGCTCGCCGGCGAAGACCAGCATCGGCGCCGTCACCGCGTCCAGCGCTCCGGGCGCGGCGAACCACCCGACCGCGGGCGCGAACAGGACCAGCCGTCCGACGCGCGGCTCGCGAGGGACCTCCATCGGCTCGCCGTCGCGTCCCCACGGCCTCGCCCCGGCCAGGCACAGCGCCGCCCATCCGCCGATGGAGTGCCCCACCGCGGTGACCGCCGCGTCCGGTGCGGCGAAGCGGTGCAGCGCCTCGACCAGGCCGGCGGGCCGCGCGAGCAGCTCGGCCGGGTTCGCCTCCCGCGCCATGAGACGTTCGAAGCGGGGCGCGATGACGTGGATGTCACGGGCCGCCAGGTGCTCCAGAAGCGGCCGGTGGCGTTCGGGGTCGCCGCCACCGCCGGCCGCGAACAGGGCGACGTGCCGGGCGCGTGCGGGGCCGAGGGTCAGTACCTGCATGCCGCCGACCCTACTGATCACGGCATAAGGGCCGGGTAGGCGGCCCCAATCTGCTCGGGCGTTTGTACGACACGTTGTGTGCGGGACCGCATGTCCCGCGCCATCACCGATCGACTTCCTTCGAGTTCGCCCGGAACGGCCTCGGGCGGCAGGAGGGCTTTCCCGGCATATCTGGGTTCTGAGATTTTCGGTGGGTCCCGGCGGCCTATGCTGGGCGCGCTCCGCTTCCCGGAACCGCCGACCCGACCAGCGAGGATCCGCCCGTGACCGCATCCGAGGACTGTCGCATCCTGGTGGACCCGGCGGCCGGCCCCGACGCCGGGACGACGCTGGAGGCCGCCGGCGCCCCGTCGGTCGGCGAGGTGGCCGAGGCGCTCGAAGCGGTGCTGGCGGTGCTGCCGGAGGCCGAGGTCGTCGGCCTGGTCGTCGGCGGAATCCGGATCGGGGCCACGTCGCGCGCCTACCTCGACGCCGCCTTCGGCCTGCGCGCCGGCCGCGGCGAGACCGGGGACGCGGCCGGCATGACGCTGCCCGGACCGGGGCACTTCCGCCTGCTGCGCTATCAGTGCTCTCGTAGCGGGTGTCCGCGCGCGGTCGTCAGGATGTACCACGACGAGGAGCACCCGCCGGTCTGTCCCGAGCACCGGACCGCCATGGAGCTTCTCGCATGACCCTCGACGCCGTCGGCACTCCGTCGGAGACCGTGGCCCGCCGTTTCTTCCTCGTCGACTACCTCCCGACCTACGGCTTCGTGCTGTTCGTCCTCGTTCTCGGCTGGGCCGGGGCCCCGGCCCGGCATCCGGTGTTCGCCCGGGCCTGGCACACGGCCGCCGGCCTCGGCGTGGCCGAGGTGCTGCTCATCTCCCTCGTGGTGCTGGTCGCCACGATCGTGCTCGCTCCGTTCCAGCTCGCGCTGGTCCGGTTGGTCGAGGGCGCCCGGCCGAGGCGGTGGGGCCGCCGGCGGGCCGTCGAACGGCAACGGCGGCGCCGGGAAGCGTGGCAGAGGAGGGCGGAACCGCCGAGCGCCCTGAGCCCTTCGAGCCCCCCGAGCGCCCTGAGCCCTTCGAGCCCCCCGAGCGCCGTAGCGGGGCCCGATGCCGCGGCGGTCCAGCAGGCCGGTGTGGCCGAAGCCGCCTGGCGCGCCCGCTTCCCGAGCGCCGACCACCTCACGTGTCCGACCGCGTTCGGCAACGTGCTCGCGGCGATGGAGGACACCGCGGGGCGGGCCTACGGCCACGATGCGGCCGTCACCTGGCCACGTCTCTACCTCCTGCTCGACGACAAGGTCCGGGCGGCCGTCGACCAGCGCCGCAACGCCATGGACGCGAGCGTGCGGATGTGCGCCACCGGTCTGCTGGCCGCCCTCGTCGCCGTCGCGATGCTGACCCCGCACGGCGGCTGGTGGGTGTTCCTCGCTCTCGCGCCGCTGGCGGTGGCGATAGCGGCGTACCAAGGCGCCGTCCATGGGGCCCTGGCCTATGCCGAGTCCGTCCACGTCGCCTACGACCTGTGCCGTTTCAACCTGCTGACAGCACTGCATCTGGAACTGCCGGCCGATGTCGCCGCGGACAAGGCGCTTAACAGAGCCCTGAGCGAGTTCTGGCGCCAGAACGTCCCTCTGCCCGAGGGCTCCAGGGGCTACCACCACGGTTCCACGAAGGGGCCTGGGGGCGGCGGGTGACCGGCCGGGAGGAGCTCGTCGCTTTCGTCGAGCGCGCGATGGCGCTGCTCGACCTTCTGGGCCGGACCGGTGATCCGCGCTACGCGGCGGCGGCAGTGGAGGTACTGCGCAGCGCGCGCGGGATCGACTCGCCGGACGCACGCCTCTACAGCATGTATCTCAACATGTTCAGCTTCGCCCTGATCCGCCTGTACGAGCTGTCGGGCGACGAGGCGGTCATCGAGGAGGCGGTGCACGTCTCGCGCAGCGCCGTCGTGATCGTCGATCCGGACGACCCCGAGCACTTCGGGCGGATGACCAACGTGTGCCTGACGACGCGGATGAGGTTCGAGCACTCCGGTGAGCGGCGATGGGTGGAGGAGGCCGTCGCAGCCGGTCGGACGGCGGTGGCGAACCTCCCGCGGGAGACCGGCTTCCGCGACGCGGCGCTGTCCGCCCTGGCGATGGCCTTGGTGACCCAGTACCAGAACACCGGCGAGCGCAGCAGTCTGGACGAAGCGGAGACGGTCGCCCGCGAAGCGGCGGAACGCGGTTCCCCGCACGACCACAACTACCCCGGCTTCCTTTCGAACCTGGCGACCGTACTCCGCCTCCAATACGAGCGGAGCAACCGTACCGACGTCCTCGAAGAGGCGGTGCTGCTCCAACGCCAGGCGGTCGCCGCCGCCCCGGTGCATCACCAGTTCGGGCCTGCTGTCCTCTCCGTTCTCGGGGATCTGCTGGAGGAGTTGGCTCATGCGACGGGGCGGGCGGAGCTCCGTGCCGAGTCGGTCCGGGTCCGGCGGACCGCGCTGGCCGCGGCCCCTCCGGGCGCGGTGGGCCGCGCCGGCCTCCTGCACGCGCTCGGATGTGCGCTGCGCCTCGAGTTCGGCGACACCGGCCGGCCGGAGACGATCCACGAGGCGGTGCGCCTGCAGCGCGAGGCGGTCCAGGCCACGCCCGCGTCGGACCACCGCCGCGGCGTGATCCTGCTGAACCTGGCCTTGACGCTGCTCGCGCTGCACCGCCATGAGCCGGACGCCGCGCTCGTCCAGCAGGCGGCCGGGCATCTCACCGAAGCCGGGACGCTGCGGTCGGCACGACCGCACGAGCGGATCGTCGCCTACCGCCACCTCGCCATGCTGCCGGACCCTTCGCGCCCGCCGCAGCAGGCCGTGGACGCGTTGCGCGCCGCGATCGACCTGCTTCCGCTGGCCGCCCCGCGGCCGATGCGGCGCGCCGACCGCCAGACCGCGCTCGGCCGGCTGGCCGGGCTGCCGGGCCAGTGCGCCGCGGCCGCCCTCGACGCGGGGCAGCCCGAGCTCGCCGTCGAACTGCTGGAGCAGACGCGGGGGATCCTGGCCTCCTCGATCTTCGAGAACCGCATCGGGGACGTCACGCGCCTGGCCGCGCATCCCGGGCTTGCCGAGGAGTTCGTACGGTTGCGGGAGGAGATAGCGGCGCTCGACAGCCGGGACGACCGCGGTCCCGCCGGCCCGCCGTCGGCGGACGACCTCCAGCACGCCTACGAGAGCTGGGACGGCCTGCTGGCGCGGATCCGGTCTCAAGAGGGCTTGGCCGACTTCCTGGCGCGTCCGGACGCCCGGGGTATCGCGGACTGCGGACCACTGGTCTACCTCACCTCCGACCTGGCGAGCCGAACCGACGCGCTGATCCTGCGGGCTGACGCCGATCCGGTGGTCGAGGTCGTCCCGCTGCCCGGCGTGACCGGGGAGGTCCTCATGCGGCGCAGCGCGGACTTCATCATGGCCTGCACCACGGCCACGCGGCCGGGGGCCTCGCTCCGAGAGGCGGTCGAAGCGCAGACCGGGATAGCCGAGGTGCTGGCCTGGCTGTGGGACGAGGTCGCGGAGCCGGTCCTGGACGCGCTCGGTTTCACCGCCGAGCCGGAGGAGCCGGAGGACTGGCCCCGGGTCTGGTGGTGTCCGGTGGGCTTGTTCTCGTTGTTGCCGATCCACGCCGCGGGGCGTCGCCGGCCGTCCGGGCCGGACGGCGGGCCGATGTCCGACCCGAGCGGCACGTCCCGCCCGAGCGGCACGTCCGACCCGACCGGCACGTCCGGCGCGGTGCTGGACCGCGTGATCTCCTCCACCACGACCACCGGTTTCGCGCTCGCGCAGGCCCACGCGCGCCCGCCCGCCGACAACTCCCGGCTGCTCATCGTGTCGGCGCCGGACGCGCTGCCGGACGCACCGCTGCCGGGGGTCGTGCGCGAGGCCGGCGAACTGCTGGCGAGCGTTCCCCAAGCCGTGCTGCTCCACGATCCGGACGCGGACACGATCCTGACCGCGCTGCCGCAGACCGCGCTGGTGCACTTCGCCTGCCACGCGGTCGCCGTGTGGGACGACCCGCTGTCGAGCCGGTTCCTGCTGCGCCGGGGCGAGACCGATCCGATGACCGTCCAGAGGATCATGGCCCGCTCCCTGCGAGGTGTCGAACTGGCCTATCTGTCGGCCTGTTCGACGAGCGGAAGCCTGTGGCAGGTGGCCCTCGCCGACGAGGCGATCCACATCACCTCGGCCTTCCAGCTCGCGGGGTACCGCACCGTCATCGGCACCTTGTGGCCGGTCGACGACGCCGTCGCCCAGCAGGTCGCCGACGGCTTCTATCGGGCCCTGACCCGCGACCGCACCGGCGCTCCCGATCCGTCCCTCGCCGCCGCCGCGCTCCATCACCAGCTGCGCCGGCTGCGGGCCGAGTATCCCCTCAGCCCCACGCTCTGGGCACCGTTCCTCCACACCGGGATCTGAGTCTCAGGACACGAGCGTCTCAGCGAACTGACTGTGATACAGCTCGTGATAGAAGCCCTGCCGGTCCAGGAGCTCGGCGTGGCTGCCCTGCTCCACCACCCGGCCGGCGTCCATCACGACGATGGTGTCGGCGGTGTGGATGGTCGACAGGCGGTGGGCGATGACGAAGCTCGTACGGCCCGCGCGCAGGCGCGCCATGGCCGCCTGGATCATCGCCTCGGTGCGGGTGTCGACGTTGCTCGTCGCCTCGTCGAGGATCAGGATGCCGGGGTCGGCGAGGAAGGCCCGGGCGATGGTGAGCAGCTGCTTCTGGCCGGAGGAGACGTTGGAGGCGTCGCCTTCGAGGACCGTGTCGTAGCCGTCGGGGAGGGTGCGCACGAAGTCGTCGACGTGGGCCGCGCGCGCCGCGGCGCGGATCTCCTCGTCGGTGGCGCCCTCGCGTCCGTAGCCGATGTTGTCGCGGATCGTGCCGTGGAACAGCCACGTGTCCTGCAGGACCATGCCGAAGCAGCGGCGGACCTGGTCGCGGCTCAGGTCGCGGTAGTCGACGCCGTCCAGCAGGATCCGGCCGCCGTCGGCCTCGTAGAACCGGACCAGCAGGTTGACCAGGGTGGTCTTGCCCGCTCCGGTGGGGCCGACGATCGCCACGGTCTGGCCCGGCGCCGCCTCCAGGGTGAAGTCCTCGATCAGCGGGGTGTCCGGCGTGTAGCGGAAGCTGACCCCCTCCAACCGGACCCGGTGGCCGCCGGGGCGGTTGCCGGCGATCTGCTCTTCGGCAGCCGGTTCCGCCGGTTCCGCCGGCAGCGCCGGCTCCTCCGGTGCGTCGAGGAACTCGAAGATCCGGCCGGCCGAGACGAGGCCGGACTGGAGCACGTTCATCTGGCCGGCGCTCTGGATGACCGGCGCCGTGAACCGCTGCGAGTACTGGATGAAGGCCTGCACCGCGCCGAGCGAGATCGCGCCGGTGGCCACCTGGTAGCCGCCGAGCGCGGCGACCACGACCGAGTTCAGATTCCCGACGAGCACCACGGCCGGGAAGATCGAGCCGGACAGCAGCTGGGCGGAGTAGCCGGCCCGCCGCAGCCTCGTGTTCTCCTGCCGGAACTCCTCGGCCACCAGGTCGCGCCGTCCGTAGGCCAGGATCAGCGCGTGGCCGGTGTACGTCTCCTCGACCATCGAGGTGAGCTGCCCGGTCTGCTCCCACTGCGCGGCGAACCGGGCCTTGGCGCGGCCCGCGAGCACCGACACCACCGCCATCACCACCGGGATCGTGACCAGGGATGCCAGCGCCAGGACCGGGGAGATCCAGAACATGACGCCCAGGGTCGTCAGGACGGTGAGCACCGAGCTCGGGAGCTGGTTCAGCGTCTCCTGCAAGGTGGTGTCGACGTTGTCGACGTCGTTGACCACCCGGCTGAGGATGTCGCCGTGCGGATGGGTGTCGAAGTAGCGCAGCGGCAGCCGGGTCAGCTTCTCCTCGGTCGCCTCCCGCAGCCGGTACATCGTGCGCTGGGCGACGCCGGTCAGGATCCGGGCCTGGGCCCAGCCGAACAGGGCGCTGAGGAGGTACGTCGTCATCGCCAGCCCGAGCAGCTGGCCGAGCCGCCCCAGGTCGACGCCGGCGCCGGGCCGCACCGCCATCCCGGCGAGCATGTCGGCCAGGTGCCCGTGGCCCTGCGCGCGCAGTTCGGCGACGGCCTGCGCCTTGGTCTGCCCGGCGGGCAGCCGCCTGCCGACGACGCCGTCGAACACCAGGTCCGTCGCCCGGCCCAGGAGCCAGGGGCCGATGACGAGCAGGCCCACCGACGACACGGTGAACGCGCCGACCACGGCCAGCCGGAACCGCTCCGGACGCAGCAGGGTGACCAGGCGGGGCAGCACCCCGCCACCCGCTTCGGCTTCGGCTTCGCCGGCCTTCGACGTGCTCACGCGGCCGCTCCCCATTCCAGCTGTGAGGCGATGATCTGCTGGTACGTCGGGCAGTCGGCCAGCAGCTCCGGATGCGTCCCGACCCCGGCCACGCTGCCCCCGTCCAGCACGATGATCTGGTCCGCGGCCAGCACCGTCCCGGCCCGCTGCGTGGCGATCACCACGGTCGCGTCCCCGGTCTCGGTGCTCAACGCGGCCCGCAGCCGGGCGTCGGTGGCGGCGTCCAGCGCCGAGAAGCAGTCGTCGAACAGGTACAGGCTCGGCTGCCGCACCAGGGCCCTGGCGATCGACAAGCGCTGGCGCTGGCCGCCGGACAGGTTCACCCCGCCGCGCTCCACCCGCGCGTCGAGCCGTCCCGGCAGCGCGTCGACGAAGTCGCGGGCCTGGGCGACCTCCAGCGCCCGCCACAGCTGCTCGTCGGTGGCGTCCGGACGGCCGAACCGCAGGTTGTCGCCGACCGTCCCGGCGAACAGGTACGCGGCCTGCGGGACCAGCCCGATCCCGGCGCGCAGCCGCTCCGCGGCCTGTTCGCCCACGGCGACCCCGTTGACGAGCACGTCCCCGGCGGTCGCGTCGAGGAACCGGGGGACCAGGTTGAGCAGCGTGGTCTTGCCGCTGCCGGTGCCGCCGAGGATCGCGGTGGTGCGGCCGGGCGGGAAGGCGAGCGTCAGGCCGTCGAGCACCGGCCGCTCGCTGCCGGCGTAGCCGAAGGTGACGTTCCGGAAGGCGACCGCCCCGGTGACCGCCTCCGGTTCGACCGGTTCCGCCGGGTCGGCGACGGCCGGCACCGTGTCCAGCACCTCCTGGATCCGGTGCGAGCTGGCCAGCGCCCGCGGCAGCAGGGTCAGCACGGTCACGCCGATCACCACGTACAGCAGGATCTGCAGGATGTAGAGCAGGAACGCGGTCAGGCTGCCGATCGGCATCGAGCCGTCCGCGACGAGCCGTCCGCCGAACCAGAGCACGCCGACGCCCGACAGGTTGGCGATGACCAGCACGAGCGGCGTCACCACGGCGAAGACCCGGCCCGCCCGCAGCGAGGCGCCGGTGATCCCCGCGTTCGCCCGCTCGAACCGGGCCCGCTCGGACCCGGTGCGCAGGAACGCCCGGGCCACGCGCACCCCGGCGATCTGCTCGCGCAGCACCTGGTTCATGCCGTCGGTGCGCTCCTGCACGGACCGGAACATCGGCAGCAGCCGGACCATGACCCAGCCCGCGAGCACCAGCACCGCCGTCAGCGTGCCCACCAGCAGCAGCGAGAGCCGGGGCCCCTGCCGGACCGCGAGCACCACCGCGCCGAGGGCGGTGACCGTCGAGATCACCAGCAGGCTCAGCGCCGCCTGGGCGAACAGCTGCACCTGCTGCACGTCGTTGACGCTGCGCGTGGTGAGCGACGCCACGCCGAACCGGTTCAGTTCGACCACCGAGAAGGACTGGACCCGGCCGTGCACGGCGGCCCGGAGGTCGGCCCCGACCGCCATCGCCACCCACGAGCTCAGCCGCACCGAGACCAGTGCGGCGACGCAGAGCACGACGTTGATGCCCAGCATCGCCGCGCCGGCCCGCGCGATGTAGCCCAGGTCGCCCTTGACCACGCCGTGGTCGACGATGTCGGCGTTCAGGATCGGCAGGTAGAGGTTCCCGGCGGCCTGGAGGACCTGCAGGGCCGCGGCGAAGCCCAGCGGGCGGGCGTGCGGCCGCAGGAACGTGCGGATCAGGTGCGCTTGCGCCATTACGTTTCCTCAACGTCTGGCGGAGATGTCTTTCCGCATGATCGCCGATGCTGCGCTGTCAGTGACCTGAAGGTACGCAGACTGATCGGCGTGCGGCAACGGACCGGCGGGTTCCGGCTTCTGAACACCTCTCAAGGCCAGGTCAGGAGATGTTTCAGTGTTCGACTGCCGATCGCGGCGGTCGAACATCCCAGGGATTGTCCCGCCGTGAGGAATGCGCAGCGCCGGATTTCCACGACTTCTCGAGTCGCTTCCATCCGGCGCTCCGTCATGCCGCGACGGGCTCGCGGCTCAGGGTCGACCGACATGATCCGCCAGCAGCCGTCCAGGGCCGGCACCGGTGGCTGGAGCCGCGGGCGGAATCAGATGTCTCAGACGCCCGCCGCGTACGGCCGGGCGGCCACGTCGGCCGGGTCGAAATCGGTGTGCTCCCATGTCCAGCGGGTCAGCCGCGGGATCACCCAGAACCCGTAAATACCCAGGGTGATGACACAGAAGAACCACCACTTGAGCCAGTTCCCCCACAGGCCCAGGGCGCTGCCGGTGAAGATCAGCCGGCGGCCGTCGATGAAGGAGTGCTTGGCCTTCCAGCGCCGCATCAGCACGACGCCGAAGGGATAGCAGATCCCCAAGGTGAAGACGGTGACGAGCCAGGCCAGCAGCGCGGTGCCCCAGAAGGTGGCGGCACCGCCGTCGAAGGTGAAGCGGTGTCCGTTGTGCGCCATGACGGTCTCCTGACGATCTTAACGGTCTTAACGGTCTTAACGGTCTCAGCGGGAGGAGGTGGGCGGCGGCGGGTGGTAGCCCGGGACCGGTGTCAGCTGGCCGTTGCCCAGGACGAGGGTGCCGGCGGTGTTCGCGGAGACCTGGGCATGCGGGCTCGTGTACTTGATGTCGAGGCGCAGCACACCGGAGACGTCGATGTTGACCTGCGCCGGGTGGCCCAGGGTCGGGGTGAAGGTGGCGAGTTTGAGGCCGTCGCCGTCGATCTCGATCGACGGGTGCAGGGTGGACTCCGGCGAGTTGTCGTCCAGTCCGAGCTGACCGGTGAACCTGGTGTAGTCGCGGCCCAGGTTGTAGCCGATGTCCCCCTCGCTCTGGACCTCCGGCAGGTCCTGGTCGATGAAGAACTGCTGGAGGGTGCCGTTGATCATCGGGTTCGCGATCCGGGAGGTCCACGGTCCGCTGGCCGGCGTGAGGCTGACGAGCGAGACGGTGCCGACGCCGTTCACGCTCGCGCCGGGTGTCTGGGCGGTCGAGGCGGTGGTGGCGCCCGTGGCGCTCGCCGTACTTGGCGAGCTCGAGGCGGCCGTGGTGCCGGACGGTGCCGGCGTCCCCGTCGCCGACGCGGTATCCGACGGAGTCGCCGGCGCGGTGGCGCCGCCCACGGTGACGACGACGGTCTTGGCGGGCTCGGTGACGGTCTTCGTCGTCGACCCGCCGAAGAAGACCGCGCCGGCGCCCAGTCCGAGGCCCAGTGCGACCACGGCGGGCAGCACGGTCGACAGCAAGCCGCCCGTCTTCTTCGCCGCGGTGCGCTCCGGATCCGGTTCCGGGCGCGGTGTGTCGTGCTGATCGGTGATATCCGGATCCTGATTTTCCGGGCCGGGCGGGTGATTCTGTTCGCTCATCGGCTCCCTCTCCCCGGGACGTGACGGCATCCGCATTGCCTGCGGGCACCGGAAACTGACGGACAGAGCTCTTGAAAGCGGTGCCGATGATGTGATGCAGGATCCTGTGATGAAGCTCTCGTCAGAGTGCTGTTCCGGTGTGGGGGGGAAGGGCTGGATTCGATGGCGGCGATAGGTGTCACGGTGTTCGGCGGCGTCGTGATCGAGCGGGACGGCGCGCCGCTGCCTCCCGGGCCCGCCCAGCAGCGGGCCGTGCTGGCGCTCCTGGCGCTGGCCGGCGGGCAGCCGGTGGGGCGGGCCGCGCTGCTGGACGCGCTGTGGCCGGTCGAGGCGCCGCCGAGCGCCTGGAACATCGTCCAGACACAGGTGAAGCGGCTGCGGGCGGCGCTGGAGCCGGACCGGCCGGCCCATCGGCCCAGTGCGCTGCTGCCCTCGGTCGGCGACGGGTACGCGCTGCGGCTGGGGCCGGACGCGGTCGACGTCGTGCGTTTCCGCACCCTGGTCGAGGCCTCCGGCGAACCGTACCGGCGGGACGACCACGCGACGGTGTGGCGGCTGCTCGGCGAGGCGCTGGACCTGTGGACGGCCGAGCCGGCGGCCGACGTCCCGCAGCTGAGCGGTCATCCGTGGCTGGCCGCGCTGCACTCCGTGCACTACGCCGCGGTCGCCCGCTACCTGGACGCCGCCACGGCGCTGGGCCGCGGCGCGGAGGTCGTCGGGCTCGCCGAACGGACCGCGCGCCTGCACCCGCTCGACGAGCTGGCGCAGGCCCGGCTGATCCGGGTCTACCAGGACGCCGGGCGCCGGGCCGACGCGTTCGCCCACTTCCACGCCACCCGGCAGCTGCTGGTGGACCAGCTCGGGGTGGACCCGGGCCCCGAGCTGACCGCCACCCACCAGGCGCTGCTGCTCGGTGAGAGCGCGGGCCGGGGCGCGGCGGTGCCGTCCTCGTCGGCGCCGCCCCTCCGGAGCGGGGTTCCCGCGCAGCTGCCCGCGGACGTGCCGGACTTCGTGGGCCGTGCGCCCGAACTGGCGATCCTCGATCAGCTTGCTGCGAAACCCCGCTCGGCTGCCGCGGCCGCGGGCGCGGCGGCGTCCGGCGGTCCGCGGCCCACGGTCGTCGTGATCTGCGGACCGGCCGGCGTCGGCAAGACCGCCCTCGCCCTGCGCTGGTCGCATCGCGTCGCCGACCTGTTCCCCGACGGCTGCCTCTACATCGACCTCCAGGGCTACGGGCCGCAGCGTCCGGTGGCGCCGGCCGACGCGGCGGCCGGCTTCCTGGCCGCGTTGGGCATCCCGCGGAGCGAGCTGCCCCGCGAGCCGGACGACCTGACCGCGCGGCTGCGCACCACGCTGGCCGGACGCAGGATGCTGATCCTGCTCGACAACGCCCGGACCCCGGCCCAGGTCCGGCCGCTGCTGCCGGGCACCGCGGGCTGCCGGACGGTGGTCACCAGCCGCAGCGACCTGGCCGGGCTGGTCGCCCGGGACGGCGCGCGCCGGGTCGTGGTGGAGGCGTTGTCGGACGGGGAGGCGACCGGCCTCCTGCACCGGCTGCTCGGCGCGCGCGCCGGGGACGATCCGGAGTCGGCCGCCCGGCTCGCCCGCTTCTGCGACCGTCTGCCGCTGGCCCTGCGCATCGCCGCCGAACGCGTGGCGTCCAGGCCGGCGGCGACGTTGCGGGACCTGGTCGCCGACTTCGAGGACCACCAGCGCCGGCTGGACACGCTCAGCGTGGGCGAGGACGAGGCGGCGGCGATGCGGGCCGTCTTCTCCTGGTCCTACGCGGCCCTGGCGCCCGAGGCCGCGCAGGCGTTCCGTCTGCTGGGGCTGCACCCGGGGCGGGATTTCGACGCGTTCGCCGTGGCGGCGCTCACCGGCCGGAGCGTGCACGCCGCCGGGCACGTCGTCGACCAGTTGATCCGGACGTTCCTGATCCGTCAGACCGGCGACGGCCGGCTCACCACCCACGACCTGCTTCGCGCCTACGCCCGTGAGCTGGCCGAGAACCAGGAGTCCGACACCGACCGCTCCGCCGCGATCGCCCGGCTGCTCGACGATCTGTGCCGGACCGCCGCCACGGCGATGGACGAGGTCTATCCGTTCGAGAAGTACCGGCGTCCGCGGCCGGACGGCCTGGCGCACCCGCACCGCACGTTCGCCGACACCGGCCCCGGCAGCGCGGCCGTCGGGGCCGTCGGGGCCGAGCAGTGGCTCACCGCGCAGACGGACACGCTTCTGGCGGCGGCGCACCTGGCCGCCGATACCGGCCTGGCCCGGCACGTGGGGTTCCTCGCCGCGACGCTGCAACGTCACCTGACCACGGCCGGCCGGTTCCGGGAGATGGCCGAGCTGCAACGCCTGGCGGTCCGGCTGGCTCGCGAGAGCGGGGACGAGGACGCGGAGCGCATCGCGTTGGCGGATCTCGGGATGGCCTGTCACCGGCTCACCCGCTACGCCGAAGCGATCGAGCATCTGCAGAAGGCCCTGGTGATGGCGGTCGGCAGCGGTGACCGTCTGGTCGAGGCCGGGGCGCGGCAGGGACTCGGTATGGTGCACTACCGTCTGGGCGACCTGGACACGGCGCTGGCCGAGCTGGAGTCCGCTCTGGACGTCGCCCGGACGACCGGGGACCGCGTCACCGAGGGGTCGGCACTGGGCAACATCGGCCTGATCCGGGAATGGCGCGGCGAGTTCGAGGCGGCGCTGGCCGAGTACCACCGGGCCCTGGCCCTCCACCGGGAGACGGGCTTCCGGGCCGCCGAGGCCGACGCGCTCAACAACATCGCGATCGTGCACCGCCAGGCCGGCCGGTATCCGGAGGCCGTCGCGCACCTGGAACAGGCTCTGGCCGTGTATCGCGAGGTGAACGACCGCGGCGGCGAAGGCGCCGCGCTGAACAACCTGGGCCTGGCGAACATCTTCACCGGCGACTGGCGCCGGGCGCGTGAGCACCTGCTGGCGGCCCTGGAGCTGCACCGCGTGCTCGGAGGCCCCGGCGAGGGCGAGAGTCTCAACATCCTGGGACTGCTCGACCTCAAGGCGGGCAACTGGCAGGAGGCGATCGAGTGGGCCGGCCAGGCGCTGGTCCTCGGCGAGGACTCGGGCGACCTCGGCACCCAGGGAAACGCCCACCACACCCTGGGCGAGTCCGCCTTCGCGCTCGGGGAGTTCGACGTGGCGCTCACCCATCACGAGCAGGATCTGGCGCTGGGCCTGCGGACCGGCAGCAAGACCGACCAGCGGCGGGCTCGCGCCGGGATCCAGCGGTGCCTGGAGGCGAAGAACGCTCCGCCGGGCCTGGACCAGGCTCGGCGGAGCGGACGCCAGCGCTGAGGGCGCCCTCTCCAAGGCGCGGTCAGGGCGCGGTCAGGGCATGGTCAGCAGGTGGGGCAGCGCTCCGGCGGGATGTAGTAGTCGGTGAAGTTCTGGCCGTTGTTCGTCAGACCGCCCTGGGGCTGGGCGAGGACCTGGTACGCCTTGAACACGTACTGCTCCAGCGATATCGGCTGCGGACCGCCGGCGGCGATGGACGAGCAGGTGCCGGTGCTCTGGAAGGTGGTCTGCCAGCAGGCGTTGACGAAGTTCACGGAGTGGAAGTCCGCCAGCGGCAGGACGCCGTTGAAGTAGGGGGCCTCGACGATCCACTCCTCCGACGTCCCCGGCGCCGAGGAAGCGAGCGTGAAGTTGATGCACCCGCCGCCGGTGCTGAAGTTGCAGACCCCGAGGATCGCCCCGCCGCTGGGCGTCCACTCCACACCGCTGCCCACGGCGTCGCCGGGATGGACCGGCAGGTTGTTGATCCGGATCTCGCCGCCGGTGTCGTGGGTGCCGCCGACGATCTCGTACCAGGCGTAGTAGGACGCCTGGCCGCTGGCGTTGACGTCCTCGGCCGTGCCGGACTGGATGAGCGCGCCGTTGCCGGCGTTGAAGCCGCCGCCGATCCCCGACCAGATCGACGAGTAGTAGCCGGTGGTCGAGTAGGCCGGCATCGGCTGCGTCACCGTCGGCACGGTCCACCCGGACTGGACGTACTGCGAGGTGCCGTTGATCTGGTAGCCGGACCAGTTAGACGAGAGGTAACCGGCGTTGCGCACTCCGGCACCGGCACCGGCACCGGCTGCGGCGGTGGTGATGGTCGCGGGCTTCAACGCATGAGTGTGGGACGTCTTGCTGCAGGACATGGTCGACAGCCAGGTGGCGTGGCTCTCCGCCGCGCGTGCGTAGAAACCGTCGGCGGCGGACGTCATGCCCATCGCCTGCGCGGTCGCCACGGCGCCGTCGCGTGGTGTCAGAACCGTGGCTCCGGCACATCCCGACGAGGCGTGCGCCACGGGTCCGGCCGGCGCGGACGCCGCGCCGGCCGGTTGCGCCACCGCGAGAGCCAGCGCGCACAGCGCCGCCCCCAAGGTGGCCTTCGCGCGAATACCCATCTGTTCCAGCCTCCCTGCCGGTCCGCGGACGCGGCCGGCCGATCGCATCAGTGCCCGTCTGAACCGACGGGCGGCGGGACACTGGGACGCTAGCGAGACGGTTTGGACCGGCATTGGACTGAGATTGGACAGGGACCGGACAGGGATCGGACAGGGACCGGACAGGGCGGCGGGGCCGGCGCGCTGACACTGGGAGGCACGTCGGACGGCGCCCCACTGTTGCCGGGCTGTTAAAATCGCAAGCTCCGATCGACAATCCCTGACCGGTGCGGAGGAGATGCGGTGGCGGACCGCGTGACCGGGCTCCTGGCGCTTCGACCCCTGCGAGAGGACGACCTCCCCCGGCTGTTCGAGATCCAGCTCGACGACGAAGCCCGGCACCTCGCCGCCTTCGTCGGGGCCGCCGCCCGGGACCGCGACGCCTACCTCGCCAAGCACCGCAAGCTCCTGGCGGACCCGGAGATCACCGGCCGCGCCGTCGAGCTCGACGGCGACCTCGTCGGCAGCGTCGCCGTGTTCCCGATCGAGGCAGACCTCGATCTCACCTACTGGATCCGCAAGGACGTGTGGGGCCGCGGCGTGGCCACCGCCGCCGTCGCGGCGCTCCTGGACGAGGTCGCGGTGCGCCCGATCCACGCCCGCGTCGTGGAGGACAACCTGGGCTCGGTCCGCGTCCTGGAGCGCAACGGCTTCGTCCGCATCGGCAGCGAGGACGCCTTCGCCGAGGGGCGTCAGGCGACGGTCACCGAGCTGATCTACGTACTGGGCGGCTGAGCCTCCGGCGTCATCAGGACCCTCAGATCCACACCACCGCGTTGTCGGAACACTGGCTGCCCACGATGCTGACCAAGCCGGTGCGGCCGTCGCCGAAGAACCGCACGAACACGCCCGCCGGCCGTCCGCCGAACAGCAGCGGGCCGAACACCGGCGCGATGGCGGTGAGGTAGGGCTCTGCGACGTCGTCGGCGACGACCGGCAGCGAGCACGTCCGCGGCGTGACGAAGTCCTGCACGATGCTCGTCCCCTCCTCGGACGCCTGGCCCACCGCCGTCTCCCACTCCGCCTGGCCGGTCTGTCCGCCGATCACCACCTGCATGCCGCCCATCCCGCCGCCCTCCTTCAGGACCAGCGACTCGCGGTGGTCCACGGCGTAGCGGACGAGGTCGACCTTCCGCTCGCCGCGCGTCGTCCAGCGGTGCGACAGCACCCGCGTCCACGGCAGGTACCGGTCGACGAAGGCCTTCTCCGCGCCGCTCATCCACGGCCGGCCCTCGGAGAGCATCCCCAAGGTCAGTTTGCTGGTCATGAACACCCCGGTCTGGGTGCCGAGCAGCAGACAGCCGTGGTCGAGCGCGGCCTGGACCGGCGCCAGGTCGATGCCCAGTTCCTCGAAGTCCGTGACGGTGAAGTTCCGCAGCCCCAGCGGGTAGCGCAGGTGCGGCGGCGCGTCCCAGGCCTCGTGCAGGTCGTCGGGCTCGAAGAAGCGCGCGGTGAGGCCCCGGCTGTTGAGATAGTCCGTCTCGAGATGGAAGTAGCGCGGCCCGACCGCGTCCGCCATGCTGCCCACGTTGGCCACCCGCGGCGCCACGCCGAGCTCGGCGGCCAGCCGGTGGAACATCTCCGCGCGCGCCGCCAGCGGATTCTCATGGCGGTACGGCAGGCGGCCGTCGGCCTCGCCGTAGAGCCGCCGCCACACCTCGTACCGGCAGAAGGACTCGACGGCACCGCCGAGCGCCGCGTTGACGTTGAACTCGACGAACTGGGGACCGTGCGGTCCGATCACGATGTCGGGCCGCGCGACGCAGTCGGCGTAGCGCTCCTCGACGAACATGTCGTCGACGAACAGCTGGTGCTCGAACTCCGGCACCCGGTAGGCCTCCAGCCGCCCGCGCGTCGTCGGCGCGCTCTCCAACGCGGCGCGGCGGATCAGGTCCAGCAGCGCCAGGCTCGCCCGGAACAGCTCCGCGTACGACGCCCGGGGCAGTGCCAGCGGCGCCGCGGGCAGGATCGGCTGGTGCGGCCAGCCGACGTCGCGGATCTCGTGCCGCAGCATCTGCCGGATCTGCTCCGGCGGCGCGACGGGGCGCAGGTGACGGGTGCCGAACCAGGGATCTTGGGTATGGCTGTCTGCGAACACGTCCACGTTCACAGGCCCTTTCGTCGGGAGAGCGAACCATGGCGCTGCGCCGGGTCCAGGACAACGAGTACGTCGAAGAGCACGGAGGGGACTACGAGGACTTCGAACCCGGCATGGTGATCCGGCACTGGCCGGGCCGGACCATCACCGAGACCGACAACACCTGGCTGACCCTGCTCACCATGAACCAGCACCCGCTGCACTTCGACCGGGCCTACGGCGCCGGCGCCGAGTACGGACAGGTGCTGGTCAACAGCGGCATCACCCTGTGCCTGGTCGGCGGTATGACCGTGCAGGCGCTGTCGGCGCGGGCCGTGGCGAACCTCGGCTGGGACCGCGTCCGGCTCCGCGAGCCGGTGTTCGTCGGCGACACGCTCTACGCGACCAGCCGGATCCTCGCCAAGCGGCTGTCGAAGTCGCGGCCGGGCAACGGGATCGTGACCGTGGAGACGGTCGGGACGAAGGCCACGGGGGAGGAGGTCATCGTGTTCGAGCGGTCGTTCCTGGTGCGCTGCCGGGAGCAGGCGCAGGCCGCCGAGTCCGGCGACTGACCGCCGGGTCACCGGCGGTCCCTTCGAGCTTCCGCCGCCTCGGTGAGCGCCACGGCGGCGGCCGTGTCCTCGACGGCCAGGCCGACGCCGCGGAACACCGTCGTCCGGCCGTCGGGCACGAACCCGTCCGTTATCAGGGCACCGAGTTCGTTCAGGTCCGCGGTGCCGATCAGCCCGGCGGCGAGTGCGGCGCGGACCTCGCCGGCGTCTTCGAGGGCTGCCTCCCGTTCCTCCACCACTGTGAGCGCCGACGCCAAGAGCACCGGATCGACCTCGATCGCGTCCTCGTGGGTGCCGCCGATGACGTTGACGTGCGCGCCGGGCGCGATCCAGTCCGCCTCGACCACCGGCTCCGTCCCCGCGGTGGACGTCGCGGTGCAGACGAGCCCGGCGCCGGCGACCGCGTCGCGTGCCGAGTCGTGGACCGTGACGTCCACCGGCCGGCTCGCGGCTCCGCGGACCCAGCGGGCGAAACGCCCGGCACCTGCCGGCGTCCGTGAGAACACCCGCATCGCCCGGACCGGCCGCACCGCCTCCATGGCCCGGAACAGCGCACGGGCCTGCACCCCGGCCCCGATGACCGCCAGCTCCCCGGCATCGGCCGGCGCGCACAGCCGGGTCGCCAGCCCGGCCACCGCAGCGGTGCGGACGGCGGTCAGCTCGGCGCCGTCCAGCAGGGCCCTGATCCGTCCGGTGGCGAGGTCGGTCAGGACCACGACACCGTGGATGAGCGGCAGTCCCCTCTCGGGGTTGTCCGGCGTCAGGGTACTGACCTTGACGCTCCCGACACCCCGCCGCTCCCATACCGCGGTGCCGACCACCATCTGGCGCCGCGGACCGTGCTCGACGACGGTGCGGGAGGGCGATCGCGTCCGGCCGGAGGCGAGGTCGGCGAAGACCTCGGCGAGTGCGTCGACCACGTCCAGGAGGCGCTCCGGCCCCTCCATGTCCCCGGCGCCGACGAGGACCTCGATGCCGCCGCCGCTCACGCCGCCGTCTCCCCGGTTCGGGCCGCCAGCTCCGCGACCACGTCCACGATCAGGTCCTCCTGTCCGGCGATCGCCTGCCGTCGCCCCAGTTCGAAGAACACGTCGCGCGGATCGACCCCGGCGCGTCCGGCCTCCTCCAGCACCTGGTGCTTGAACCCCGAGAACACCCCGGCCAGACCGCTGACGATGCTCAGCGAGCCGGTGACCGGCGGCGCCGGCATCAGCTCGCGTTCGGCGAACTCGGCGGCGTCCAGCAGGCCGTACAGGTCGATCCCGGTGGCGAAGCCCATACGTTCCAGCACCGGGACCAGCACCTCCAACTGGGTGTTCCCGGCCCCGGCGCCGAAACCGCGGGCGCAGCCGTCGATGATGGTCGCACCCGCCTCGGCGGCCGCCACCGAGTTCGCGACGGCCATGCCGAGGTTGTCGTGGCCGTGGAAGATGACCGGGACGCCGGTGCCGACCGCCGCCACGATCGCGCCGATCCGTTCGCCCACGTCGTGCGGCAGGAAGTGGCCCGAGGAGTCCATGATGCCGACCGCGCGGGCGCCGTACCCGACGGCGCGGGCCGCGTGGTCGGCCAGCTCGGCGGGCGTCGCCATGTGGCTCATCATGAGCACGCAGTGCGCCTCCGCGCCCGCGTCGCGCAGGAAGCCGAGATGCCGCTCGGCCAGCGACGTCTCGGTGCAGTGCACACCGATCCGGACGATGTCCGCGCCGTGCGCGAGCGCCTTGCGCAGATCGTCGGACGTGCCCCAGCCGGGCAGCAGGAAGACGCCCATCTTGCTGTGGCGCAGCGCCTCGCGGACCGTGGAGAGCATCAGGTCGTCGCCGACCGCGGCCCGGCCCACCTGGAGCGAGGAGGCGCCGAGGCCGTTGCCGTGCCCGACCTCCACGACCGGGATCCCGGCCGCGTCGGCCGCCTCGGCGTAACCGCGCAGCGCCGCGGCGCTCAGCTGGTGCCGCACCGCGTGCTGGCCGTCGCGCAGCGTCGGGTCGTGGATCAGGACTGTGGTCCCGGAGTCTTCGGCGTTCATCGGCGCGCCTCCGTCACGACCGGACCGGAAGCACCGGCCAGGCGCGCCGCGTGCTGCTCGGCGACCAGGATCGCGGCCGAGTCGATGATGTCCAGGTTCCCGGCGTAGCGCGGCAGGACCGCGCTGACGGCGGCGACCTCCACCGAGACCACGACCCGGTCGCCCGCCACCGAGCACGCCGTGACCTCGTAGCCGGGCGCGAACGCCTGGACCTGGCCAGCGGTCTGATCCACCACCGCGCGGATCGCCGCGGCGTCGGCACCCGGGATCACCGCGTGCACCGCCGTCCGGAACGTCGCCGGCGGCACGGCCGGGCTGATGTTGAGGATGGCCTTCGTGTCCCGCACCCCGGAGAACGCGGTGAGGGCATGCTGCGTCGTGGCCACGTACTCGTCCAGATTGAGCCGGGTCGCCCGGCCGGCGATGGTGCTGGCCACGGTCGACACCGCCTCCAGATACTCGACCGGGAACCGCGCCGCCAGGGCGTGCGCGATCGGGATCGACGCCTGCCCGCCGCAACTGATCAGGCTGACGTTGCGCTCCTCCGGCGCGCGCATCCCGGTCACCGTGGGGACGACCATCCGCCCGACGCGGCTGGGCGTCAGGTCGACCAGCAGTGTGCCCGTGTGCTGGAGCAGGCGCCAGTGCTCGGCGTGCGCCATCGCGTTGGTGGCGTCGAAGACCACGTCGAACGGCTCCGGACCGGCCAGGATCGCCGCGACGCCGTCGGCGGTGGTCGGGTACCCCAGCTCGGCGGCGAGGCGCAGCCCGGCGGACTCCGGGTTGCGGCCCGCGACCAGCGCACAGGTCAGCAGCGGCGAGCGGTGGATCTTGCCGACGAGATCCTGGCCGATCACTCCGGTGCCGATGACGGCGACACGGGCCGGCCGGGTACCGGTTACTTCCGCCCTCGGCGACGGCACGGTCATGCCGAGTCCTCCTCACGGAAGGCGGCGTGACCGAACCGCTCCGTCCACGCGTCCCCGAGCGCGACCGTCTCCCGGGCCCGCCGCGCGAACGGCGGCCCGACCATGTTCCCGTCGAGCAGCGCGATCCCGCCGTCGGCCGCACGGACCGCCTCGACGACCCGTCGCGCCTGCCGCAGCTCCTCCGGATCGGGGCGCAGCGCCTGGTTGATCGCCGCCAGTTCGCCCGGATGCACGGCCGCCTTGCCGTGGAAGCCGAGTTCGCGGATCCGTGCGATCTCGGCGGCCAGCACCTCCGGCCGGCTCAGCAGGAAGTTCGCGGTGTCGACGCACCCGGCGCCGTACCGGCGGCACGCCAGCACCATCGCCTGCCGCGCGGCGAGCATCCCCTCCCACGTGATGTCGATGCCGAGCGTCGCGGCCAGGTCCGCGGAGCCGAGCACGATCCCGTCGGCCGCCTGCGCGATCGCGTCCACCTCGCGGACGCCCGCCGGGGTCTCCAGCGTCACGTAGATGTCGGGCTCCGCGCCCGCGGACGCCAGCGCCGCGCGCAGGATGCCGACCTCGACCGCCGAGTCCACCATGGTCATCACGATGAACCCCGGCCGCACCGGGCTCTCGGCGAGCATCAGGAGATCGCGCGCTGCTTCGACGGTGTTCAGGGCGTTGACGCGGACCGCGACGTTCTCCGGCCGGGGCGCCTTCTCCAACGCCTGACGGCACACCGTCCGCGCCTCGTCCTTCTTCGGCTCCGGCACGCCGTCCTCGAGGTCGATCAGGTGCACGTCGGCGTCGTAGGACCAGGCCTTCACCGCGCGATCGGCCGACAGCGCGGGTGTGTAGAGGATGCTGCGGGGGATCGCGCTCATCGCTCCGCCTCCTGCGACGCCGCCTGGGCGCCGACCTCGATCAGCACCGCGCACAGCCTGCGGATCTGCTCCTCGGTCTGCCCCGCGCGCATCATCACCCGCAGCCCGGCGGTACCGCGCGAGACGATCGGGAAGAACACCGGCGAGACGTAGAACCCCGCCTCGAACACGCGTCGTCCGGCGTCGATCACGGTCTCGTCGCTCATCGGCACGACCCGGATCGGGTAGGCACCGCCGCTCTGCTCCGTCTTGACATGCCTGTCGAAGAGCTCGATGTTCGCGCGCAGCCGGGCCTGCAGCGTCCGCAGTTCCTCCGTGCGGTGGATCTCCGCCGAGGCCAGCGACGCCCCGACCGCGGCCGTGTTCACCGGCTGCGAGTAGCACAGGGCTCCCGCGAACCGCTCGATCACCCGCAGCGTGTGCTTCGGATAGCCGTCGAGCAGGATCATCGCGCCGCTGGTGCCGAACGCCTTGTTCAGGGTCGCGACGGTGATGGTCCGCTCGTCGAGCGCCGGGCTGTGGGTCCGGACGTAGCCGACGCCGCGTTCGCCGTAGGCCGAGACCGAGTGCGAGTCGTCGTAGTAGACGAGCATGTCGTACGCGTCCTGCAGCTTCGCGAGCTCCACGACCGGCGCGTAGCCGCCGAGGCTGTCCGCGCCGTCGACCACGTAGCAGACCCGCTCGTACCGCTTGCACATGTCTTCGAGGAAGTCGAGGTCGTGGTGGCCGCCGGTCACCACCTCGCTCTCGTCGGCGCACGCCGCCTTGGCGCCGGCCATCGACACGTGGCAGTTCTTGTCGAACACCATCAGGGGTCTGGTTCCGTCGCCGAGGTGCCCGGAGGCGATCAGCGGCAGCAGGCCGGCGCTGGCGACGCCCGCGGAGATCGCGCTGACCGCCTGGGCGCCGAAGAGCTCGCCGAGCGAGGCCTCCAGCTCCAGCAGCGCCGGGATCTGCACCCGGCTGCGCGGGATGCAGTGGTCGAGCACGCCGAACCGCCGCACCGCCGCCACCGCGCCCTCGATGACCGCCGGATGCGCGTCGAGGTCGAGATAGGAGCAGCAGGTGAAGTTGACGAACTCGTGGCCGGTGTCGACGGTCCGCAGCACGCCGTCCTCGAGCTCCGCCACGATCCCGGCGAGCCCGTTGCGCTCGGACAGGTCCCAGAACGCGTTCCCGACGCCGACCGCCTTGTCGTTGTCGCGGTAGCGGTGCGGAGGCTCGATCCGCTTGCGGCCGGTCATGACCCCGCCTCGGCGGGCTGGTAGTTGTAGACGCCCTTCACCTTGCGGTACGCGGCGGTGTAGAGGGCGACGCCGAGCACGTACGGCCGGCGGAAGATCTTCGGGTCGCGCAGCCAGAAGTTCATGTTGATGTTCATCTCGGCCAGCGACTCGGCCTGGTGCCACCAGCCCAGCGGCAGGTAGAGCATCTCACCGGGCTCCAGGATCAGCTCCCTGCGACGGGTCAGCTTGGCCGCGAGCCGCGGGTGCCGCCCCGGATCGACGGCGTCGAAGTCGAACACCTGCGACTTGTCGCCGAACCCGCGCCGGATCGACCGCGGCGCGTACTCCCAGAACCCGGGCGGCGCGATGACGAACCGCTTGCGGCCCTCCAGCGCGATGTTGAAGTTCTCCAGCTCGTCGAAGTGGCTCTGGGTGAAGACGCCGCGGTGGCTGATCCAGATGTTGGCGGCGTTCAGCGAGCGCCGGTAGTCGAACAGCTTCTCGGCGTCGAAGCCGAGGACCGCGGTGACGTCCGCGGGGTTGTTGCGGATGTTGGAGACGATGCGGTTCCACGTGGTGGGGTCGTTCTGGTAGCGGTCGTCGGTGAAGAACTCGCGCAGCCGGATGTCGCGGGTGGTCCAGCGCTTCGTGTTCTGCTTGTCGCTCGGCTCCGTGAACAGGGTGACGGTCAGGTCGCCGAGGCGCTCGGCGATGCCGTCGTGCCCGAGGCCGCGGACGTCCTCCGGCAGGGTGATCACCACCGGGACGTCGGCCCTGATGAGGGCCCTGCGTCCGAAGGCGAGGAACTCGTCGAACGAGAGGCGGGGCACCGGTAGGCCCCCGATGATGGGTGGATCGTTGTCACGATCGGTCACGACGTAGTCCTTATTGGTCTAGTGCCGCACTCTGTACCTGTTCTGGTGGTTCTTCCGTGCCCTGTGCCGGTTTCCGGTCTTGTGCCCGGGCCGGCTCGCGGGCCGCCAGGGCCGGCTGCCCGGCGGCGACGACGAGCAGCGCGACGATTCCGCCGCCGACGGCCGCCCACGCCGCGCGGCCGAACCCGCCGTGGTCCGCCAGCCGGCCCCCGACCGCCGTACCGGACGCGATGCCGATCGCGCCGGCGCTGGTGAGCCAGGAGAAGGCCTCCGACAGCGAAGCCTTCGGCGCGACCGCCTCCAGCAGCGTGCTGCCGGCGATCAGCGCGGGTGAGATCGCGATGCCGGCGACGACGGCCAGGACGCCCATGACGGGAAAGTCCGGTGCGAAGACCAGCGGCACCACCCCGGCGGTCAGCAGGAAGGTGCCGGCGATCAGCAGCCTGGCTTGGCTGAGCTTCCAGTCCACCGCGCCGAAGACCAGACCGGCCGCGAGGCTGCCGACGGCGGTCAGCGAGACGAAGACGCCGCCGAGCGCGGGTGCGGAGCGCTCGCGGGCGAACGCGATCATCGTCACCTCGACCGCGCCGAGCAGGAAGCCCATCCCGGCATAGGCGAGTGTCAGGACCCGGACCCCGCTCACCGCGATCGCCCGCTCCGGACCGCGTGGCCCGGTCTCCGGGTCGCTGCGGAACGGCTCGGACCGGCGGTGCAGGGCCACCGCCACCGAGCCGCCGGTGGTGAGCACCGCGCAGGCCACCAGGCCCGCCGACGGGTGCACCTCGGTGATCAGGACTGTGACGAGCAGCGGGCCGAGCAGGTAGATCGTCTCGTCGAGCATCGACTCCAGCGCGTAGGCCGTCCGCAGCGCGCCGGCCTCGGCGAACGCAGCCCAGCGCGCCCGCATGAACGACGAGAAGGACACCGAGGAGCAGCCGGTGGCCACGGCGGCCCCGGCCGTGACCCACAGCGGTGCCCGGAGCTCGATCGCGGTGATCAGCGCCGCCATGGTGACCGCGTGCGCGCCGCAGGCCGCCAGCAGCACGCGCCGCTGGCTGTGCCGGTCGGCCAGCCGCCCGTACACCGGGCTGACCACGCCCTGCGCGACGAGCATCGCCGCCGCGACCGCGCCGGCGTCGCCCAGCGATCCGGTGACCGCCGAGATCAGCATCAGACACGCGATGGACCGCATCGCGATGGGGAACCGTCCGACCACTCCCGACAGCGCCAGCGCGCCGGCGCCCGGCGAACGCAGCAGTCGGAGATAGGCGTTCAGCCCCGAACCAGTTCCTACCATGCCACCCCTGAGGACGCACCGCTCATGTCCGTGCGCGATCTCAGCGCAGCGCGATGGACACTAGGAAAGCGGTTACGGGGTGTCAACGATCCACGGCGCAGAGTCGGGGTTATCCCCTGTGGGGTGCCGCGGGCCCGGTGCGCACCCAGAACTCGGGGCGTCGATGAGAAGAACCACGTTCTGGTGACCGACCGACGGTCTGGACATCTTCGACGTCTGAGATAAAACGTTATTGCGGCCTTCGGCCAATGTATGGAAAGCCCGCCGGGGTCGCAGTTCGCCGAATCGAATCCGGGAACTCTGCTCCGGGGATCCCGGACGCCGCAATTGTTTTCAGGTACCGCGTGTCACACGGCACTCGCCGCTCGTTCTTCCTGTTCATCCCGATCGGCCCCACGCCGACCCTTGGGGGCGTACTGTCGGGATCGCGGCTCGGTTCGACCAGCTCGGTCGAGGACCGGCTGCGGACAGGGAGGCTCTGGCGAATGGCACGCAGCAGCGGTATCCGGGGGAGCAGGATCGGTGCGGGCCCCATGGGCGAGCACGAACGCGGAGCCAGGGCGGAAAGTATTGCGGTGACCTTCTGGTGCGGTAGTGGCCATCCTTCAGTGGTGCACTTCGCCGCCTCGGCGGAGGTTCCTGAGGTATGGGACTGTCGCGATTGTGGGCAGCCGGCTGGGCGGGACTCGGAGAACCCTCCGGAGGCGGCGGCCCCGGCGCCGTTCAAGACTCACCTGGCCTATGTCCGCGAACGCCGCAGTGACGCGGACGCGGAGGTCATCCTGGCCGAGGCGCTGTCCAAACTGCGTGCCGCTCCCTGACCGGCGCGAGGCGCGGCCCCGTCGGCAACCTGAACACCTCCTCATCCATCCCATAGGTATGGACCCTCAAAGGAGAACGCTCCTCCGGCTCGCGGGGGCGGCAGCGGTCGGAGTGACTGCGGCCGGGTGCGGCCGCCCGGCGCGCCCGGCAGGAGGTTCGGGGACGTCGGCGACCGCGGTTCCGGCGACCGGGTCGGCCACCGCGGAGACGTCGTCGGCGACGCCGTCGTCGAGCTCTGCCGGCCCGACCGGCGGTCCGTCAGCGCCCACGTCGGCGATTCCAGCGTCGTCCTCCCCGTCCACGACCTCGCGGGGAGCGCCGGACTGGCAGGCGTTGCGCAGCAAGGTGTCCGGCGGGCTGGTCCTGCCCGAGGACGCCGGATATCCGCAGGCGAAGCAGGTCGCCAACGTCCTGTTCGACGACCGCCGGCCGGCGGCGGTCGCCCGGTGTGCGACGGTGGCGGACGTGCAGGCCTGCTTGGCGGCCGCGGCGGGACGGGTGCCGGTGGCGGCCCGCAGCGGCGGGCACAGTTACGTCGGGAACTCCGCGCCGGACGGGGGTCTGGTCATGGACTTGTCGGCCATGTCGCGGGTCCGGATGCAGGGGGACCAGGCGGTCGTCGGTGCCGGGGTGCGGCTCGCGGACCTCTACTCCGCGGTGGCCGCCTCCGGGCGGGCGTTGCCGGGAGGCTCGTGCCCGACCGTCGGCGTGGCCGGCCTGACCCTCGGCGGCGGCATCGGTGTGCTGTCGCGGGCTTACGGCTTGACCTGTGATCGGTTGGTGGAGGCGCAGGTCGTCACGGCCGACGGCACGGTCCGCACCGCATCGGCGTCGTCGGAGCCTGATTTGTTCTGGGCGCTGCGCGGCGGCGGGGGCGGCAACTTCGGTGTGGTCACCTCGTTCACGTTCGCGACGTTCCCGGCGCCGTCGCTGTCGGCGTTCTTCATCCAGTTCCCGGCCGGGGCGTGGGGTGAGCTGATTCCCGCCTGGCAGCAGTGGGTGGCGGACGCGCCGCGGCAGCTGTGGTCGATGCTGCGGATCGACACCGGGGATCCGGCGGTGGTCTTCGCCGTCGGCAGCTATGTCGGGGATGCCGCCGGCGTGAACCGGCAGCTCGACTCACTGGTGTCAGAGGTCGGACACCCGCCGGTCTCCCGCGTCGTGCGGAGCTTCGGCTATCTCGACGCGATGAGGTATTACGGCGGCGGGTCGGGGCGGGAGGGCTTCGTCGCCTCGTCGCGGGTGCTCGTCGAGCCTCTCGGCGATCCGCGGCGGCTCCTCGATCTGGTGCACGCCCATCCCGGCCTGTCGCTGCTGATCGACGCGGCGGGCGGCGCGATCGGCGACGTGGGCCCGCAGGACACCGCGTTCTGGCATCGGCGGGCCCTGGCGACGGTCCAGATCTACGGCAAGGCCTCGGTGAGCACCCGCGACGCCGTCACGCGGCAGGTCGCGGCGCTGGGTGCCGGTCTGGCCGCGCTCGGGGCGGCGGGCGGCTACATCAACTACCTCGACCCCGCGCTGCCCGACTGGCTCACGGCCTACTACGGCGGCAACGCCTCGCGGCTGGCGGACGTGGCGCGGCGCTACGACCGCGAGCGTGTCTTCACCGGACCGGGGCTGCTGAACAGCTCGCTGTAGGCGCGGGCTCCAGAACCGGGGAGACGGCGGCGGCCACCGCGTCGGCGGTGACCACCCGCAGGAACGGGTGCGCCAGGGCGAGACAGAGCACTGCGAAGACCGCGAACGCCGTCCGGAAGCCGACCGCCTGCGCCAGCGCGCCGGCGGCCAGGGCCGCGATCGGGGTCATGCCCCACGACACCAGGCGGCTGGCGGCGATGTAGCGGCCGAGCATGGCGGCCGGGACGAAGGACTGGGTGAGCAGGCGGGCGTTGACGGTCCACATCGTGCCGCCGGCGCCGGCCAGGAAGGCGGCGGCTCCGATGCCCCAGACGCTGCCCGGGGCGGCCGGGAGCACGGCCGGGGTGGCGACCAGGGCGAAGGAGCCGACGATGTCGAGGAACATCGACCAGCGGCGGCCCACGAGCCGGTTGACCGGCCCGACCAACGCGGTCCCGGCGATGCCCCCGGCCCCGAGGCAGGTGAGCAGGACACCGTAGCGGCCGGGGTCGAGGGCCAGGGGGCCGTCGACCGCGTAGACCGGGATGAGGGCCAGCCAGGCGGCCCAGCAGCCGGCGAGGACGGTGATCAGCAGGGCCATCGTGCGCAGCAGCGGGACGTTCCACAGGAAGGCCAGGCCCTCGCGGATCTCGGCGTGCACCGGCGGGCGGTCCGTGCGCCGTGCCGGCCGGAAGTCGCCGATCAGCAGCGCGAGCAGTCCGGCGCCGAGCGCGTAGACGAGGGCGCTCGTGCCGAGGGCGGTGGCGAACCCGACGGCGACCAGCAGTCCGCCGACCGGTGCGCCGACGAAGCCGTTGCACAGGTACTCCATCGCCGTGATGCGCGTGTTCGCCTTCTCCCATCGCGGTCGCGGCACCGCCGACGGCACGATCGACCCGCCCGACACCACCGCCACCACCTCGGCCACGCCCAGGACCGCGGCCGCGACGAAGATGACCGGCAGCGTCAGGGCTCCGGCCAGGTACGCGAGCAGCAGGACGCCGACCGCGGCGAGCCGGGCGGCCTCGGCGCCGAGCATCAGGGCGCGCCGGTCGAGCCGGTCGACGAACACGCCCACGTACAG
This sequence comes from Catenulispora subtropica, assembly GCF_039531675.1. Lineage (NCBI taxonomy): Bacteria > Bacillati > Actinomycetota > Actinomycetes > Catenulisporales > Catenulisporaceae > Catenulispora > Catenulispora subtropica. The sequence continues at coordinate 52,972 of NZ_BAAAQM010000069.1, forward strand.
CGCGGTCACCAGCCACGGCAGGCTCAGCGTGGCGGCCACGGCGCTGACCACGAAGGGCGAGGGGGACCGGTGCAGCGCCGTGAGCGGGAGCACCACCTTCGTCACGGCGTCGGCGATGTTCGTCGACCCGGTGAAGGCGACGAGCAGCCATTCGTTGCGATGGATCACCGCGTCCCCCTTCTCACCGTTGAAACGACTTTCATTGGTTGAGGGCAGCCTGGCACCCGCTCTGCTAACCTGTCAACGCGGGTTGAACGGTAAGAGGAGGCTTCGATGGTCGAGCGGCATGCCGGGTCAGAGCCGGAGCTCACGTCCGGGCCGGTCCCCGGCGCGGCCGCCGAGGACGAGTTCGTCGGCAACGCCCTGTGCCTGGACTTCGCGAACACGCTGAACGCCCGTCCCCGCCCCACCCGCGACCACCTCGACGCCGCCGAGACCCTGGCCGCGTGGGCCCACGCCGCCGGACTCGGCGATGCGGCCACAGTCGCCGCCGTCGCCGCCGATCCGGCCTACCTGGCCGCCGCCCGCGAGCTCCGCGAAGCGATCTACCGCACCTTCTCGGCCGTGGCCGCGGGCACCCGTCCCGCCGCCGCCGACCTCGCCGCCATCCTGGCCGTCCACGCCGAAGCCGTGGGCGCCGCCCGCCTCGAACCCGACGGCGACCGCTTCACCCTGACCTGGCCCGACCCCGACCCGCGCTGGCCGATCGCGGTCTCGGCCGCGCATCTGCTGCAGGACGGCCCGCTCGACCGCGTCGGCGAGTGCCCCTCCTGCCACTGGCTCTTCCTCGACACCAGCCGCAACGGCCGCCGTCGCTGGTGCAGCATGGCGACCTGCGGAAGCCGGATCAAGGCTCAGCGCCACTACGCGAGCAAGAGCGGACGGGCCGATCTCTAGTTGTGCAGCGTCGGGTCGGTCTTTCGGGGGTCGGTTCGCTGCGGTTGGGCTTGGGCTTGGGCTTGGGCTTGGGCGCGGTGGTTGTGGGTGTGGTGCTGTGGAGCGTCGGCGGG
>NZ_BAAAQM010000070.1:0-51458 GCF_039531675.1 Catenulispora subtropica
TCAGCAGCGTCGACTTGCCGCAACCGGAGGCCCCGAGCAGGCACACGAACTCGCCCGGGGCCACGGTCAGGTCGATGCCGTCCAGGACCGGGGCGCCACCATCGCGGAACGTCTTGGTGACGCCCGCCAGACGCACCGCGGCGTCGGCACGGACGGTGGTGTCCCCCGGTTCGATCTCGATGGTGGCGGTCACGGTCCCTCCCCTTACTTCTTGCTCAGACCCGCGTCGGACACGGCCGGCTGGCCGTTCTTGGCGAGTTCGGCGTTGAGGATCGACAGGTCGAAGATCCCGTGCAGGTCGGTGTTCTTCAGCAGCCCGGTGGCCACGGCGTGGTCCAGCGAGGTCTGCAGGGTGGCGGCCAGCGGGTCGTCGGTCGCGGTCTGCTCGCCGAACGCACGCTTGATCGCCTCGGCGGTCAGCGCCTTGCCGGTGAGCTTCTTCAGCTGGTCGTTGACCAGCTGCTGGGCGTCGGCCGGGGAAGATGTGATCCACTGGTTGGCGGCGATCTGGCCGTCGATCAGAGCCCGGACGCTGTCCGGGTGCTTCTTCAAAAAGTCGGAGGAGACGACCAGCGTGGTGGTGGAGAACCGTCCGTTCGGCCACAGGTCCTTCTCATCGACCAGCACCTTGGCCCCGGCCTCCAGCACCAGGCGCGAGGCCCACGGCTCCGGAAGCCACGCGCCGTCGATGTGCCCGGCCTTGAACTGGTCCAGGGTGGTGGCGTTGTCCTGCGGGTCCACCGACACGTCGCCGGTGCCGTCGGCGTTCGCGGTCAGCCCCTGCTGCTTGAGCCAGAACCGCAACGCGACGTCCTGGGTGTTGCCCTTCTGCGGCGTGGCCAGGGTCTTGCCCTTCAGATCCGCCGCGGAGCCGATGCCCGGCTTCACCACCAGCTCGGCGCCGCCGGTGGTGGCTCCCGCGACGATCTTGAGCGCCTCGCCGTGTGACTGCACGAACGCCGACAGGGCCGCCGACGGGCCGACGTACGCGGCGTCCAGCTGGCCGCCCAGCAGCGCGGTCATCTCCGCGGGGCCGGCGTTGTAGATCTGCGTCGACAGCTTCGTCGTGCCCAGCGCCTTGGCGAAGTCCCCGTGCGCGACGCCGACCACCGGGGTGGCGTGGGTGACGTTGGCGAAGTAGCCGAGCCGCAGCTCCGAGGCCGCCGTCCCGCCGCCGGCCGAGGAAGTCGCCGCGGCGGGCTCGGCGTCGGTGCCCGCACTCTTCGTGCTCTTCGACGAACTGCACGCCGCGGCGGCTCCGGCAAGGCCGATGACGGCGCCGAAGGCCACGGCCGCACGAGCGGCAGACTTGATGCGTATCACGGGGAGGCTCCAGAAAAGGATCGCCGGACACACCGGCGAGCAGCGGCGAGGCCGCTGCGTGGTCAGGGAAGGAAGACGTCGAGGTGGGTCAGCGCGCCGACGGACAGCAGGCGCTGAAGACCCGTCCGAAGTCGACGTGCCGCCGACTGACGAGAGCTATTCCTTCGCGAGACATGAGGAGAGCGTGACACGAACGCGATTCCGCGTCTATTTCCCGTCCGATATATGGACTCTTCGAAAGCCTTCGTATTCCGCGAATTTCGGAGGCCATTCATATCGGCCTCCGAAACTTCCCCGGACCGAGGTGCCGGCTAGGCCGAACGCCTGCGCACCCGCACCAGCAGCAGGTACATCTCGCAGCCGAGGCAGAACCCGAACGCCGCGTTCAGGAAGGCCGCGGCGAGGGCCAGCGCGGTGGCCGCGACGCCGAGGGCGGGCACCCCGGCGAGGTAGCCGACGGCGCCGACCACGGCGAACAGCAGACCCACGCCCTGGGCGAAGCGCGGCGGCGCCTCGTCCTCGAAGGCGGTGGCCGGGCCGAGGCGGGGGCGGACCAGGCGCGCGAAGAGCAGACCATAGGGGGCACGGCGCAGACCGCCCGCAGCACCGGCGGCGAAGACGACCGCCTGGGCGGCGAGGAGCCACCCGCTGCCGGTGGCGAGCACCACGAGGAGCACGACGGTGGTCACCGTCGCTCCGAACCGCGGGCCGCGGACGTCCACACGCCCGGCGGGCGGCGTGACCTGGGTTTCCGTCATCGGGCCAGAGTAGGTCGCGGGATCCGCGGTGGATATCCGCGTCTCAAGCACCGGACATGATGTGGAATAACCAGTGAGACGGCTGCACTCTGTCCGACATGGATCTCACCGGTTTGCTGGCGGCCGCCGGCGTGCTGATCGCCGCCTCCGCCTTCGGCCTGTGGCGCCGGCGGACCGACGGCACCGTGCGCGCCACCGCTGCCGCCGCCACCCCCGACCGGCTGGCCGCGGCCGACCTCGGCATCGACCTCGACGCCCGCGCCACCCTGGTCCAGTTCTCCTCGAAGGTCTGCCGGTACTGCGCCCCGACCCGCCGTCTCCTCACCGAGATCGCCGACCGGCACGCGGTCTCCTACCTGGACATCGACGCCGAGGAGCGCCTCGACCTGACGCGCCGCCTGACCGTGCTCCGCACGCCGACGGTGCTGGTCCTGGACCCCGACGGGCACGTCACGCACCGGGTCTCGGGGCCGCCCCGCCGCGCCGAACTCACCGCGGCGGTCGGCCGGCTGGTCGGCGCCGACAATTGAGAATGCTTTTCGGGGGCCATGCGATTCGGCCCCCGAAATTTTCTCAGCCCGACACGCCGCGCGAAATCACACAGCCATTCGCCCCCGCAGTTCCCCGCACAATCCGACCAGCGCCCGGGCCCGCGCGAACTCCGTCGGCGTGAAGTCCAGCCCCTCCCGGCTCAGCATCAGCGTGCCGCCGCTCGGATCGGGCAGCGTCATCAACGTCCCCACGCACGACGCCTCCTCCGCCTCCCGCGGATCCCACGCCACCGCGCACTGCCCGAACAGATCATGCAGCGCCACGGGCAGACCCGCGTCCCCGGACGCCATCCGCGCCGCCAGCGCCAGAACCCGCGCCGGCGCGTCGGTCAGATCATCCCTGGCGGCCCGGTCCACGTGCGGCACCTCCGCACCGGCCGCGGCGACAGCGGCTCTGATGGCGTCCCCACCCACCTCCGGCGGCACGTCCACCAGGAACTCGTCCAGCACGCCCTCCCCGAGCGGATGCACCTGGAGCCCGACGATGTTCGCCCCGAGCCCCGCCAACCGCTCGCACACCGCCGCGAGGCTTCCGGGCCGATCCCGCACCACGGCGCGGATCCGCCACAGGTTCAGCGCCTCCTCGCGCCACTCCCCCAGGTCCTCCTCGAAGCCACCAGCCGGCCGCACCGAAGCGAAGGGCTTGTGCGCCCGTAACCGCCCCGGCCCGTGAGCCCGCCACCACCACTGCAACACCGATGCCGCCAACAACGCCGCCCCGAGCACGATCAGCAACATCCACCCGTAATGCCGCCGCCCCAGCATCTCGGTGAACAACCCCGCGGTCCCCACCGCGAGGAAGAGCACGGACAGTTCAACCAGCTCCCGCCGCCAGCTCCACTCGGAGCGGCGGCGCTCGCCACCGGATTCGCGCCGAAGAGTCTTCATGGACCCACTGTGGCCTGCGGTTGTTGCATGATCAGGTCCGCTTTGTCACCACCGTGTGAACCGGATCGCGACCGGGCGCTAACGATCAGGACACGGGCCCGCGGGCGCGACGATCACACCTCTAGGCTTGCCCGGACTTCACCCATCACTCAATGTCAGGACCGTGATGCTCGGGCTCGTCATCCGCAAACTCCCACCGCCGCTGCGCGCGCTGGTCCTCACCGCCCTCGGCGGCTATCTGCTCTGGGGCGGCATCCGCGCCTGGACCGGCCCTGCCGAGTGCAACGACCGGGAGATGCCCGCCGGGGCACTGTGCGTCCACTCCGACGGCTCGACCTCGACCGTCGCGGACATGCTGCACCAGCAGCACGTGCACGGCTGGGCCCCGTTCCTCACCGGCATGCTGTTCCTGGGCGTGGCCGTGTACACGATCCTGCGTCCGCGGCGGCTCCGGGGCTGACCGGGCAACAGATCACGGCGTCGGCGACGGAGCTCAGCACCGAGGACTGGCCGGCCGGGGACCTTCGGAACGGCGGCCTCGACGGCTGGGCCTGGTTCGCCGCCGCGGACGACCGGCGACACCGAGAAGCCCAGTAGCCCAGTAGCCCAGTAGCCCAGTAGCCCAGTAGCCCAGTAGGGCCTGCCAGGCCGAGCCCGGCCATGACGCGCCGAGCCCGGCCACGCCGCGTCGGGCCCGGCCACGACGCGCCGGGCCCCACCACGCCGCGCCGGGCCCGTCAGCCCCCCAACTCTCCAGCGAGCATCGCCTTCACCCGCCGCACCGTGACCTCCGCATCGGCGCCGCCCTCGATAGCCGCCATCGCCGCCGAGAGCAGCCCGCCGAGCAGACGAGCCGTCAGGTCCGGGTCCGGCACCCCGAGCTCGCGCACCGCCCGGGACAGCGGCTCGGTCGTCGCACGGTGCAGCTCCGCCAGCCGGCGCCGGACCTCCGGCGGCAGGTCCGCGTTCAGCAGCGCGCCCGCCGCCCGGTGGCGGCCCTCGGCCGTGAGGCGCAGCGTGGCCTCGACGTAGGCGTCGATCCGCGCGGCGGGTGCTTCGACCCCGTCGAGGGCGGCGGCCAGCGCGGTGTCCCACGGGGGGAACGCCTCCTCGATCACCGCCGCCACCAGCGCGGCCGTCGACGGGAAGTACTGATACACGCTGGAGCGTGCCAGTCCCGCGCGACGGCCCACCGCGGCCGGGGTGATCGCGGCCGCGCCGTCGGCGAGCAGCGTCTCCATCGCCGCGGCGACCAGCGCCCGGCGCTGGGCCGCCTGGTGCTCGGCGAGGGTGGCGGCCGCGATCTTGGGCATTCGGCGCTCCGGTCCTGGGGGTGCGTCAGGTCAGTCGGCCGTCCCGCAGTTCGTGGACGCGGTCGGCGTATCCCAGTATGTCGTGGTCGTGGGTGACGATCAGCGTGGCGCACCCCGCGGCCCGGGTCCGCGCGGCGATCAGCTCGGCGATCCGCACCGAACCGGCCCGGTCCAGCGCCGACGTCGGCTCGTCGACGAGCAGCACCGCCGGCCGGGCCATCAGCGCCCGGGCCAGGGCCGCACGCTGCCGTTCGCCGCCGGACAACTGGTGGGGGCGGTGCCCGGCACGGTGCTCCAGGCCGACGGCGGCGAGGAGTTCGTCGGCGCGGGTCCGGTCCTCCGCGCCGATCCGGCCGCTGACGTGGCGCGGGATCAGAAGCTGCTCGCGGACGGTGAGCGCGGCGAACAGGTTCGCCTGTTGGAACACGTAGCCGACGTGGTCACGGCGCACCGCGGTCAGAGCCCGGTCGGAGAGTGCCGACGTCACCAGGCCGTTGATGCGGACGGACCCCGAGGTCGGCCGGCGCAACGCCCCGGCCACCGCGAGCAGGCTCGACTTGCCCGACCCGCTCGGGCCGACGACGGCGACCGTCTCCCCCGGCGCGACGGCGAGGTCCACCTCGGCGATCGCGGTCACGGCCGTGTCACCGGCACCGAGCCTCAGTCCCACCTCGGCCAGCTGAAGGCTCATCGGTCGGCTCCCAACGCGGTGAGTGGATCGACGGACATGATGCGCCGAACAGCGACCGAAGCACCGATCAGCCCGAGCACGACCAGGGACAGAGCGGCCGTCGCGACCGGCGCGGGACGCAAGGAGAACGGCGCGGAGCCCATGAGCGTGCGGCCGACGGCCAATCCGATCGCGGTTCCCCCCGCCGTGGCCAGCAGCAGCACGGCCGCGGCCTGAGCCAGCGCATCGCGGACGACATAGCCCCCGGACGCGCCGATGGCCTTGAGCAACGCGATCTCAGGCTTGCGCTGCACGGTCCAGACCGTGAAGAAGGACCCGACCACGAGCGCCGAGATGACGTACAGGAACCAGCTGATCAGCTTCATCGTTCCGGACTCGGCGCTGTAGCCGGGAGACGCGGAGTACGACGCGGGCTTGGTCACCCAGTGCGTGCCGGCGGCATGGTCGGCCGCAGCGGCGTGGAAGCCGGCGCCGGTCTTGGCCGCGACGGCGGTCGCGACATCACGTGCGGCGGCGGGCAGTTCGCCGGGCAGCCCATAGTGGATCTTCTGCCATGTGGCCAGAGGCGCGTAGGCGACGGCGACGTGGCCGTAGGACTGGGTGTCGACCGTCCCGACGACCGTCAGCACGACACCGCTCCGATCGATGCCGAGGTGGTCACCGACGCGGACGCCCTCGTCGAGGACCTGCCGGCTGACGAGGACGCCGTCGGTCCCCGCGGGAAGTGTGGCCAGGGCGCGGCCGGAGGCGGGCGCCGGGTCGAGGAAGCTGCCCGGCACGACGCCGAACACGGCCACATCCACCTGCGTGCCGGGAACCGCTCCGGCGGTGACCGTCGCGTGCGCGAGCGCGTCACCGAACGGAGCGGCGTCCTGAACACCTGGTGAACGGCTCCACTGTTCCCACTGCGAGCGGGTCACCGTACTGCGGGAGAACAGCTCGCCGGAAGCGTCGGCGGAGAACGCGAACCCGTTGACAGGCAGGGCCCGGAGGCCGGAGACCCCCGAGTCCGTGAGGCCGGTCGACATCCCGGACAGGAGGACGCCGAGGAGTGCGATGAGCGCCACGACGGCGCCCATCAGGAGGAATCGACCGCGAGCGAAGCGCAGGTCGCGAAGAGCTAGGTACATGCCGGAGGACTCCCGAGGAGGGCGGACATCTTCCCGACACAGGCGTCGGGAACCTCCGGCAGCCTAGCGCACTTCCCGACAGCGGTGTCGGGAAGGGTGGAGGATGGGGAAAGCCGAGCTCAGAGCGCCCCGAGCCACTCCGCCAGCACCGCGAAGTCCGCGTCGGTGAGCCCCTTCGCCGGATCGACATGGTGGAACAGCATGGGCGCCTCACAGCGGGCCTCGGCGTACAGGCGGTCCGCGTCGGTGATGTCGTCGTCGATGAAGGCGAAGGGGCGGCCGGCCGCGTACTCCAGCAAGGTCGGCGTCTTCCAGCACAGATCGGCCGGCGCGTGGGCGTTGAGGTCCTCCGGCCAGCCCACCACCGGCAGTTCCGGCAGTCCGAGCCGCGGCGCTATCCAGGAGTTGGCGTCGTGTTCCCACGACGTGGCCCAGACCAGTTCGGCCGGGAGGGCCAGCAGGCGCGCGCCGTGGGCCGGGTTCAGGCACACGCGCAGCGGCTGGAGCATCGGATCCGCCCACAGATCGGGGCGCATCTCATGGACCTGATACTCCGCGGGAAGGGCCTCCAGGTGGATGGCGAAGGGGTTCAGCGGACCGTCGACATCCAGGAACAGCAACGGGCGGCATGCTGCGGAACTCGTCATACCTCCAGCGTAGGCCGGGTGCCGCCGGTGAGGACGACTCAGGCCAGGGCCCAGTCCAGGGCGGCCTTCACGTGGAGCAGCGTGGTGTCGTACACCGGCAGGGGGCAGTTGCCGGCGTCGAGGAGCATGCCGATCTCCGTGCAGCCCAGGATGACGGCTTGGGCGCCGGCGGTCCGCAGGTCCTCGACGACGGCCAGGAAGGCTCGGCGGGACTCCTCGCGCACCACGCCGAGGCACAGTTCGTCGTAGATGGTGTCGTGGACGGTGGTCCGGGCGGGTTCGGACGGCGTCAGGACCTTGAGACCACGGTCGCGGAGGACGGAGGTGTAGAAGTCCTGCTCCATGGTGTACCGGGTGCCGAGAAGACCGACGGTGTGGACGTGGTCGGCGAGGAGGGCGTCGGCGGTCGCGTCGGCGATGTGGAGCACGGGGACGGTCACCGCGTCGGCGATCGGGGCGATGACGCGGTGCATGGTGTTGGTGCACAGGAGCAGGGCCTCGGCGCCGCCGGCTTGGAGGCTGCGCGCCCAGGCCGCGAGATGGCTGCCGGCGTCGTCCCACCGATCGGCGGACTGCATGGCCTCGATGTCGGCGAAGTCCACGGAGGCCAGCAGCAGGCGTGCGGAGTGCAGGCCGCCGAGGCGTTCGCGGACACCGCGGTTGAGGTGCTGATAGTAGATCGCGGTGGACTCCCAGCTCATGCCACCCAGCAAACCCAGGGTCCGCATCATCGATCCTTTCGCGCGGTGAACCGGAACACCATCGCAGACCAGCCGTCGTCCGTCACGTCGTGGTCCAGCGCCCGGCCGATCGTGCGCTCCTCGTAGCCGAAGTGAGACTCCATGATCGCCGCCAGGCCGTCCAGTTCGGCGGCGATCAGGTCCAGCGTCCGGACCTCGGACCGGGCTCCGGCGGCTTCGTCGGCGAGTTCCGCCACCCGGGCCAGGATCGTGGCGATCAGGCCGTGGTCCTCGACGAGCTTGGCCACCGTCGGCGCGAGGTCGGGACGGGCCCGGACCAGTCGCGCGAACAGGGCCTCGTCCTCGCCCCGGTGATGCGTGGCCAGGGCGTCGCAGAAGGCGAGGCAGTGGGTGACGAGTGTGGCGTCTGTGGCGTTCTCGATGCGGCGGCGACCGAGATCGGCTCTGATCGCGGCGACCTGGCGGCGCAGCTCCTGGTGGGCCCGGGCGAGTTGGATGCTCAGCGCGGCGGTGCGGTCGTCGTTCGGCGAAGGCATGATGGCTCAGCCGATCACGCCGCTCGCCGCGGCGGCAAGCCCGGGCCGTTCAGATGGCTCAGCGGTCTGACCTCAGTGATGGTGTCCCCCACCCCCGCCACCGTCATGACTATGACTATGACTCGTCGCAGCGTCGACAGAAGCGCTGACCGCCGCGTCGATCGACGCACTGACCGCGGCGTCGATCGAGGCGTTGACCGCCGCGTCGATCGAAGCCGCGATCGCAGCATCCGTAGCCGCCTGGACCGACGCATCGATCGCCGCGGCTGTGGCGGCGTCGACCGAAGCCTGGATCGCCGCGTCGCCGGCGGCGGAGACCGCGGAGTCGGTCGAGGCCCGGATGGCGCCGTCGATCGCCGAACGGACCGGAGCCGTGGTGCGCTTCTTGGCGACCGCCTTCAGCCGCTCCCGCATCGGCTTGCCCGGGCGCCCCGGATACAGCACCGTGTGCAGTCCGACCGCGTAGACCAGCCCGCCGAGGGCCGCCTGCGCGGAGTCGACCGGCCCGCCGGAGAAGGCGATCGCGTCCAGCCGGGCCCGGACCTCGGCCTGCCGGGCCACGTCCAGGACCGTCCACCGGGTGATCGTGACCAGGCCCAGGAAGCCCCGGCTGCGGTCGGCGTGGATCACGCCGGCCGCCTCCATCTGGGCCCGGTACGCCTCGACGATGCGACGGCGCGGTGACCCGACCCAGGACTTCGCGCCGGGCGGACGGGGCTTGCCCACGATGCTGCCCAGCGCGGCGTCCAGATTCGGGTCGCCGGTCGGCGTCGGGTCCAGGACGTGGATCCGATCCTTGACGACGTCGACCCGGCGGCGGACCGCCAGGCGGACGAGCTCGGAGCCGGCCAGCGCGTAACCGAGGTCCGTGGAGACGAACCTGCCGTCCGGTTTGATCGCCAGCAATAGGATGTCTTCCCCCAGAGTATCCATGGGCAAGACGATACGCTGCAGCGTCCTTTCCACGCCGCGAACGGTTCACCACGGGAGGCGGAGCGTGCAGCGGACGCGACCGAGGTATGTGCGACCGGAGCGGATCGCAGACTATTGAGAGATGTCTCCGACGGCGGGACACATTCGGCGGCCGCCCCCGGCGTGATCTCTGTCAGCCGGCGGATCTAGGCTGGTGCGGCTGAAAGGAGCCGCCGCATGTCCGCATCTGCACCCGCACCCACCGTGCGCCTGTACCGCCCCGAAGATCGCGACGCGGTCTACGACATATGCATCCGCACCGGCAACGCCGGCGGCGACGCCCGCGGCGTGTACCGCGACCACGACCTGCTCCCCGACATGTTCGCGGGACCCTACACAGTGCTCGAACCGGACCTCGCCTTCGTCCTGGACGACGGCGGCCGCGCCGTCGGGTACGTCCTCGGCACCAGCGACACGCCGCGCTTCGTCCGCGACTTCCGCGAGAAGTGGCTCCCCACCGTCGCCGCACGCCACCCGAAGCCGGCCGGCGAGCCCACCACGCTCGAGGAGTCGATGGCGGCACTGCTGCACATGCCGGAGCACATGCTCGCGCCCGAAGCCACCGACTACCCGGCGCATCTGCACATCGACCTGCTGCCCGAGTACCAGGGCCGGGGTTTCGGCCGGATCCTGCTCACCACGCTGTTCGCCGCGCTCCACAAGGCCGGGGCCGAGCGGATCCACCTCGTGATGCCGACCCCGAACACCGGCGCCCGCGCCTTCTACGACCGGATGGGCTTCCACGAGATCCCGGTGGCCGACACCAGCGTGGTGACATATCTCGGGCGATCCACGCAGTGAAACGAGAACCCGTCCTAGTCTGTGCGCTGCTCCGGGAGCCGGCGGGCTAGGCGGCTTCCAGAACGAAGAACAGGAAGCTCAAGAACGTCCCCGTCGGCGAGTTGTCGATCTTTTCCATGACCTCGGGGAACATCTCGCGAGCCCCCGGCGCGGCAGGCGGCTCACTCACGACGGCGATCCGGAACCCCGCCTCGGTGAAGGCGGAGGTCATCGCGCTCAGCGGCCGGTGCCAGTACGTCAGGACAGCGGGCCGGCCGTCGAACGTGTAGTCCTCGGAGAACTCGGTGACCCCGAAGTAGTCGGCGTCGCGATACAACAGCTTGTAGACGAACGGATGGTAGACGACCACGATCAGCCGGCCTCCGGGCACCAGCACCCGCCGCAGCTCGGCGAGGGGCGCCCGCCAGTCCTCCAGGTAGTGCAGCACCAGGCACGCGACCACGTCGTCGAACGCGTCGTCGGGATACGGCAGCGGCCCGGCCAGGTCGGCGCGGACCAGGGGCACGCCGTCCCCCAGCCGCCGCGCGGCCAGTTCCAGCATCTTCGCGCTGGCGTCGAACCCGGACACGATCGCGCCGCGTTCACGCAGGGCTTCGAGCAGCGGACCGGCCCCGCAGCCCGCGTCGAGGATCCGCCGGCCGGCTACGTCCCCGGCCAGATCGAGAACCGCCGGCCGCGTGTAGTAGCCGTTGAGGAGGTTGGACTCGGTCTCCGCGGCGTACGCCTCGGCGAAGTCGTCGTAGTCGTTGGTGACGGTCGGAGCGGCGGGTTCCCCGGCTACTGAAGACATGCGCTCCATCTTGGCAGAACCCTGATCGCTGTTCCCGATCAGTGAACTGGGGGCCACGTGTACGGGTCCGCACATCCCCGGCCTCGCCCGGTTCCGAGGTATGGACACGGCCGCGAGCGTAGGCGAAACTCAGTTCCAAGTCGTGATCAGACTACTGACATGACGACATCCGGACATCCTGACAACCGAGGGCACAGCGCAGCGTGGCGCCGGTGTCGAACGGCGCCACGGAAATGGCAGCCACCGCCAACTCCTAGGAGCCGTACGTGCACAGACCGCTTTCTCCTCCCTTGGGACGGGTCGTCGCCTTCGCCGCCGCACTGGCGTTGACGACCGGGATCGGGATCGGCAACGCGACCGCCGGATCCGCCGCCACCGCCGAACCCGCCAAGGCCGCGATCCCCGCCGCCGCGCCTCACGCCGCGAGCGGCACCGGGGCCAAGCCCGACGCCCGCGCGGTGTGCCCGCCGGCCGCCAAGGGTGCCTTCACCTGCTTCGCGTTGCAGCGCACGGACATCGCCGGCTCCACCGGGCTGACGCGTGCCGCGGCCACACCCGCCGGCTTCGGGCCGGCCGACCTGCTCAGCGCCTACAACCTGCCGGCCGACGGCGGGGCGGGCGCGACGGTCGCGATCGTCGACGCCTACGACGATCCGAACGCCGAGGCCGACCTGGCGCTGTACCGGTCCCAGTTCGGGCTGCCGGCCTGCACCACGGCCGACGGCTGCTTCAAGAAGGTCGACCAGACCGGCGGCACCTCCTACCCGGCGCCCAACGCCGGCTGGGCCGGTGAGATATCGCTGGACCTGGACATGGTCAGCGCGGTCGCGCCGCGGGCGCACATCATCCTGGTCGAGGCCACCAGCGCGAACTTCACCGACCTCGGTGCGGCCGTGGACGAAGCCGTCGCGCTGGGTGCCGGATACGTTTCCAACTCCTACGGCACGGACTACACCTCGACCGCCGGCAGCGGCGAGGACCCGTCCGAGCTCACGGCGATGGACCCGTACTACAACCACCCGGGCGTGGCGGTCGTCGCCAGCTCCGGTGACGGCGACTACGGCGTCTCCTACCCGGCGGCCTCGCAGTACGTCACCTCGGTCGGCGGCACCGCGCTGGTGAAGGACACCAGCGCGCGCGGCTGGTCCGAGTCGGTGTGGTCGAACTCCTACGGCGGCCCGGGCTCCGGCTGCTCGCTGTACGAGCCCAAGCCGAGTTTCCAGACGGACACCGGCTGCGGCAAGCGCGCCGTCGCCGACGTGTCCGCCGTCGCCGACCCGGCCACCGGCGTGTCGGTCTACGACAGCTACCAGGCCAGCGGCTGGCAGGTCTACGGCGGCACCAGCGTCTCGGCACCGCTGGTCACCGGGGTCTACGCCGCCGCGGGCACCCCGGCGGCCGGGACCTACCCGAACGCGTACCCGTACGCCAAGCCCTCGGCGCTCAACGACGTGACGCAGGGTTCGAACGGCACCTGCTCTCCGGCGTACCTGTGCACCGCGACGACCGGCTACGACGGCCCGACCGGCCTGGGCACGCCCAACGGTCTGGCGGCGTTCACCAGCGGACCCCACGGCGTCGTGTCCGGCAAGGTCACCGACGGCACCAGCCCGGTGGCCGGCGCCAAGGTGTCGGCCGGGACCACGAGCGCGACGACCGCCGCGGACGGCAGCTACTCGCTGTCCGTGCTGCCCGGCACCTACACCGTCACCGCCAGCGCCTTCGGCTACGCCGACCAGACGGTCGACGGCGTCGTGGTCGCCGACGGCGCCACCGTCGCGGAGAACTTCGCCCTGGCCGCCGTGGCCCGCGTCGCGGTCACCGGCAAGGTGACCGACGGCTCCGGTCAGGGCTACCCGCTGTACGCCACGATCACGGTGGACGGCATGCCGGGCGGACCGGTGTACACGAACCCGAAGACCGGCGCCTACTCGATCCAGCTGCCGGTGAACAAGACCTACCAGCTGCACACCACGGCCGCCTACCCGGGGTATCAGACCACGGACACGTCGGTCCCGGTGGGCGTCACCACCGTGACCCAGCCGATCTCGGTCAAGGTGGACGCGGCGAACTGCACGGCCGCCGGGTACGCCCCCGGCCACGTCGGCCAGTACCAGACCTTCGACGGCACCTCGACGCCGGCCGGCTGGACGATCACGAACAACACCGCCTCCGGCGGCTGGGAGTTCGACGACCCGGGCGCGCGCGGGAACCGGACCACCGGCACCGGCGGGTTCGCGATCGTCGACAGCGACTTCCTGGGCACCGGCAAGTCGCAGGACACGTACCTGACCTCGCCGGTCGCGGACCTGTCCGCGGTCGCCGCGCCGGAGCTCGACTTCGCCACGTACTACAAGCCGTACGGCAGCTCCACGGCGACCGTCGAGGTCAGCGTGGACGGCGGCGCCACCTGGACGTCGGTCTGGGCCCAGACCTCGTCCCCGGTCGACGGCTCCAAGGTGCGGATCCCGCTGCCGCAGGCGGCGGGCAAGACGCAGGTGCAGGCCCGGTTCCACTACACCGGCACCTGGGCCTACTTCTGGCAGGTCGACGACGTCCTGCTGGGCGCGCCGACCTGTGACGTGGTGCCCGGCGGCCTGGTGATCGGCCAGGTCACCGACGCCAACACCAAGGGCCCGCTGGCCGGCGTGAGCGTGGCGGAGACCGCCGCGCCGACCGTCGGCGGCACCTCGGCGGCCACCTCGGACCCGGCGCTGAAGGGTGCGTTCTACTGGTTCTTCTCGCCGGCCACCGGCTCGGTGCCGCTGACCGCGACCAAGGCGCACTACACCACGGGCACCGCGACCCCGGCCGTGGCGGCGGGCAAGGTCGTCGAGGCGGACTTCGCGCTGAAGGCGGGGCGGCTGACCGTCGCGCCGGGCTCCGTCGCCAAGACCGTGGCGTGGGGCGGGACCGCGACGCAGACGGTCACCGTGAAGAACACCGGCACCGCCCCGGCGACGCTGAACGTCGGGGAGCAGCCGGGCGGGTTCGTGATGCAGAACGTGCCGGCGGCACCGACGCAGATCGTGCCGGCGAACGTGACCACCGGCAGCGCACTGCTGGCCTCGAAGAAGCTGGGCGCCGCGGCGGTGCGCCACACCGCCCCGACGGCCGGTGACAGCTGGCAGCCGATCGCGAACTTCCCGAGCCTGATCCAGGACGACATCGCCGACTTCGCCGGCGGGAAGCTCTACTCAGGGTTCGGGTTCGACGGCAGCAACGACTCGAACAAGCTGTACTCCTACGACCCGGCGGGCGGCTCCTGGACGGCGCTGGCCTCGGCGAGCGACACCCGCGAGTCGCCTGCGCACGGGTTCATCAACGGGAAGCTGTACGTCGTCGGCGGGTGGGCCACCTCCGGCGACACCGACTCGAAGATGGAGATCTACGACCCGGCGGCGAACTCCTGGAGCACCGGACCGGCGGCGCCGGTGGCGTACGCCGGCTCGGGCAGCGCGGTGATCGGCTCGAAGCTGTACATCGTGGGCGGCTGCACCAGCTCGTGCGGCACCACCGACGTGTACGTGTTCGACGCCGCGGCCGGGTCGTGGACCAAGCTGGCCGCGTACCCGGAGTCGACGTCCTGGCTGGCCTGCGCCGATGCGCAGAACAAGCTGGTCTGCGCCGGCGGCACCAGTGCCAGCGCGCCGAGTCAGAACACGTACGTCTACGACGCGACGGCCGACTCCTGGACCAAGGCCGCGTCCGCGCCGGCCGCGGTCTGGGCGGCGGGCGCCGCCGGCGCCAACGGCAAGCTGGTGGTGACCGGCGGCGTGGTCGACGGCGGCCTGACCAACCAGGCGTGGGCGTACGACCCGGCGGCCGACGCGTGGGCGACGCTGCCGAACTCCAACGTCAGCGCCTACCGCTTCGCCGGCGCACTGGGCTTCTACACGGTCGGCGGCGGCCAGGGGACACTGACCCCGCCGCTGGCGACCGCGCAGGTGCTGCCCGGCTACACCGGCGGGCCGTCGACCGACGTGCCGTGGCTGACCGAGAGTGCCACGACCCTGACGCTCGCCCCCGGGGCCTCCGGGACGTTCACCGTCACGGTGAACGCCGGTGACGCGACGGTGACCCAGCCGGGCGCGTACACGGCGAGCCTGGGCCTGAGCTCGGACACCCCGTACCCGCTGACCCCGGTCGGGGTGACGATGACGGTGAAGCCCCCGGCGACGTGGGGCAAGATCGCCGGCAGCGTCTCGTCCACCGACGCGAGCGGTGCCGGCGTTCCGTTGGCCGGCGCCACCGTCCAGATCGACACCTGGGCCACTCATTACACCCTGCACACCGACATCAACGGCAACTACGCCCTGTGGCTCGACTACCGCAACAACCCGTTGACGGTGATCGCGGCCAAGGACGGCTACCAGCCGCAGGTGAAGACCGTGAAGATCAAGAAGGGGGCGACCAGCACGGTGGTGTTCGTGCTGCTGAAGGACTGATCCGGTGACCCGGGTGAACTCCCCGCATGCCGTGGGAGTTCACCCGGATGACCCCGGCAGAGAGGACACGCCGGACCCGGTGATGAGTAGCTGGATCGGGGGTCCGCTAGACCTGAAGGAGGTCCAGGCGATGTCCAAGTCCGGAAAGAAGAACGAAACGGAAAGCACCCACGTCGCGAAGTCGGACGTGCGGCACAAGTTCCAGGTCGTCGAGCTCGACGACTTCACGCGGCGCGAGACCCGGCCCGATGGAACCGAGAAGATGATGCCGCGAATCGCGGTCCTGAACCCTGTCGGTGGTGGTAAACACGTGCGGGCCTACGTGCCCGGCAACCTGGACGGGCCGCTGGAGCCCGGCTCGGTGGTCATGTGCCGCCCGCACGACAAGCAGCAGGGCGACGGTCCTCCGGTGAAGTTCCGGATCACCAACGTCGTGGAGGGCCACGCGTCCGAGACGATGACGCCGACTCAGAACGCCGAGTTCGGTGAGCGTGCCGCCGCCCGCCCGCAGACGCAGGCGACGCAACGGCAGCAGCACGCGATGGAGCGGCAGCAGCAGCCGATGGACCGGCAGCAGCAGCACCAGCAGCCGATGGAGCGGCAGCAGGCCGCGGGCGTCGGCGCGGGTGCTCCCGCGAAGCCGAAGCCGAAGGCGAAGCAGCCGCGGCACGAGCGGCAGCAGGCCGGCGTGCAGAAGTGAGGTGATCCGCCCGTAGCCGCCGCGTGACGGCGGTCGACAGCGGGTGACCGCGGTCCGGAGCGTCTTCACGGCGCTTCGGACCGCACTCCTGTCTTGGCGCCCAGCCCCTCGATGAGGCGCAGTGCATCGTCGACGGACGCCGCCGGATCGGGCACGGGGTAGAGCGCGCCGCGGATGGTCCGGGCGGCGTCGACGATGAGCGTGGCGCGCTTGAGGCGGTCCGCGCCGGCCGCGCGGAAGGACGGCAGCCGCAGGGCGGTGGTGAGTTCCAGGGCCTGGTCGGAGAGCAGGGGGAAGGGCAGGTTCTCCGACGCCGCGAACTGGGCCAGCTGCTCGGGACGCTGCGTGCAGACGCCGATGACGGCGGCGCCGGCCCGCGTGAACTCGGGGAGGCGGTCACGGAAGGTGCGGGCTTCCAGGGTGCAGCCGGGGCCGCCGGGGACGGTGTCCCAGCCCGGTGCGAGGCCGGGCTCGACGGTGGGTGAACCGGGGAAGGTGTAGAGGACGGTCCAGGCCGCTTCGGCCGCTTCGGCCGCTTCGGCCGCTTCGGCCGCTTCGGCGCTGACAGAAGCGGCTTCGGCCACAGGGTCGGTGAGCCTCCCATCGGCGCCGGGCAGCATCAGATGCGGGATCCGGATGCCGATCAGCGCGTGGACGCGCCGGGCTTCGGCGGAGGCGGGTTCCGATGTGGCGGTCAGCGTGCCGTCGCCCATCACGTGGCGTGCGCCCCAGTTCTGGAGCGCCACCAGGACCGGGAGCAGCCCGCGTCCGGCGTCGGTGAGGTGGTACTCGAAGCGCGGGGGCCGGTCAGTGTACTGACGCCGTTCCAGTACCCCGCGTTCCACGAGCAGCGCGAGGCGCTCGGTCAGGATCCTGCGGCTGACGCCCAGTTCCGCGGCGAGGTCCGAGAAGCGGGTGGAGCCGCCGGCGATATCGCGGACGACCAGCAGGGTCCACCAGTCGCCGACCACGTCGAGCGCCTGCGCGATCGAGCAGTCGCTGTCGCCGATGCGGGTGTACTTCACGGGGCCAGTATAGTCAGTTCACAATGGGAACCGACTCATGGACCCGACTCGGGAGGACTCGACCTTGACCACCACCACGCCGAAGTCCGAAGCAGAGGTCGAAGGGCGGGCCGCACAGGCCCCTCCCGCCTCCGTCCACTCCTGGTTCTGGCGCTACTGGGCCGGCTCCTCGATCAGCCGTGTGGGGAGCGCCGTGACCACGGTCGCGCTTCCGCTCGCCGCCCTGGGGCTGGCTCACGCGTCGAGCTTCGCGGTGGGAGCGGTCACGGCGGCCTCGTTCGCGGCGTGGGCGCTGATCGGATTGCCGGCGGGGGTGCTGGTGGGACGGCTGCCGTTGCGGGAGACGCAGATCGCGATGGATCTGGTGCGGGCGGCGGCGCTGGCGTCGGTGCCGGTCGCGTGGTGGGTGGCGTCGGTGACGGTCACGCAGTTGGTCGTGGTGGCCCTGGTGGTGGGACTGGCGTCGGTGGTGTTCGACGTCGGCAACTCGACCATGCTGCCGTTCCTGGTCGGCAAGGAGGAACTGACGGCCCGGAACAGCCTCACGTCCGCGACCGAGGCGGTGACCACGCTCGCCGGGCCGTCGCTCGGCGGCGCGCTGGTGCAGGCGGTCGGGGCGGCGGTCAGCATCGTGGTGGACGTCTTCAGCTACCTGATATCAGCGTTCTTGCTGCGCGACGTGCCGCGGCCGCCGCGTGTCGCACCGGCGGACGGGCCGGACCGCCGCACCATCCGCGCCTCGATCCGCGAGGGGTGGCAGTACCTGATGCGGGAGCCGATCCAGCGGGCGAACCTCTGGTACGCGACCGCGATCAACTTCGTCTGCGGCGCCCTGACCGCCCTCACGCCGCTGTTCCTGGTGCGCACCCTGAGCCTGACCCCGGCCGCGGTGGGCGCGGTGATGGCCACCGAGGGCGTCGGCAGCCTGCTCGGCGCGTCCCTCACACCCCGCCTGACGCGCCGCGTCGGCACCGGCCGCGCCGTTGTCGGCGCCGCCCTCGCGCTGCCGCTGTCCTGCGCGCTGCTGCCGATCGCCGGCCACGGCTGGGGCGTTGCGGCGTTCATCCTCGGCAACGCGGCGTTCGCGGCCACGGTCGTCGTGGCGAGCATCGTGGCCCGCACCTACCGCCAGGTCGCCACCCCGACCGAACTGCTGCCGCGGGTCATGGCCACGGTGCGGTTCGTGTCGTGGGGCGTCATCCCGCTCGGCGCCCTCGCCGCCGGGGCGGTCGCGTCCTGGGACGGCCCGCGCGTCGCACTGTGGGGAAGCGCGGTCGCGGCGCTCGCCGTCCCCGTCGCGGTGCTCGCCAGCCCGATCCGGACGCGCCGGGACCTCGCCGAGGCCTGATTCCCGCCGCGGACGGTGCGACGGGTGCAGCGGGTACGACGAGTGGGACGACTCAGGGTTCTGACCGAAAAGGTCAGAACCCTGACAGCTCTTTCAGAGCGCGACTCCCAACAGCGCGTCCACGACCCGGCTGATCTGCCCCGGCGCCGCCGTGTTCCGTTCCACGGCCTCGCCGGCGGCCTCGTCCGCGGCCTCCTGCCGCGCCGCCCACGCGTCGATCACGGCCAGGGCGCCGGGCGTGTCGAGGTCCTCGGCCATCCGGGCGCGGACCGCGGCCAGCACGTCGTCGGCGGGGACGCCGTCCGGGCGGGAGACCGCGGCGCGCCAGCGGGCCAGGCGGGCCTGGGCGGACTCCAGGTCGGCGTCGGTCCACTCCCAGTCGGTGCGGTAGTGGTGGGCGAGCAGGGCCAGGCGGATGGCCATCGGGTCGACGCCGGCGTGGCGGAGCTTGGAGACCAGGACCAGGTTGCCCTTGGACTTCGACATCTTCTCGCCGTCCAGGCCGACCATGCCGGAGTGGACGTAGCTGCGGGCGTAGGGCCGCTCGCCGGTCACCACCTGGGCCTCGGAGGCGCCCATCTCGTGGTGCGGGAACACCAGGTCGCTGCCGCCGCCCTGCAGGTCCAGGCCCATGCCCAGGTGCTCCAGCGCGATCGCGGCGCACTCGATGTGCCAGCCGGGGCGGCCCGGGCGCAGGCCGGCCGCGCGGCCCGCCGCACCGGGGTCCCACGCCGGCTCGCCATCGCGCTCGGACTGCCACAGCAGGCAGTCCAGCTGGTGCTTCTTGCCCGGGCGCTCCGGGTCGCCCCCGCGCTCGGCGAAGGTGGTGAGCATCTCGGCCGGGTCCAGATGCGACACCGAGCCGAAGGCCGGGTCGGCGTGCACCGAGAAGTAGACGTCGCCGTCCACGTCGTAGGCCGCGCCCAGCGCCAGCAGCTTCACCACCAGGTCCACGACCAGCGGGATCGACTCCACGGCGCCGACATAGTGGGCCGGCGGCAGGATCCGCAGCGCGGTCATGTCCTCGCGGAACAGCGCCGTCTCCTGCTCGGCCAGCGCCTCCCAGTCCTGGCCGGTGGCCGCGGCGCGCTCCAGCAGTGGGTCGTCGACGTCGGTGACGTTCTGCACGTACCGCACCGGGTGCCCGGCGTCCCGCCACGCCCGCTGGACCAGATCGAACGCCAGGTACGTGTTGGCGTGCCCGAGATGCGTCGCGTCGTACGGCGTGATGCCGCACACGTAGATGCGGGCCGGCTCGCCGGGTCCGGCCGCCGGAGTGGGCACCAGGGCCCGCGCGGCGGAGTCGTGGAGCCGGACGGCGGGGCCGTGACCGGGCAGTTCGGGGACCTCGGGGGCGGGCCATGCGTGCATGCGGATGATCCTATCGGGGTCGGCCTGGACAGTGCCCGGGACGGGGTGGCGGAGGACGGCGCGGGGCCGCCGCCAGGCGCAACAGTGCCATGGGCCTGGTTTGTTCCGATGGCACGCGCCCCTCAGCCCACCGTGCCGCGCCCCCACACCGTCTGCAACGGCCGGTATCCGCACCGGCTCCAGAACGGCCCCGACAGCGGGTTCGCCGCGGTGTAGTGCAGCAGCGTCGCGCCGATCCCGGCGGCGTCCAGATCGGTGTGCACGCACCGCGCCAACGCCGCCCCGACCCCGGCGCCCCGCTCCCCCACCGCCACGACCCCGCACGTCAGATACGCCGCCGGCGCCACCCGGACGGTGTGCGCGGCCCAGTCCGAGTAGCCCGGCGGCTGCACCACGACCAAGCCCACGACCACGCCGTCCCGCTCGGCGACCCAGCCCCACTTCTCCTCGCCGGCCACGGCGAGCGCCACCTGCTCCTCGATCCGGGGACGGGTGGAGGGCCGGACCGCCGCGACCCCGAACCGGGCGTCCCACAGCACCTGCTCGATCCAGAGGTCGACGACGGCTTCGACATCCCGTTGCTCGAAACGGCGCACCGTCACCCCGGGGTCGTCGGCACCGGTCACGGGGCGCCCGGCGAGCCGCACCGCGAACACGGTCTGCGGCGCGAACCCGCGCTCCACCAGGGCGCGCGTCACCTCGGTGTCCCGGGACGGCCAGGTGATCGTGGCGACGCTGTCCGGCCCCGGCCGGTAGCACCGCTCGGCGGCCCACAGGTCCAGCAGCCGGGCGAACGCCTTCGGGCCTTCCACCTTCGGCGCCAGCCGCGATTCATACGCCGCGCCGAAGCTGAACAGGAACGCTTCCGGGTCGGTCTCGGTGTTGCGCACCAGCGCCACCCCGCCCGGGCAGGACAGCACCACGTCGGATGCCTGGGGCCCGGGCAGCGGCGCCGACGGTGCCAGCAGGCGGTCGCAGGCGTCGCGCCGGGCCTGATGGGCCGCGAGCAGCTCCGGACTCTGATCCATGACAGTGCCCCTCCCCATGGTGTTCGCGCCCGTCTTCAGGCACGGGAGCCGGAAACGGCGCGTCCTAGAACGGCGGCCACGGCACCGGCCGCCGGCGCCCCTCGGGCCCCGGGATCCGGTCGGTCCGCAACAGCTCCCTGATCCGCTCGCGCGTGGCCGCGACCTCCCCGGCGTCGAGCAGCTCGGCCAGGCGGCCGCCCAGCTCGCCGGAGGCGATGGCGCCGTCGAGGCGCTCCAGGACCTCGCGGACCTCGTCGCCCAGCGGCTCGTCGCTGAAGCCCCACAGCAGGGTCCGCAGTTTGTCGTCGACGTTGAAGGTCAGGCCGTGGTCGATCCCGTACACGTGGCCGGGGTCGGCGGTCCCGACCAGGAGGTGCCCGCCCTTGCGGTCGGCGTTGTTCACCACCGCGTCGAAGGCCGCGATCCGGCGGAGGCGCTCGTCGGCCTTGTGCGCCAGCACCGCCGGGCGGCCGTCGCCGAGCTCCACGGACAGCACCGGGCGCCAGCGCGCGGCGGCGTCGTCGGGGTCCTGGTCGAAGTCCTCCGGCAGCAGGGCCAGCAGCTCGTGGTCGTCGTCATCAGGGGTGTCGATCCACAACTGGCACATCCCCGGCCCCCAGGGCCCCTCCCGCATCACCGTCGGCGGCACGATCCGCCAGCCGGTGGCCTGGGACAGCTCGTAGGCGGCGACCTCGCGGGCGGCCAGCGTGCCGTTCGGGAAGTCCCACAGCGGCCGCTCCCCCGCGACCGGCTTGTGCACGCACTCCAGCGTCACGCCGTCCAGCGTCACCGTGCCGTAGAGGGTGGCGTTGGAGGCGTTGGTGAGCCGGCCGGTGATGGCCATCTCACCGGTCGTCAGCACCCGCGTGACGTGGGCCAAGTCCACCTCCTGCGCGACGGATTCCCCGGACTCCACGGGCTCGGCCCCGGGCGTGCTCAAGCCGCGCGCCGCCGGTAGCCGTTGGCCCGGGGGCAGACGTGTCCCTCGGGGTCCAGCGGCAGCGAGCAGAACGGGCACGGCGGCCGGCCGGCCGAGACCACGGCCTTGGCCCGCGTGGTGAACGCCCGGGCCTGGGCGCCGGTCAGCCGCACCACCATGGTCGGCGGCCCGTCGGCCTCCATGTCGCCCAGCGGCGGCTCGCCCCCGCCCTCCATCGGCGCCATCGCCTCGATCACCACGCGCTGGGTCTCGCCGTCCCAGGCCAGCGCCAGCGCCGCCACCCGGAACTCCTCGAACACCGGCTGCTCCAGCGGCTTGTCGTCGGCCAGTTCCAGCGGCGCGATGGCGGGCACCGGGGCCGCGCCTCCGGAGCGCCGCACCACCTCGTCGAGCAGGTCGTCCAGCCGTTCGGCCAGCGCCTCGACCTGCTCCTTCTCCAGCGCCACCGAGGTGATCCGGCCGCCGTCGGCCGCCTGCAGGTAGAAGGTGCGGTGCCCGGGGAGTCCGACGGTGCCGGCGACGAACCGCTCCGGGGGGTCGTAGACGAAGAGTTCCCGTGACACCGTATTCCTCCTACAAGCTCCGGTCAGGCCCTCGTGTGGGCCCCCGCAATCAAGCCTATGCGTTCACGTGTTGTCGGCGCCTGCGCCGCCCCCCACCGCGGCGTCGCCGTCCGCTGAGGGCGAACGCTCGGTGGCCGGCTTGTAGGGCGCCGGATCCCCGCCGACGTCGTTCAGGCGCAGCACGAACGGCCGCAGTTCGGTGTAGCGGACCGCGGTGACCGAGCACGGGTCGCAGGTGATGCGCTGGAACTGGTCCAGGTGCAGGCCCAGGGCGTCGGCGGCGAGCGCCTTGATGATGTCGCCGTGCGAGAACAGCGCCCACACCGCCTCCGGTCCGTGCTCGGCGGCTATCAGGGTGTTCCATTCCCGCACCGCGGCCACCGCACGCGCGGACATGTCGGCCATCGACTCGCCGTCGGGGCCGGGGAAGCGCGCGGCCGACGGGTGCGCCTGCACCGTGCGCCACAGCGGTTCCTGGGCCAGCTCGGCCAGCGTGCGCCCGGTCCAGTCGCCGTAGCGGCACTCGCCGATCCGCTCGTCGAGGTGCACCGGCAGGCCGTCGCGGCCGGCCAGCACGAGGTCGGCGGTCTGGCGGCAGCGTTCCAGCGGCGAGACGACGGCCGCGGCCAGCGGCACCTCGGCCAGCCGTTTGGCCAGCTCGCCGGCCTGCTGCTCGCCGCGCTCGTCCAGCCGCACGCCCGGAGTCCAGCCGGCCAGCAC
This sequence comes from Catenulispora subtropica, assembly GCF_039531675.1. NCBI lineage: Bacteria > Bacillati > Actinomycetota > Actinomycetes > Catenulisporales > Catenulisporaceae > Catenulispora > Catenulispora subtropica. Next base: position 23,245 of record NZ_BAAAQM010000070.1, read on the forward strand.
GCCGGAGCTGTTGGCCGTGCTGCGGCCGTGGCGGATCAGGAGTACCAGGGTCACAGGATCACCCTACGGCTTGTGCGCGGCCCGCGATGAACGCAGTGGCGCGGAGCACGGCGGTGACGGACCGCGCGCACCGCGTCGCGCCTCGGGATTCGGCCCTCGCGGGCACCTGCGGGATAATCGCACCCATGATCGTGAACTGCGCGACCTATCGGGGTGGCCGCCGCGTCTCGGCACCCGCCGACCTCTCGGACGCGCTGGATCAGGCGCGCAGTTGCGGGGACCCTTCGGCGTTCCTGTGGCTGGGCCTCTACGAACCCGAGCCGGACGAGCTGGACCTGGTGGCGAGCGAGTTCGGGTTGCACCCGCTGGCGGTGGAGGACGCGATGAGCGCCCACCAGCGGCCCAAGCTGGAGCACTACAAGGGATCGACGTTCCTGGTGTTCAAGACGCTGCTGGAGCACGACCCGCACCATCCGCTGCGACTCGGCGAGATCTCGGTGTTCCTCGGCGACAACTTCATCGTCACGGTGCGGCACGGCGACGCCAACCCGCTGTCGGGAGTGCGCAAGCGCATAGAGAACGAGCCGGAGCTGCTGGAGCACGGGCCCAGCGCGGTGCTGTACGCGGTCGCCGACCAGATCGTCGATTCCTACACCCGGTACGCCGGCCTGATGCAGGACTCCATCGACCAGTTGGAGACCGAGGTCTTCTCGCCCGTGCGCGGTGACTACGGTGGTCCGATCTACGCGCTCAAGCGCAACGCCATCGTGTTCGCGCGCGCGGTGATCCCGCTGGTGATGCCGGCGAAGGCGCTGGTCGAGGGGTTCGAGGAGCGGGTCGCGAAGGAGACGTACCCGTACTTCCGGGACGTGGCCGACCACGTCCTGCGCTCCACCGAGGCCGCGAGGGAGTGGAACGAGCTGCTGGACCACATGCTCGACGCCGACCGGTCGAGGGTGTCGGTGCAGCAGAACAACGACATGCGGCGGATCTCCGCGTGGGCGGCGATCCTGGCGGTGCCGACGGCGATCGCGGGGATCTACGGCATGAACTTCGACGACATGCCCGAGCTGCACTACCACTACTCGTACTACATCGTGCTCGGCGTCATGGCCGTGTCGTGCGTGTTCATCTACATCCTTCTGAAGCGGGCGAAGTGGCTCTGACCGGGGCGCCGCCCCTGCCCGGCGAGCTGGAGCTGACGCGGTTCCCGGAGGATCCGCGGGAGCGGCTGCGGGCCTGGGACGCCTCGGACGAGTACCTGCTGCGCCACCTGGAGGGCTTGTCCGGCTCCTCCGGCTCCTCCGGCCTGCCCGCCCCGTCCGGCCGCACGGTGGTCTTCGGCGACCGATGGGGTGCGCTGACGACCTCGCTCCTGGCCGCCGGGGCGGCGGTCACTCAGATCTCTGATTCGTTCCTCACTCAGCAGGCGACTCTCCTGAACGTCTCCAGAAACGGGATGACGGATCCCGACCTGGAACTGCTGTCGACGGTCGATGATTTCTCGGGACGCCCCGCCTCGCTCCTGGTGCGGGTGCCCAAGTCGTTGGCGCTGCTGGAGGACCGGCTTCGCCGGTTGCGTCCGTTTCTGGGGACGGGGACGAGGATCGTGGGCACCGGGATGGTGACCGAGATCCACACCTCGACGCTCCAGGCCTTCGAGCGGATCCTCGGCCCGACGCGGACGTCGCTGGCGGTGCGCAAGGCGCGGCTGATCTTCTGCGAGATCGATCCGGCGCTGGCGCCCGCCCCCAGCCCGTGGCCGCTGGCGTACCGGCTGCCGGAGGACGCCGGGCTCGTGGCCGGCCGCACCGTCGTGAACCACGCGGGCACGTTCTCCGCCGACCACCTGGACATCGGCACGCGGTTCTTCCTCCAGCACCTGCCGCGGCGCTCCGATGCCGCGCACATCGTGGACCTGGGCTGCGGCAACGGAGTCGTGGGGCTGGCGGCGGCGCTCGGGAGCCCGGAGGCGTCGGTGACGTTCGTCGACGAGTCGTACCAGGCGGTGGCCTCGGCGCGCGCCACGTTCGAGGCGACGTTCGCGGCGGGGACGCGGGACGCGGCGTTCCGGGTCGGGGACGGCCTGGCGGGGTTCGAGCGCGAGAGCGTGGACCTGGTGCTGAACAACCCGCCGTTCCACGCGCACCAGGCGACGACCGACGCGGTGGCGTGGCGGATGTTCACCGGTTCGCGGGCGGCGTTGCGGCCGGGCGGGGAGCTGTGGGTGGTGGGGAACCGGCACCTGGGATACCACGCGAAACTGAAGCGGCTGTTCGGGAACTGCGATGTGGTGGCCGGCAATCCGAAGTTCGTGGTGCTGCGCGCGAGACGGCGATCACGCCTCTGATAGCTTTCCTCCGTATGGTGGGGATTTTCGCGTATCCGGGGTATGCGCGGTTCTGGACGGCGGACGCGGTGTCGACGTTCGGAACCTACGTCACGACCGTGGCCCTGCCGACTCTGGCCGTGCTGACCCTGAAGGCCAGCGACGCGCAGGTGGGGCTGCTCAACGGGGCGCGGTGGACGCCGTATCTGCTGTTCGGGTTGCTGGCGGGCGTGATCGCCGACCGGTACCGGCGGCGTCCGATCCTGGTGGCGACGGATCTGGTGCGCGGCGGGCTGCTGATGCTCGTCGCGGGCCTGGCCGCCGCGAAGATGCTGACCGTCTACGAGCTGGCGGCGTTCGTCGCCGCGTTCGGTGCGCTGTCGCTGTTGTATGACGCGGCGCACCAGTCGTATCTGCCGCAGCTGATCCCGCCGTCCGGCCTGACGTCCGCGAACGCGCGGTTGCAGCAGACGTCGGCGATGGCGCAGTCGACGGGGCCGTTCCTCGGCGGGTCGCTGGTCGCGCTCGTCGGGGCGCCGGTGTCGATGGTGGTGGACGCGGTGTCGTACCTGGCGTCGGGAGCGGTGCTGGCGACGATCCGGCGTCCGGAGCCGGCGCCGGACCACGAGACCCGCGATCTGCGGGCGGAACTGCGGGAGGGCGTGCGGTTCGTCTACCGGCACCCGGTCCTGAAGAGCACGGCGCTGACGCTGCACGCCCGGTTCCTGTTCGCGAGTGTGATCTCGACCGTGTTCCCGCTGTTCGTCCTGCACGGCCTGGGTCACGACGCCGAGCGCGCGCCGTTCGGCCTGGGCCTGGTGATGGCCGCCGGCGGGCTCGGGGCGCTGGTCGGCAACACGCTGTCCGGCCGCCTGGGCCGTTTCGGCGCCGGCCGTGTGGTGGTCGGCGAGCGGCTGGCCGAACCGTGCGCGTGGGCGCTGGCGGCCCTCGCGGCCGCCGGCACCGCGGGCTGGGTGATGGCCGCCGGGGCGCAGTTCCTGGTGTGGGTGGCGCTGGGCGTCAGCGGCCCGAGCGAGATGGCCTACCGCCAGTCGGTGACGCCGGACCGCCTCCAGGGCCGCACCAACGCCACGATCCGTTCGCTGAACTGGGGCATGTTCACGATCGGCGCCCCGGTCGGCGGCCTGCTGGCCACCCACTTCGGCTACCGCGCAGCCATGTGGGTCGCGATCGCCGGGATGGCGGTCGCGGCCGTGGTGGCGGCGCTGTCGCCGGCGCGGACGGCGCGGATAGCGGAGGACGGGCCGGCTGCGGAAGGTGGGCCGGTTGCGGCAGCCGCGGCTATCGGGTGAGCGGGAGCCGACGCCCATCCGCTCAGTCCGGCGACCGGTCAGTCCACCAGCACCATCTGCTCGGCCTCGGCGATGATCTCCTCCGGAGCCGGCGGGCGCAGCAGCAGGTCGGCGATGCGCAGGCGGCCCGGGTCACCGGCGGCTTCGATGGCCGCGACCGATTCGCGGACGTCGTACCGGGTGTGGCGGAGTCGGACGTCGGGGCCGAGCAGGGCCCAGTAGGCCACGCCCGGGTCGCCGCCGTGGTACGGGAGGCCGACGCTGCCGGGGTTGACGCTGCGGATGCCGGCGACGCGGCGGTCGAACTGGAGGTGGGTGTGCCCGGTGACCAGGACTTGTTCGGTGATGCCGGCGGTGAGTTCCCGGAAGCGTTCCTCGGAGGTGCTGGGCGTCACCGCCTCGTTGTCGCTGCGGGGTGAGCCGTGGCAGAAGCGGACCTCGCCCAGGCCCTTGACGTCCACCACGACGCTGAAGGGGAACGAGCCGACGAAGGCCAGGGCGCCGGTGCCGTGGCGGGCCGGGACCCATTGCTGGCGCGGGTTGGCCGGGGTGTAGGCGCCGGTGGCGATGTGCCGGACGAAGCGCTCGCTGTTGCCGCGCACGCACACCGCGCGCAGCCCCAGGCCCTGCACGATCCGCACCGTCTGGTCCGGGTCCACGCCCCACGTCAGGTCGCCGTTGAAGACCACCAGGTCGGCGGCGGCCACCTCGGGCTCGGCCAGCACCGCACGCAGCGCCGGCACGTTGGCGTGCACGTCCGACAGCACCGCCACGCTGGCCACCGGCCCGTAATGCTTGGCCGGACCCTCCCACGGCGCGGGACCGAAGTACTGGGCGCTCATCGCGGACCTCCCCGGGACGGCGAATCGTCGGTTTCCGGGATTGAAGCCTAATCGCGTCCCTGATGGTGGGCGAGGTGTGACCGAGCACTGAGACCCGGTGTGCTCACAAGGCTGGTCAGCTCAGTGAACGAGCCGATCTCCGGACCGCCCCAGTCCTCCTCGCGATCGTGGGCGCTGTTGCTGTGCCAGTCCTGCGCCCGCAACAGCAACGCCGTCATCCCGACCCCGGCGGCGCCGGTCAGCTCGTGCGAACCGCCGTCGCCCACGTACAGGCAGTCGGCGGGCCGCACGCCGAGCCGCTCGCAGACCAGATGGAAGAACGCCGGATCGGGCTTCTTGATCCCTTCCACGCACGAGAAGACCGCCGTGTCGAAGTACGGTGCGACCTCCAGGTCCGGCCAGGCGGCCGGCAGTTCCGGCGTGCAGTCGCTGAGCAGACCCAGCCGGAACCCACGACCGGACAACGTCTCCAGCGCCCCGCGCGCGTCCGGCCGGAACCGGAACAGCGCGTTCTGCGCCCGCACCCGGGCCGAGCACGCTTCGGCGAGGGCCTCCTCCGACGGCGAGACGCCGCACCGCCGCGCCAGTTCGCGGAACGTCTCCGTCAGGTCGCCGAGGGCGCCGGTCGCCCGCTCGACGAACGAAGCGTCCAGCGCCTCGCGCCAGCGGTCGGTCGAGAGCCCGAGCGGCGCGGCGCTGGCGGCCGCGGCCTCCGTCCAGGCGTCGTTCGGGGTGCTGAGGGTCAGAGTGCCGTAGAAGTCGATGACGACGGCGGTGACGGCACTCACGATTCCAGCACCGCTGCGGGAACGAGGGGCGAGTCGTTCTCTTCGGCGTCCCCGGATTCGGGCACGGGCGTTTCCCGGCGCGGCATGAGCGGCGCCACCAGCAGCGGCAGCCCCAGCGAGACGACGATCCACATCGGCACCAGCATCCGGGCCCAGTCGCCCGGATGCAACAGGAGCGAGGCCGGGCCGACCGCCGCCACCCCCAGGAACACCGCGGCGGCCCATCCGCGCACCCAGCGCGCCACGCCCCACAGCCCGAGCGCGGCCAGCACGACCAGGTAGGCGCCGCCGGCGATCAAAGGCAGGAACGCCCGCCAGAACCGGAATTCGGCGTGCAGGAAGCGGATGTACATGTCGGGCTTCACCGGCTGGGTGAAGTGGTCGGTCATGGTGTCCGTGATCCCCTGGTTGATCGTCGGCCACGCCAGGGCGGCGCTGATCGCGACCATGACCGCGAGCGAGGCTCCGGACAGCACGGCCAGCCGGACCGCCCACGGCCGCCGCGGCTTGCGGAGCGCGAGCGCGCCGACGCCGACCGCCAGCAGGAACGACGCGGCCATGGCCGCGTCGGCCGCCCGCACCGCGAACAGCCACGCGAACGCCGCCGCCGCGACGGAGACCGCCATGGTGCGCCGGCGGTCCTGGACGATCAGCGCCGCGGCGTACAGCAGCGCGACCAGGCCCACCGAACTCGCCGCCTCGGACAGCACCCGCGTGCCGACGAAGCCGGACGGCAGCACGAAGTACGCCACCTCGGCCGCCAGGGGCCACAGCCCTGGAAGCCCGACCGCGCGGGCCGCCAGCACCAGCAGCACGCCGGTCGCGATCTGCAGGAACAGGACCGTCAGATAGATCCCCTGGTCACCGAACACCCGGATGAACAGCGACATCAAAGCCGGGAACCCGGGACGCGCGCGGAATATCTCCTGGTAGGGCTTCGGGAAGCTGAGCACGCCGGTGGTGTTCCATACGCAGTCGCCGCGCTTGATGTCCGTGTAGTCGACCTCGTCGTCGCACACGAAATCGACCGCCTTGTCGGTGGCGGTCTTGTCGTCGTACCCGGCGAACTCGTAGGCACGCTGCGCGTAGTGCACGGTGTCGGTCTCGGCGCGGCCGACGCCCTGGGTCGGGCCGGCCCAGAGCATCAGGACCCCGATCAGACCCACGATCCCCGCGATCACCACAAGCAGGCGCTGCGAACGCACTCGTCCCCCATGTCGGTCGTCGGCCGCTGCGTCCCAGCCCCCTGTGCAGCAGACCGCAAAACCATATACCGACGAGAATCACCGGGTTATAGAGGCATCCTCAGAATCCGAGATCTGATCAGAGGTCTCATTCGCCGGCTCAGTAGGGCCGCTGCGGCCACGGCGCGTCGGCCGGCCGCAGATCCGCCAAGGCGTTGGTGGTGATGGCCGTGGTCAGGGCCAGCACCCCGGCGACGGCCAGCGGGTTGTGCAGCTCCCCGGCCAGGATCAGCCGCGTCACCTCGGCGCGGTCGGCCCACACCACGGGCATGTCGGCCTCCTCGTGCTCGCGGGCGAACTGCTCGCCCTCGGCCTCGCTCACGCCGCGCGCCAGGTAGACGCGGATCGCCTCGTCGGAGCCGCCGGGCGTGGTGAACAGGTCGATCAGCACCCGCCAGTCGGCGGCCTGCTGGTGCGCCTCCTCGTAGAGCTCGCGCTTGGCCGCCTCCAGCGGGTTCTCGCCGGGGTGGTCCAGGAGCCCGGCGGGCAGCTCCCACAGCCGCCAGCCCACCGGGTGCCGGTACTGCCGCACCAGCAGGATCCGGTCGGCCTCGTCCAGGGCCACCACGCCGACCGCACCGGGGTGCACGACATAGTCGCGTTCGGCGACCTTCCCGTCGACCATGCGCACGGTATCGGTCCGGATCGAGATCACGTGCCCGCGGAACTTCTCCTCCGAGGCCAGGACCGGCCACTTCTCCGGTTCGTCGCGGATCTCCATCACGCTCCCGTGGACGCAGTTCATACCGATGATCGAAGCCTACAGGGCGGATACGGCGAGCGCCCCGGCACGGGGCCGGGGCGCTCGGAGGTCGCGGGGGACGCGGGACGGATCAGGACCCGGAGGCGCCGGCCTCGGCGAGGGTGTCCGTACCGGTACCGGCGGCCGGCACGCCCTGCGAACGCGCCACGGCGGCGGCGATCAGCCCGGCGAACAGCGGGTGCGGCCGGGTCGGACGCGAACGCAGCTCGGGGTGGGCCTGGGTGCCGACCAGGAAGGGGTGCGTCTCGCGCGGCAGCTCGACGAACTCCACCAGGCGCCCGTCCGGCGAGGTGCCGGAGAACACCAGGCCGGCCTCCTCCAGGCGCGGCCGGTAGGCGTTGTTCACCTCGTAGCGGTGGCGGTGCCGCTCCTCGATGTACGGCGCGCCGGCGTAGAGCTCGCGCACGAGCGTGCCCTCGCCGAGCTTGGCCGGGTACAGCCCCAGGCGCATGGTGCCGCCCAGGTCGCCCTGGCCGGCCACGATGTCGCGCTGGTCGGCCATCGTGGAGATCACCGGGTCCGGGGTGGCCTCGTCGAACTCCGCGGAGTTCGCCGCGCCGATGCCGGCCAGGTGGCGCGCGCCCTCGATCACGATGCACTGCAGGCCCAGGCACAGCCCGAGCAGCGGGATGCCGTTCTCGCGGGCGAACTTGACGGTGTTGACCTTGCCCTCGATGCCGCGCACGCCGAAGCCGCCGGGGATGCAGACCGCGTCCACGTCGGACAGGTTCTTGGCGGCGCCCTCGTCGGTCGCGCACTCGTCGGAGGGCACCCAGCGGATGTTGACGCGGGCGGAGTTGGCGAACCCGCCGGCGCGCAGCGCCTCGGTGACCGACAGGTAGGCGTCGGGCAGGTCGATGTACTTGCCGACCAGGGCCACGGTGACGTCGTGGTCCGGCTCGTGGACCCGGCGCAGCAGGTCGTCCCACTGGGTCCAGTCCACGTCGCGGAACGGCAGGCCCAGGCGGCGCACCACGTAGGCGTCCAGTCCCTCGGTGTGCAGGACCTTGGGGATGTCGTAGATGGACGGCGCGTCCACGGCCGCGATCACGGCCTCCTCGTCCACGTCGCACATCAGCGAGATCTTGCGCTTGATGGCCTGGCTGATCGGCCGGTCGGCGCGGCAGACGATGGCGTCCGGCTGGATGCCGATGCTGCGCAGGCTGGCCACCGAGTGCTGGGTGGGCTTGGTCTTCATCTCGCCGGAGGGGCCGATGTAGGGCACCAGGGAGACGTGCAGGAAGAAGACGTTGTCCCGGCCGACCTCGTGGCGCACCTGGCGGGCGGCCTCCAGGAACGGCAGCGACTCGATGTCGCCGACGGTGCCGCCGACCTCGGTGATGACGATGTCGACGTCGTCGCCGCCCATCCGGCGGATGCGGGCCTTGATCTCGTTGGTGATGTGCGGGATCACCTGGACGGTGTCGCCCAGGTACTCGCCGCGCCGCTCCTTGGCGATCACCGCGGAGTAGACCTGGCCGGTGGTGACGTTCGCCGAGCCGTGCAGGTCGGTGTCCAGGAACCGCTCGTAGTGGCCGACGTCCAGGTCGGTCTCGGCGCCGTCGTCGGTGACGAACACCTCGCCGTGCTGGAACGGGTTCATGGTGCCGGGGTCGACGTTCAGGTACGGGTCCAGCTTCTGCATGGTGACCCGCAGCCCCCGGGCCTTGAGCAGGGCGCCGAGCGAGGAGGCGGTGAGGCCTTTGCCGAGGGAGGAGGCGACGCCCCCGGTTACGAACAGGTGTTTCGTCTGGTGTGCCAAAGGGGGCTCCCGCGGATCGCTGTGGACTAACTGATGGGGCGCTGCTCGTGGAGGAGGCGAGCGGTGGGCGATGCGGTGCCGGAGGGGGCGTGATCCGTGTCGGGGCGGCCTGGCCGGAACCTGTCATCCACGGGAGACCAGGATATCAGCAGTTGCCGGGCCCGGCGGCACCGGCCGATCATGCCCGTCGGACGGCGGTCAGACAGCAGTCGGATGCCCGCAACGCCCCGTTCATGATCGTTTCGCCCGGCCCACTTCGGCCGCGGACGTCCGGCGAGCGGCCGGCGTTCACCCCGAATACGCGTCCAGGGCGGCCTTCAGCTCGTCGTCGGGGCCGGGCCACAGCGAGTCCCAGTCGGGGAGGCCGTCGGCGAGCGGGCCGAAGCGCACACCCGGCGGCGTCGTCGCGGCCCAGGTCTCGACGAGCGACCGGGACAGGGCCTCGGGGTCGCCCGGCGGGATCAGCGGGAAGTAGCCGGCGGTGACCTCGGCCACGCCGCCGACGTCGGTGGCGACGATGCGGTCCATCCCCGCTCGCAGGGCTTCCTGCAGGGCGAGGGGCCGCGCCTCCCATGTGCTGCACATGACGAACACGTCGGCGGCACGCAGCAGGTCGGCGATGTCGGTGCGGTGGCCGAGAAGCGTGACCGGGAGCTGATGGCGATCGATGACGGCCTGGAGCGCGGCACGCTGCGGGCCTTCGCCGGCTATCGCCACCGGTGGGACGTTCTCGGCACCGTGGCGGTCCTGGATCAGTACCAACGCCTTGAGAAGGGTGGCGTAGTCCTTCTGCGGGGCGAGACGGCCGACGGCCAGGACGACGCGCCGCGCGTCGTCGGGCGCCAGTCCCAGTTCGCTTCTCAGCCCTGTTCTCAGCTCTTGGAAGGAACGCGTCGGCGCGGGGAGGCGAGGTGCGACCACGGGCGCGAAGCGGACATCCCGAGCCCCGTATCCAGCTGCGGTGTCGACCAGGTCGTGGGAGGCGCCGAGGACGACGTCGGCCCGCTGGGCGACGAGCCGCAGCAGCAGTTCGCCGGCCCGGTTCGAGGGCGCGTTGTGGAGGGTGACGACGGTGCGTTTGCGGACCGCCAGACAGGCCGCCGCTCCGGCCCGCAGGCCGTGGGCGTGGACGACGTCGGCGGCGGCCCGGCGCGCGGCGTGGCGGATGGCCGGGATGGCACCCTTGCCGGTGGCGACGAGCGGGTGGACGTCGTGGCCGTTCTCGCGCAGGCCGCGGGTGAGGTTGTCGACGTGGACGCCGATGCCGCCGGTGCTCTCGGCCCGGACCAGAAGGACTCTCATGGTGTGCGTCCGCCTCTCATCGTCCCGGCTCTCATCGGCTCGGCTCTCATCGGCTCGGCTCTCATCGCCCCGGCCGGCGCCGCCGGCTGTCGACGGTGGCGCGCAGCCACTTGCCGCACTCGGTGTCCGGCAGCAGGCGCTTGGCGGCGGCCACGGCGGCGAGGGTGAACAGGGCGATCGTCGCGAGCGCGGTCGCGGCCCCGATGACGGCGGCCTGGAACGGGCCGGTCGCGCCGACGAGGGCGGCGGCGGCCATGCCGGTGGGGGTGGCGATCCCGGCCGCGACGCCGGCGACGGCGGCAGCCCGGCCGACCCCGGCGAGGGCGTCGCGCCCGGCGGCGCGGCGGACCGGCGTCAGCAGCGCGGCACCGGCGACCGACATGCCCAAGGCGTTGCCCAGGCCGAGCGCGACGACCGCGTCCTGGCCGGGCAGCAGGGTCACCAGGGCGAGGTCGGCGACCAGCACCGTGAGCCAGCCCGCGCAGACCGAGGTGGCGGCGGCGCGGCCGCGGCCGGCGGCGTAGAGGGCCCGGCTCAGGTGCGCGAGCAGGCCGTAGCCGATCAGCCCGGGAGCGAAGGCGGCCAGGCCCTGGCCCATCATCGCGACGGTGACGCCGCCGCCGGAGCCGTGGCGGGCGGTGAGGAACAGCCGCGCGGTCGGCCACGCGGCGGCGGCCAGGACCGACGCCCCGGCCGCGGAGAAGATCAGCACCGCCTGGGTGGTCACCGCGACGCCGCGGGCGTAGCCGGCGCGGTCCGCGGCCGCCCACTTCGCCGACAGGTCGGTGAACGCGCTCGTCGCGACCGGGACGGCCAGGACGGCGTAGGGCAGCGAGTAGACGGCCCAGACCAGGTTGAAGACGGTGAGGGTGCCGGTGGAGGCGTGCCCGGCGTTGGCCAGCAGGACGATGGTCAGCACCGCGAACTGCTGCGCGACCAGGGTCGCGACGCCGGCGACGCCGAGCGAGCGGGCGCGGCGCGCGACCCCGTCGGGGAAGCGGAAGGTGGGGTGCAGCGTGAGCTTGGCGCGGCGGACGGCGGGCAGCAGCGACAGGACCAGGATCAGGACGCCCGCCGAGGTGCCGAGGGCCAGCACGAGCTCGGGGGCATAGCGGAGGTCGGCCAGATGGGCGCCGCGTCCGCGGTCGAGGACGGCGAAGACGGTGTACGAGGCGATGACGACCAGGCTGGACAGCAGCGGTGCGAGCGCCGGGGCGAGGAAGCGGCGGTCGGCCTGGAGCGTCGCACCGAGCACGACCGCGGCCCCGTAGAGCGGGATCTGCGGCAGGAAGAAGACCAGGAAGCGGCTGATCTGCTCGGGATAGCCGGCACCATGGCCGCTGCCGAGGATGTGCCCTATCGGCCCGGCGAGCGCGATGCCGGAGGCGGACAGCGGGAGCAGGGCCGCGAGCGTCCAGGTGAGCAGCGCCGAGACGATCCGCGACGCCCGCTCCCGGTCCGCGGGGCCCTCTCCGCCGCCGGTGAGCGGCCCGGCGAGGAGCGGGACGGCGACCCCGGCCAGGGCACCGCCCGCGGTGATCTCGAAGACGATGTTCGGGAGCTGGTTCGCGGAGTTGTAGGCGTCGGCGAGCGAGCCCGCCCCGACGGTGTGGGAGAAGACGAGCCAGCGCCCGAAGCCGACGACGCGCGACGCGACGGTCGCGACCGCGATGAGGATGGCGGCACCGGCGAGAGTGGAGGCGGTGGGGCGGGGGCGGCGCTGGTGACGGGACGGGGTGGAGGTCTCGTCGGTCGGCGGCGGGGTCGACGTCGAGGCGGTTGGCTGAGCTGAGGCTAGAAGGGCCGCTTCAGCAGAAGGCTGGGCGGAGTTCGGAGCAGGCGCCTGGTGGGGCACGGCGGCACGGCCGGAGCTGAGGTCGGCGCTGAGGTCAGCGGCGCGGCCCGCGCTGAGGTCGGCGCCGAGGTCAGCGGCGCGGCCGGAGCGGTCGGCGCTGAGATCGGCCCCATGGTTCGCATCGGTGCGGAGATCAGCCATGCGGAAGCTCGTCCTGCGGCGGTGCGGCGGCGCGGTCGGCGCGTGACTCCGGGGCCCGTTGCCCGGAACCGGTGCTGGAACCGGAGCTGGACCCGGGGACAAGGTTCTGATCCGGGCCGATACGGCCCAGTTCGTCAAGGAACCGCAACGGCGGCGTCGCGGCGATGACCTTGGTGAAGCTGATCTTCTCGCTGGCGGCCGTCAACGCCGCCAGAGTCGCGGCGACCGCGACGAGGCGGCCGCGAGAGGCGGAGGCGGCGGTGGCGACGCCGAGGGCCGCGCCCAGGGCGTTGGCTCCGGCGTCGCCGAGCATGGCGCGTTCGCCGAGGTCCTCCGGAAGCAGGGCGGCGGCGGCGCCGAGGGCCGCCGCTCCGAACACGGTGCCGCGCCTGAGCCCGGCCGCGCCGCCGATGAGCGCCGCCTTCGTCGCCCGGCCGGGACGCAGGTCGAAGAGGTTGATGACGTTGGCCGCCCCGGCGACGACGACTCCGGCCAGCACCCGGTCGACCGGATCGCGGCGCAGGGCAGCCCCGGCCGCCAGGCCGGTGGCGCCGATGCCGAGGATCTTCACCGCACCGGTGGTGACCTCACCCCGGGCGAGCGCGGTGAGGTGGCCGCGGAAGCCCTTGGACGTGCCACGCTCGTTGAGATCGTCGTGAAGCCCGACGGCTCCGGCGCCCAGCGCCGCGCCGCACCCGGCGACGCGCACCCGTGCCGGGATCCCCGGTGCCACGAGGGCGGCCGCCGCGATCCCGACGGAGACCGCCGGCCCTTCGAGCAACGTGACGTCACGCCCCCGATTGTTCGCCCGTGTCCACCGCCCGGCGCCGCCTGGAGTCCGCACGCTCAGCAGCCGATAGGCGCCCCGCGCCGCGACGGCGCCGACCACCGCGGCCGCCGCCGTCCGCCTCATGCCCAGCATCACGCCGACCTACCCTCCGTGCGCCGGCTGATGCACCAAGCCGCCTCGCACCACTCTCGCGCCACCACGGCGCCGGTTCCGTACCGGTTCGATCGCCGGGCCCGTCCAGGGGTGCCGCCGACCGCTCCGAACACTGCTGACGGTGCGTCATCGAACCACGCCCGTGCCCTGTCAGCCGTGCCTGCGGCCGATACCGAGAGCCTCGCGGCTTCCTGCTCCGGTGCGCAAGAGCAGTCCACCCGAACCCCACGCACCCGCAACATTCCCCTTACGCCTTCGTAACCTCGGATCCGCACCCCGGCGCCGTCGCCGCTCGCCATGTCCACAGCCGCACGCGGTCAGTGCAGATCCGGCAGCGGGCCGTCGGCCGTGCCGGTGAGGCCGTAGTGCCCGGTCTTGCCCATGGTCTCCTCGGCGAGGGCGAACACCGTGATGATGCGGCCGGAGGCCTGGTCGGCGGAATCGGCGGTGGAAATGTTCTTCGACACCCAGCCGTCCTTCACCGCCGCGGCGATCAGGCCGGGGGACACCGCCGCGGAGGCCGGGCCGGCCAGGACCGCGCCCTCGGAACGTCCGCCGCCGGTCAGGGCCTTCAGGAAGCCCAGGTACAGCGTGTTCGCCGTATCGGCGGCCGGACCCGCGGTCGGCGCCGAGGGGGCCATGACCACGACGAGGTCGGCCGGGGTGGTGGTCGGCGCCTTCACATCCGCGAACCCGGCCGCGCTGTACGCGCTGAACACGTGCGCGGAAGCGTCGTCGGTGATGCGCTGCTCCCCCACGCCGGAGGCGTTGGCCGGTATGCGGTGCACGACCGCGCCGGCGAGGTCGGCGAGCGCCGCGGCGGCCGGGGCGGTCTTGTCCGGAGTCGCCGACGAGCTCGCGGCCGGCAGCTGCGCGCCGCCGCGCTCGGTGGGCAGCAGCTTGGCCGCGACCTGCGCCAGCTTGCCGGCCTGCGCCGGGTCCACCAGCGAGGACTTCAGCGTGACCTCGCCGGTCACCGTGGCGCCCGCCTTGTGCAGCAGGTCCGCCATGGCGTCCCCGCTGGAGCCGTCGGCCCCGGGCAGCAGCACGACCGCCACCGCGCGGCCGCTGAGCTTGCCGGAGACGGCGTCCGGCCCGAGGGCGGCGATGAGCGAGTCGCGGTCGCGGACCTGGGTCGAGAGCTGGTCCTGCGCGCCGTGCAGGGTCTGGTTCTCGCTGCGCAGGCCCGACAGCTGGTGGTTCAGCGTGTCGTAGGCGACCTTGCTCAGGTAGGAGGAGCCGATGACGAGTCCGACGGTGAGCGCGAGGAAGACCGCCACTATGGACACGACGTGGTAGCGGAAGTCGATCAAGTGCGCGGTCCCCGCTGCCGGAGGCCGGGACGGCGCCGCCCCGGGCTCGTGTGACCAGTCGTGTGACCCGTCATGTGAACCAGCCCCGCCCAGAAGAAGGATCGGCATTGTCCCTCAGCGGGAGCTAGGCCGACGCCTGCCGGGCGCGCGAGGGCCGCCACCGACAGAGGATCATTCCATGAGCGCCCTTCGGGCCGTCGTTGCCGCACGTATCTCCCAGCTCACAGACGAATCGGTCTCGATCCAACGACAGGTCAAGTCAGGTGAAGCCTACGCGCTCGCCCGGCAGTGGCCAGTAGTCGGCTACGTCCGTGATGAAGATGTATCAGCTCCCAAGGTCGCGCCGTTCGACCGGCCGGACGTGAATACCGCGTGCTGGCTATGACCGACCGGGCCCCGGGCGGAACGCTGACCTTCAGCGACGGCAGCACCGTCGAGGTCAGCGGCATCCCGAACGACGGAGGCCCCCACGCGGCCAGCTTCACTCCCAAGCCCGGCATCACCTCGGTGGGATTCCAGGTCGCCGGCGGGTCCGGCACCAACGTCGGACTCCAGGAGATGGAGGTCTACGGCCGCTGACCGCCACCACTCAGTCGGCCGGGGCGCTGCAGCCAGCGCCCCGGCCGACTGCCATCGCCACGTCAGCCATGAAGGTTGCCGCCTCCTCGACAAACAGCGTGGTCCCTGGTCGCGTGGTGCTGGTCGGGCCCGGCACGCCTCACCCGAATGGCTCAGGAGTGTCGTCGGCCGCGCACGCGGCGGTGGCTGTACGCCAGCAACCCCAACACCACCAGCCCCGACACGATGATCGAGACGCCGGCCTGCCAGCCGCTGAAGGGCAGGCCCGGGACCAGGGCCAACGCCACCCCCACGCCGATCATCAGCACGCCCAGGACCACCGACCCCGCCAGCCGCCAGCCCGAGGAGACGCTGTCCTCGGCGGCTTTGAGCGCCTGGCGGCGCACGGCTTGGACGTGGCGGTCCAGTCTTGGGAAGACCGCGGCCAGGGTCACCAGGCCGGCCAGGACGACGAGGAGACCCGGGCCGGGGAGCACCAGCAGGGCCAATCCGATGAGCACCAGGACTGCGCCGGCAGTGGTGAAGGCGACGTGCTTGAGGTGCTTCACGGATGCTCCTGTCGGCGCGGGTCGGAGGTGTGGCTTTGCGGCCTGCGCGGTGCTTCCATCATGCCAATTCGGCGCCGTCTGGGGCGAGCATGTCGCGGTTCACCGTGGGACCGGTAACGCCGGTGACCTGCCGGTCGCACCGAAGCGTCGGCCTGGGAGGCGGTACGCGGGCCGTCCGCGCGCAAGGCGATGAAACTCGCCGCCGCGCCTGGCATCGCTACTGCGCAGCCCGCCGTTCGGTGTCGCTGCCGCCGTCCTCCGCCGGGTGTTCGTGCGGGGCGCCGAGAACGGCTCCGGCGTGCGCTCGGGCGCTGGGGTCCTCACGCGACTTGAGCAGGCTCGCGACGGTCGTGACGGCGAGGATCGTCCCGATGACCGCCAGCGAGAGTCCGGTGGAGATCTCGGGCACGCTGTGCCAGACGCCGTGCGCCCAGTGCAGGATCAGCTTGACACCGATGAAGGCCAGCACCAGGGCCAGGCCGGTCGACAGATAGACCAGTCGCGACAGCAGGCCGGTCACCAGGAAGAACAGTGCGCGCAGGCCCAGCAGCGCGAAGGCGTTGGCCGTGAAGACGATGTATGCCTCACGCGTGACTCCGAACACCGCCGGGATGGAGTCGAGCGCGAACAAGATATCGGTAGCACCGATGGCGACGAACACGATGAAGGCCGGTGTCACCATCCGCCGACCGCCTTCCCGGACGGTCAGCTTCCCGCCGACGTAGTGATCCGTCACCGGGAAGAGCCGCCGGGCGGCCCGGACCACGGCGCTGTCGCCGACGTCGGGGTCCTCGTCGCGATGGCGGTAGAGCTGGGCGGCGGTCCACATGAGGAGCAACCCGAAGACCAGGAACATGAAGGAGAGCAGGGACAGCAGCGTCGCGCCGAGAACGATGAACACCGCGCGCAGTGCCAGTGCGGCGACGATGCCGAAGGCCAGGACCCGCTGCTGGTGTTCGCGCGGCACGGCGAAGGTCGACATGATGATGGCGAAGACGAACAAGTTGTCGACCGACAGGCTTTTCTCGACCAGGTAGCCGGCAAAGTACTGCGAGCCGAAGTCCCAGCCTTGCCAGGCCCCCAAGAGAACGCCGAACAAGAGCGCGACGCCGATGTAGAACGCCGACCACGCCGCAGCTTCGCGGAACCCGACAGCGTGCGGCCGGACCGAGCCGATCAGCAGGTCGATCGCCAGCAGCGCCAGGACCACGGCGACCGTCAGCACCCAGGCGAGCGGGCCGATGTCCACGAAGCCCTCCGAATCCCGTGTCGACGGCGCAGCCCGGGGAGCCTCCGGCCGGCCCCGACCTGGGTCCATCGTGCTCGAGGCTGGGACCGGGCGCATCCCGGGGCAGCAGCCCCACGTTGAGGGAACCATCTTGACAGGCCCCTGCAACGCCCCGTCTTCGCGGCTTCGGCATACGACTGGGTGACGGCCAAACAGGTGACTGTCGAGTCAACCACAGCTGGTCTGACCAGGTCTTCCGCGCCTCCCGCTCGGCGAGCGGGAGCTCAAGGCGATTTCGTCTTCCGCATAGGGTGTGTGTGACGTGTGTCACTACCATCGAGACGGAGCGTTCCATGACGCGTGTGGTGTTTCAGCAATTGATTGAGTCGCAGGACGAGCTTGTCAGCAAGTGGCCGAGGCTGGAGACCGTGGTGACACCCGAGCAGGTAAGCCTCGGCATGGACTCGCTCCGCCGTCGGGTGGCCGACGGGACCGTCGATCTTCAGGCGGAGGAGGCGACCGCGAGGGAGGCAGTAGACCTCTACAACAGCGTCATCTCCGACGGCCGCTTTGTCGGCTTGCTGGTAAGTGATCCGCAGGAGGCAGCTTCCCGCCTCGGGCTGACAGTATCTCCCGAAGCGGCCGACCTCCTGCGTCAGGCGGTCAGCCTGGATCCCACGTTCGCGGAGCAACAGGGAGCTGCGCTCAGCCCGGTCGGAGAGGTGTTCATCATCGTCTTCATCGCGATCGTGGTCGCCGCGCGCGAGCCGGAGGAGATGGTGGTTGACGAGTCGGGCCTGGTGAAGTTCTAGACCTCGCCAGGAAGCCGGATCGTGGAAAGTTCCCCTGTAACGTCCGCGCGCGCAGGCCGCCCAGCGAAAGCATCGGTCGTGCTGGTCAGCATGCCGTGGCACCCGCCCGCGGAACCGTCGCTCGGCCTCGCCATCCTCAAGTCGTGCCTGACCCGGGCCGGCGTCACGTCCTGGGTCCACCACGCCAGCTCCGCACTGCTGGAGTTCTTGACCGTCGACACGCACATCTTCCTGGCCCGATGCCTGGGCATCAACGAGTTCCTGTTCACGGCCAACCTCGATCCGGTCATGGACGATGGCCAGCTGAAGGAACTCGTGCACCAGGCCACCGCCAACCTCGTGGCCGGGGGTCCCCAGCATCCGCGCTATCGCAGCGTGCCAGCGATCTGCGACTTGGTACTGACCCTCCGAGAGGAGGTCATCCCGGCCTTCCTGCAGCGCACCGCCGAACGGGTGCTCGCACGCGAACCCGACTTGGTCGGGCTGACCTGCATGTTCGATCAGACGGTCGCGTCCGTGGCCCTGGCACGAACCCTCAAGGACCTGGACCCCGGCCTGTCAGTCGTCCTTGGCGGCTATGCATTGGAGGGACCGCCTGGTGACGCGGTTGCCGCCGCGTTCCCGTTCGTCGACTGGGTGGTACGCGGCGACGGCGAGGACGCAATCGTGACGCTGGCTGAAGCCGCCGTCGGACGTGACCCGCGGGCGACACGACCGCCGCACGGCGTCATTCGCAGCCCGAAGGTGAATCTGACGACGTCGCCGACCCCTGACTATGACGACTGGTTCGCCGGTCTGGACGTGCTACACAATGAGCACAAGGTCCGAGTGAAGACCTCCTCCCTGCTTGTCGAGAGTTCGCGCGGATGCTGGTGGGGAGCCACGAAGCATTGTGTGTTCTGCGGGATCGATGAGGAGACTCTCCGCTACAGGCAGAAGCCACCCGAGCAGATCCTCGGGATGCTGCGGGAGCTACGTGGGCGGTACGGGCAAGACATGGTCTTGCGATTTTCGGACTACATCTTCCCCAAGGCCAACTACGAAACGTTGTTGCCAGCGCTCGCCGAGGAGTCCCCGAACTTCAAACTTTGGGGAGAGATCAAGGCCAACCAGCCGCTCGAGCGGGTGGAAGCGTTTGCCAGGGCTGGCTTCGCCGGGATGCAGCCGGGGATCGAGTCCTTCTCCTCAGCCGTGCTCAGGTCGATGGACAAGGGCGTCCGAGCCATCGACAATGTCGCGCTCCTCGTCCACGGGTACGAGAACCGCATCATCATCGAATACAACTTCCTCTATGGGCTGCCGGACGACCAGCCCCATGACTACCAGGACATGATCGACCGGATCCCGCTGCTGTATCACCTGACGCCGCCCGTGAGCCGGACCGAAACGATCATCACGCGCTTCGCCCCTCTCCAGGCCGACCCGGAACGCTTTCTCATTCCCGCCAGGCCGCGCCATTACCGCAGCTACGACCTCATCTTCTCGCAAAAGTTCCTCGAGTCCGTCGGTCTAGACATGGACGACTACTGCTACTACTTCGAGCGCAACTTCGAGTACAAACCGGGCCTCCATCCGCTCTACCGTCTCGTAGTCGACATCATCAACTGCTGGAAGCGGCAACATCAGGAGCGGGACGTCTGGCTGTCCTATCAGCTCGGCTCCAAGGGCACTGTACGTATCAGCGACGCCCGTTACGGCGAAGCCGACGAGTACGACTTGTCGCCGCAGGCAGGCGCATTGCTCGTTGCCGCCCTGCCGCGGCCGTTGAACATGGGCAGATACGCAGAGCAGAACCGCGACGGGACTAGCGCCGCTCTGAAAGAGCTGAGGGAGCGGCGGCTCATCTGGGAGGAAAAAGATCTCATCGTCGGGTTACCGACGAGTCGCCACGCTGCCGAGGAGCGAATGGGCAGCGGCTGGGTACGAGAATGGGAAGGGATCTACACCTGACGTTGTGGATGCTCGGGCGTTGTTGGCGGCGTCGCTGGGCATGCTGCCGCGCGGGACGCTGCGTCGGCTTCAGCTGGTCATCACAGTCCGGACACCGTCTTACGCTGGCACCGCGACCTGCTGAACCGGCGTCATGCTGCTCACATCAGACCCAAGCGTGCCGGGCGTCCGCGGACTGTGGCCTCGATCCGGCGGCTGGCGCTGCGGCCGGCGCGTGAGAACGGCACCTGCCGCGGCGTACCGCTGCTCCCACACCTCCGCCGGGTCCGCGCGCTTGGACACAACCGCGTTCAGCACGGCGTACACTCGCACCTCAAAGTGGTATTAGAATGAAACCATCATCAACAATAGGCCTCAATCTGCAACTACTTGAATACGTAGAGGAAGTCGCTATGGGTGCGAAGCAGGTCGATTCGGTGTGTCCGATCGCCCGCGCCGTCGACATCATCGGAGACAAGTGGTCGCTGCTGATCATCCGGGACGCGTTCGACGGCATCCGGCGCTTCAGCCAGTTCCAGCGCAACCTCGGGATCGCGAAGAACATCCTCACCACACGCCTGCGGGACCTGGTCGACGCCGGGATCCTGAGTATCGAGGCGGATTCCGCCGGTGGCGCCTATCGGGAGTACGCGCTGACCGACAAGGGTTTGGACTTGTTCGACCTCATGACCAGCCTTCGCCAGTGGGGCCTGGATCACGCCTTCGCCCCCGGAGAGCCGCACGCGACGCTCGTCGATGCGACCACGGGTGAACCCATTCCACGGATGACCTACACCACCCCCGGCGGCGGAGTGGTCGAGCCTGCGCGGACCCGTGTTCGCCGACCGACTGACTGACTGACATCAGCCGGCGCCGGCCCGCGAAGCCAGAGCGGCCGCGCGAACGGAGTGGTTGCAAAACAGAACCAGATCCTCCTAGGCTAAGCCCGCCCGCACGGGACCGCCACCGGCCTGGGGCGCGTCCGTGCCGGCCGAAGCCTGCCCTGATGAGCGCCGCTCGGCGCCACAGCCCCCTGGAGTCGCAGCTGATGATCCCCGCAGACGAGACCTTTGACGGGACCTTCCCTTTCACGCCGCATTTCAGCTCGGCGCCCGGGTTCCGCATGCACTACGTGGACCAGGGCGTCGGGCCTGTGCTGCTGTTCCTGCACGGGGAACCCACCTGGAGCTACCTGTTCCGGCACGCCATCGACGACCTGTCCGGCACGCACCGGGTGGTCGCGCCCGACCACATGGGCTTCGGCAAGAGCGAGACCCCTGCCGATCGCAGCTACCGACTCCAGGACCACATAGACAACCTGGAGGCGCTGGTCCTGGACCTCGACCTGCGCGATATCACTCTTGTAATGCACGACTTCGGCGGGCCGGTGGGCATGGGCCTGATCGCACGCCATCCCCACCGGGTCTCCCGCGTTGTCAGCGTCAACGCCCCGACCCCGTTCGGCCAACCCGGCCTGCCGGCAGCGCTGGCTGCCGCCGCGTCCGAAGCTCCGTGGTTCCAGTGGATCGTGCAGGCTCACAAGGAGGGCACCCTCGACGATGTCCTTGGGGAACTCGGATACAACATTCTCAGCACTCTGAAGCTCAACGGCTTCCAGGACACTACGGTCATCACCCCGATCTGGATCCGCGCGTACGCCTCCGCGTTCCCGACCCGGGCGAGCACCCTCGGAGCGCTCGGCTGGGCCGAGGGTTTCGCCACCGGCGCCCACACCTTCGAGCCGCCGACAGCCGAGGCCCGGAACCTGCTGCCGTCGATGCCCGCGCTGGCCGTTTGGGGCATGGAGGACCGGACGCTCGATGCCGCCCAGTTCCTCCCGCTGTTCCGCGAGATCTTTCCGCACGGCCATGTCAGTGAACTTCCGGGCGTGGGCCACTACGCCTTCGAAGATGCTCCGCGCAGCATTTCGGCACTGCTGAAGCTGTTCCTCCAGATGAGCCCCTGAGCTTTACGGACATCATCGAGGTCGGGCCTCGCCGCCGTCACGATGAGAGCCCGAAATAGATCCTGAAGGCCAGATCCGAGAGCAACGCGACGACGAACACACCGGGAATCATCGCGAAGGTGATGATGAACACTCGCATACCAGGGCCCACACTGTGCGGGCCACCGCGCACCGCCAGGACCAACACGGTGAGCACGGTCGCCTCGAAGACCGCGACAAGGAATGCGAGGATGGTCCAAGCGGCCATGCTCGCAGCTGCATCCCCGTTGTCGACGGTTTCCACCTCGTGGTCGACGATGCGCGCACGGGTAGGGACACCAGTCGCCAGGTCGTAGGTGCTCTGCGCTCGCGTCGAAGGAAGGTGCGTTGACGGGCTGTCGAAGGTACCGTCGCATACGAAGTACTGCCCCGGGTTGCCCTCGTTGCTCGGGTAGATGTGAAGACAGGTTGTAGCCGTGAAGAAGCCTTGATCGCCAGTCAGGCCGCGGGCGAATTCGGCCGAATGCCAACCGTGGCGGACCATGGCGGCCGGCGCCGGCCACCCGACGAGGACGCCGATCACGACGATGGTCCGGACGGCCGCGCCCTGCCGACGCCACCAGGGGACGATCCGGCGTACGTCGAGCCAACGGCCCAGCCACCGCAGCAGACGCCGACGCAGATACGGACGCACAGGCGGCGGAGCGCCATCCGGGGCCGGCGGCGGCGCCTCGTCCCGCTGGGACGTCTCGAGCGTGGTGGCCATGTACTCAATCTAACGAGTATCAGTGTTCTTCGAAAGAGTGCCACTTGCCGCCGCGCGTTGACAGCGCAGCACCCGAGGCCGAGGTGGCGACCGTGAAAAGCCAAGCACGACCGGCCGGCGCAACCACCGGCATGAGGATCCCCAGGACCCGAATGCCCATTGCGATCGCGATGACCGAAGAGTGCGCGCTCATCTTCTGCGGACCTGCCGGCGAGGGGTTCGGCGACGGGAATTGCGTGACCTCCGCGAGCCGCATGGCCTGGAGCGCGGCGGCGGCAGGAGCAGCGGGGGCGGTCATGGACGCCACGCTGCGCCCCTGTCCCTGTGGCGGTCACGCAGGTTGACGGATTCCAGCAACGCCCAGGCTCGCATCGGCGACAGCAACGAGGATGGAACCATTTCCTCGCGCACCGACGACGCCGAACTCCCGTTCAAGCAGTGATGTTCGTGCCTCCCCCGCGGGGCTACGACTGGACCGGACCGGAGACAGCCAGAGCCCAGCATCAGCCGCCGAAAGAGCGCGGCGAAGACGATCAAGACGGGATCGGCCATGGTTCGGACACCTGGTCCGGATTTGCCGGCCTCGAAGCCGGTGAACCGCCGGCGGCCCTAGGCCAGGGAGAGAAAGAGCTTCTCCATCTTGGCCAGGTCCGCGGTCCGCTCCTCACCCTCGCCGGACATGCACTGCTCCAGGCCACTGGCGATGATCTTGAAACCGGCCCTGTCCAGGGCGCGGGAGACCGCGGCAAGCTGCGTGACCACGTCCGCGCACTCCCGGCCGGCTTCGAGCATGGCGATCACTCCGCGGATCTGCCCCTCGGCCCGGCGCAGCCGGTTCACCACATCGCCGACGACGTCTTCCTGTACCCGCATGGCCACCTCTCCGATCGATTCCCCGATCACAAATATACACCGGGGGGTATATGCCCAGGTCGGCCGGACGTTTGACAACAGGGCCGGTTCATCGGTTACGGTGAAGGTCACGATACCCCCAGGGGTATAAGAAGCCACGGTGGAAGGCTGTCGCCGGATGAACGAGATCGACCTGGAATCCTTCGCCGCCGAGCACGCGGCCGGCGCCTTCGTCGTCGACGTCCGCGAGTCCTGGGAGTACGCCGCCGGGCATGTGCCCGGCGCCCGGCTCATCCCGCTGACCCAGCTCCCCTCAGCCCTGGCCGAGCTGCCTCGCACCGAGCCGGTCTACGTCATCTGCGCGTCGGGCAACCGCAGCAAGGCCGCAGCCGGATTCCTGAACGCCGCCGGATTGCAGGCGTTCTCCGTGTCCGATGGCACCGGCGGGTGGGCGCGCGCCGGACGTCCGGTCGTCGTGGGCGCCCGTGAGCGCTGAGCGCGCGTGAAAGGAGAAGCGCTGATGCCGACCGTCCATCCCACCATCGTCCCGATCGACACCCCAACGCTGGGAGATCGCAGCTATCTGGCTCATGACGGCCGCGTGGCGCTGGTGGTGGATCCCCAGCGCGACATCGACCGCGTCTTGGCCGTCGCTTACGCCGCCGGAGTGCGCATCACGCATGTCTTCGAGACTCACATCCACAATGACTACCTGACCGGGGGATACGCGCTGGCCGAAGTGACCGGTGCGGCCTACCACGTCAACGCCGACGACCCGGTCGCCTTCGACCGGGTCCCGGTCCGGGACGGCGACCTCATCGCGGTCGGCCCGGACATGCGTGTCAGGGTGCTGGCCACGCCCGGCCACACCTTCACCCACTTGTCCTACGTCCTGGAACACAAGACCGACGGGGTATGGATCACTGTCGGGGTCTTCACCGGCGGATCACTGCTGCACGGCGCCGTCGGCCGTCCCGACCTGCTGGGGGCGCGGCACGCCCGGGCGCTGGCGGCGCATCAGCACGCCTCCGCGCACCGCCTCGCGAGGCTGCCGGACGCGGCGCGCGTGCTGCCGACGCACGGATTCGGCAGCTTCTGCGCGGCCACCCAGAGCGCGGCCGACGCTTCCACCATCGGTGCCGAACGCATCACCAACCCGGCTCTGACCACCGTCGACACCGAGACGTTCATCGCCGAGCTGCTGGCCGGTCTGGATGCCTGGCCCGCCTACTACGCCCGCATGGCCCCGGCCAACACAGACGGCCCCGGACCGAGCGAACTCGCCATGCCGCGCCGGGCCGACGCCGCCGCCATCCGGCAGGCGGTGGACGCCGGCGAATGGGTGATCGACCTGCGGCACCGCGTCGCGTTCGCCGCCGGGCACGTGGCGGGAACGATCAACGTGGGGCTCGACGGCAGCTTCGCCACCTACCTGGGGTGGATCGTCCCGGCGGACGCGACGCTGACCTTGCTGGCCGAGACCCCGGCGCAGATCCTGGAGGCGCGCCGTGAACTGTCGCGCATCGGCGTCGACCCGGCCGCCCAGGCCACCGGCGGCATCGAAGCGTTGGCCGGGAACCGGCCGCTGCGAAGCCATCCGCGGGCCGGGTTCGCCGACCTGGCCCAGGTGAGCCACCATCGGCCGGTCGTCGTCCTCGATGTGCGGCGCGACCTCGAGTACGCCGCCGGGCATCTGTCCGGCGCCGTCCACATCCCCGTGCACGAGCTGCGGGATCGACTCGCCGAGGTTCCGGACGGCGAGGTGTGGGTGCACTGTGCCGCCGGTTATCGCGCCTCCATAGCGGCTTCGATGCTTGCCGCCGCCGGCCGGCGTGTCGTCCACGTCGATGACGACTTCGAGAACGCGGTGCACCAGCCCGACGGGAGCGTCTTCGAGCCCGCCGTCGTCGAGGTGGCGGGGATGGCGGGAACCGGTGAGGCGATTCGCTGATGCTGTTCGCGACCATCGCACTGGGTCTGCTCATCGGGCTGGCGCTGGGCGCCCTGGGCGGCGGCGGCTCCATCTTGACCGTCCCAGCGTTGGTTTACGTGCTCGGCGAACCCGTCCGCACGGCGACCACGGAAAGCCTGGTCATAGTAGGGGTCGCCGCGGTGGCCGGGACCGTGGCGCACTCCCGCGCCGGACATGTCCGCTGGGGGCCGGGCGTGGCCTTCGGTCTAGCGGGCGTCGCAGCCTCCTATGCCGGGACGGCGGTCAACGGCCGGGTCGACGCGAACCTCTTGCTGCTCGCTTTCGCGGGGTTGATGGCCGCAGCCGGTGTCGCGATGGCCGTTCGGCGCTCTGGATCACCTGCCCAAGCGCCGGAAGTGTATCCGCCGCGAGACGCCGACACCGCGAACCTGCGCCTGCATTCAGCGCCTGCTAGGGCGTCCGCCGCGGTCGCGACGGTCGAGCGCACGCTGTCACGGGCTTCTGAGGCCACCGTCGCCGAGAATGGACACCCCACCGCCCGCCGCCCAGCCGACGGGATGGTGATGATTCTGTCGGCCGGAGTGGCGGTCGGTTTCCTGACCGGGTTCTTCGGGGTCGGCGGGGGCTTCGTCATCGTCCCGGCCCTGGTCATGGCGCTGAGATACCGGATGCCCGCGGCTGTGGGAACCTCGCTGCTGATCATCGCCGTCAACTCGGCGGCCGCGCTGTCAGCCCGCATCGGACATGTGACGTTCCACTGGTCACTGCTCATCCCGTTCGCCCTGGCCGCGCTGGCCGGTTCGCTGACCGGTCGGCGAGTCGCCGACGCGGTCCCCGCCGCGACACTGTCCAGAGCATTCACGGTGATGCTATTCGCCGTCGCGGGCTACATGGCTCTACGGTCCGGCCTGGCACTCACCGGCTGAGCAGACCCGGCCGTCAAGACGTCCCGGGAGCCCTCGGGAGCACCGCCCAACAATGAAAAAGGCTGAGAAGGAGATCCTCATGTGTCAGCGCGTCAACTGCAAGAACTGCGGCAAGGCAACCTACCGCGGTTGTGGAATGCACGTGGAGCAAGTGCTGTCCGGCGTGCCCACGTCACAGCGCTGCGACTGCGCTCACAGCAAGGGCAGCACCGGCGGCGGGCTGATCGCCCGGCTCCTGGGCTCCCGCAAGAGCTGACCGGCGAAGTCCCGGGCCCGATCCGGGGCGACCGCCCGGTGGCTCAGACGAAGTCGATGTCCACCTGCGGCGGCTGGTGCAGGCTGTTGTGGACCGTGCACTTGGACACGACCGCGTGCAGCGCCGCACGCCGCTCGACCGGCAGACCCGGTGCGGTGAGCCTGAGCAGTACAGAGCCGACGCGGGCCGGGCGCCCGGTCGCCATGGCGAACTCGGCGGTCACCCGCAGTCCGGTGCGGTCCAGGTGGTGCCGGTCCAGGAACCGCCCGGCATAGAAGGCGACGCAGGACGCCAGGGACGCGACGAACAACGCTGTCGGGGTGGGCGCGGTGTCGTCCCCGCCGGCCCCGGCCGGCTGGTCCACGAGCACGGCATGGCCACGCACCTGCGATCCAACCCCATTGGGCGGGCCGTCACGGCAAGCGGACGTAGCCGTGGCGGCTCTTCCACAGGTAGTACTTCTCGAACGCCAGCTTCATGGCGTGCACCTGCGGGCCGGGGATCATGACCGCGGCCTTGCGCGGCGGGAGCATGTGGTCGGCCAGGATCAGCACGCCGTTGTTGCCAGCGTCCATCATGCACACGGCCGCCATCTCGCCGAACTCCTTGTGCGCCACCGGCGCCTCGCCTCTGATCGCCGCCGCGACGTTGCGGGCCGCGACCTTGGCCATGGACTCGGTCGGGAAGCCGGTCTTGGGGATGCCGATCGGCACCGAGGTCTGCCACGGCACCGGCACCTGCGCGGCGATGCCGGCCGCGTAGATCTCCGGATACGCCTTCGACTGATATGTGTCCTCGACCGGGATGTAGCCCTTGCCGTCCGTCAGCCCCGGCACGGCGCGCACGACGTCCTGGCCGACGAACGGCGGCACCACCATCGCGTAGGCGAACGGGACCTTCGAGCCGTCGGTCAGCTTCACATAGTCGCCGCCGACTTCCTCGAACGCGACCCCGGTCCGCACGGTGATGCCTTCCTTCTTCAGGAACATCTTCAGCAGCTTCTCACCGCCCGGCAGCCCGCCGATGCCGAAGTGCCCGACGAACGGCTCGGCGGTGAGGAACGTCAGCGACGTGTGCTGCTTCAGCTTCGCCTTACGCAGCTGGTAGGCCATGTTGAACAGGAACTCGTAGGCCGCTCCGAAGCAGCTCGCGCCCTGTGTCGCCCCGATCACCACGGGGCCGGGGTCGTCGAGGAAGTCGCGCCAGGCGGCTCCGGCGCGCTCGGCGTCGGGGAGCGTGGTGATGGCCTGCGCGAAGCCGTCGGGGCCCAGACCGGGCACCACGTCGAAGTCGTTGCGGTAGCCGGTGGCGACGATCAGGTAGTCGTACGCGAACTGTGCTCCCCCGGCGATCGTCACCATGCGCGCCGTGGGGTCGATCGCCGTCGCCTCGGCGTGCACGAACTCCACGCCGTGCGCGTCGAACGTCGGCGCCAGCGGGAAGGTGATGTCCGGCGCCTTGCGCTTGCCGAACGGCAGCCAGATCAGGGACGGGTTGAACAGGAACCGGTCCGAGGCCGACACCACCGTCACCGCGACATCGTCCCCGAGCTCCTGCTTGAGCTCCAGGGCCGCGGCCAGACCACCGAAGTTCCCGCCGACGACCACCACACGCTTGACACTCACCGCGACCACCGCTTTCCGCCGATGTGAATTCGTCCTCTGCCATGTCAGCAGGTGGCAGCCGCCGCGGACAGGGCCGTAAGCCCTGGACGAGGCGGGACCTTCGCATGCCGGGCGATACCCCGCCCGGTATTTGTCATACCCAGTGGGGTATGCATAGGATGAATCCACGGGATACCCATGGGGGTATCCAGGAGGGAACGGTGACGGTGATGACGGTCGT
>NZ_BAAAQM010000071.1:0-51374 GCF_039531675.1 Catenulispora subtropica
CCCAAGCGACATCACTCCACCTCGCAGCTTGATCACAACAAGCTAAGTGGCATTGGGTCTTGGGCAGCATCGGCCCTCCGCTTGGCCCGAGTTCGGGGAACGCATCGGTCAACGCCTTCATGAGCGAGCTGGGAGCGAGCCAGCGCGCTTAGACGTGTCCACAGCCCACGAGCGATCTGCCGATCAGGTCGTGTTCGATTTCGGTTACCGCTTCGATGTGGACCATGTTGCTCAGCGCGGATGACGACAACGCACGCCTCACGACGAACTTCAAAGCCAAGGCCAATTCACGTCGGGTGCCGAGCAGGGTCTGGATCTGTACGGGCCCTTGCAGAAGCAGGCTGATGAGTCGGTCTCGAGTACGTGTCTGGAACGTCGGCGCATCGCCATAAAGCATTTCGATGGTGACCCTGTTCAGCCATCCGCGATATGGGTCGGCTTCGCGAACGAACCCGATCACTTCGAGTAGTTCAGCTGCGAGCTCATCAAGGCCCACCAGCGCCGGGCTCTGGCTGGATGGCGATGCCTGCGGTATCGAGATGCCAGCTGCCTGTTCGACCCACACACGCAGGTCGTATTCGGGGAATCGGACCATACGCAAACCGGCCTTCTTGGCGACCTCACCCACAAGCTCAGCATGAGCCAAGTCGTCGGGATCGACGCCCTGAAGCCAGGCGATCACATCGCTCCATGCGCCGCGAACCGTCTGTGCCTCTTGTCCTGTGCAGCGTCGTGCGTAGCCGTCGGGCTTCAGCATCAAGAGAAGGCGGCCGGCGGTATCGCTCACTGCTCTCTCCTCGGAGTCACGAGCATGTCACCGATCAAGAGCGCATCGAGCCCGCAGGCAAGAAAGGTCCGCACGGCCTCTACGGGCGTACACACAATCGGTTCGTCTGCGTCGTTGAAGGACGTGTTGAGAACCACAGGCACGCCGGTCAGGCATTTGAAGGCGTCGATGATCCCCCACATCAAGGGGTTAGTGTTGCGCGACACAGTCTGAACGCGAGCAGATCCATCCTGGTGGACGACTGCGGGGATCGCCTCCGCCTGCGTCGGCCGGACCTTGGCGGTGGCAAGCATGAACGGGTAGACGGAGCGGCCAGCCTCGCTGAGGACAAAGTAGTCGTCGCCGTCCTCCTCCAAGACCGCCGGCGCGAGGGGACGGAACGCCTCGCGGCGCTTGATAAGCGCGTTCACCCGCGACGTGTTCGAGGCGTGCATCGGATTGGCGAGAATGGATCGCGCGCCGAGAGCACGAGGGCCGAACTCCATTCGCCCCTGGACCCACCCTATGATCTGGTTCCGGGCAAGAAGCTCGGCTCCGACACGGCAGGGGTCGTCAACTGTCCGGACGTCGCAGCCTTGATCCCTTGCCTGAGAGATCGCCGCCTGCACAGCTGTCGTGCTGGCCGCGGGGCCGAGGAAAGCTGAACGCATGTGCCAGCGTGGTGCCTTACCTAGGTTCTGCGACGCAGCGACGAGCGCGGCGCCGACGCTTGTGCCAGCGTCGTTCGCTGCGGGCTGTATGTGGATGGCCTTAAAGATTCCTGACTCAATGACCGCGCCGTTCGCGACGGCGTTCAGTGCGACACCGCCGGCCATGCAGAGGTTGTCTCCAGGAACGAGGCGTTGGGCGAAGGCGACGTACCCCAGCACGAGTTCTTCAGTGAGCTGCTGCACGGCGAACGCGATGTCGCGGTGATGGTCGTCGATCGGATCGTAGGCGGAGCGTGCCGGCCCCAGGAGTCGGATGAGCTTGTCGCTGAACAGTTGACGCGCGTGGCTGGGGCGGCGATGGTGGTCGAAGTAGTCGAGGTCGAGGCGAAGCCGGCCTCGCTCGCCATCGAATGCGGCGAATTCGCGCACCACCGGGACGAGGCTCGGAGAGCCGTACGCGGCGAGCCCCATGACCTTGTACTCGTCCCGCTGGGGTCGGAACCCGAGGTACTTGGTCATCATGCTGTAGAGGTAGCCGATGGAGTGCGGGTATGCGACGGAGTGGACTCTGCGGAGCTTGCCGTCGCGGCCTTCGAAAATGCAGCAGGACTCGTATTCGCCACGGCCATCGATTGTCACGACAGTCGCATGAGCGAAGTTCGAGGTGAGGTAGGCGCTAGCTGCGTGTGCGAGGTGGTGGCGGACCGGGATGATCTGACAGTGTTCGGCTACCAGTCCGCTACTGCGAATTTGGTCGGGTGCCTTGCTCCTGCTGCGATACTTGCCGAAGTCTGACGCTGTTGAACCCAGAGCGGCGGGGAACGCCTGCCGAAGGTTCGTCAGCGGCAACATCAGCTGTAGTCGCGGTTTCACGAACAGGGCGGCTCTTTTGATGTCGCCGGGCTCGACCCCTGCTTCACGCAGGCAGTACGCCGCGGCTTGTGTAGGGAATGCCTTGGTTTGTTTGGACCGGCTGAAGCGTTCTTCTTCGGCCGCCGCGGCGACAGCCCCGTCAATGACAAGGGCCGCCGCCGCGTCGTGGGTGCCGAAGTTCAGGCCAAGGATCGGCGAATCCACGGCCTCCGATCACCTACTTTCCGAGTCGTTCAGCTCCCCCGAGATAGGGCCGCAGCGCCTTGGGAACGTAGATGCTGCCATCAGGCTGGACGTGATTCTCCAGGACAGCAAGAGCTGCGCGGTCAGTGATGCCCGTGGAAGAGATGGTGTGTGGGTGGATGGTCTTCCCGTCGCGCCGGAACCGAATCTTGAACCGCCGCGCCTGGTAGTCGATCAGGTTGCTGTTGGAGTGGGTCTCGCGGTAGGCCCCGAAGCTGGGGAACCAAGTCTCGGTGTCGTACTTCTTGTAGGCGGGGGCGCCGAGATCGCCGAGGCAGACCCGTACGACACGGAATGGCAGCTCCAGCCCGCGCAGGATGTCCTCCGCATTGGTCTGGCACTCGTCGAGCCAGCGTTCGGAGTCCTCAGGCGCGCAGATGACGATCTGCTCCACCTTGTGGAACTGATGGACCCGGTAGCCGCCTCGGTTGGAACGTCCGGCGCTGCCGGCCTCAGTGCGGAAGCAGGGGCTGAATGCGCTGAGACGGATCGGCAACTCGTCCAGGTCCACGATCGTGTCGCCGTAGTACCCGATGAGCGTCTGCTCGGACGTACCGATGAGCGACAGGTCAGTTCCCTCGACGCGGTAAAGCTGGTCGGCGAAGAACGGAAGGTAGCCGGTGCCGAAGAATGTCCGCTCGCGTGCGACAAGCGGGGTCATCATCGGGGTGAATCCACGCCCGCCAAGGAGGTCCTGCGCGTAGGAAAAGATAGCCCAGGCCAGGCGTGCCCCGTCGCCGCGCCAATAGTAGAAGCCAGCTCCTGCGACCTCAGCGCCACGGGCCATGTCGAAGATGCCGAGCTGTTCGCCGATCTTGTCGTGGGCACGCTCCTCATCCGCCGGCACAGGGTTACCCTCGCGGCGCAGCTCGACGTTGCCCTCATCGTCGTCGCCGACCGGCGTATCCTCGGCGACTAGGTTCGGAACGCGGACCCAGAGCTCATCACGCTCCTGTTCCAGCGCTCGGAAGCGTTCAGTCGCCTCCTGCAGCTCAGTCTTGAGAGCGCGGGCCAGTTCCAGGTCCGTATCTTTGCCCTGCTTCTTCTGGCGCCCACGCAGTTCCTCCATGCGTCCCTGCTCGGCGCGCATCAGCGAGTCGACCTCGATCAGGCGTTCGACATCGACGTCGGAACTCTTCGCTCGCACCGCCTCGCGCACGACGTCCGGGTTGGTGCGAACCAATGCGATGTCGATCATTACTGACCTTCCTGAGGTGGTTTCGGAGCGGACTGCTCGCTCTAAATCATACGGATGATCACTCTCCGCCTACGGCTGATTAGGTACGGGGGCATGTCGCCAAGCCTCGAGATGCTGACGTACCTGGTCAAGGCGCAGCGGGTGTTGGGCGGCATCGATAACCTCTAACAGGTGTTCGGATGATGAGATTGTGATCACGGCGGCGGTAACCGCAGGGTGTCCCAACACCCAGCGAAGGGAGCGTAGGCGATCTCTGGCGGTCGGCGCAGCCGTGTCGACCAGCAATGATCGGCGAAGTGGTGCCATGGCAAGGAACGGCCGATCGCTGAGGGCAATGCGGTCCAGGTACAGCCCAGGCCATGCCTCGACGGGGTTGTACTGCGCCGCGAAGCCGCCGATCTGCGTCGTACGGAGGCAGGCATCAAGGTGCGCGGGGCTGTGACAGTAGGCGAACACAGTTGGTTGACCGCCGAAGCTGGCTACCTGCTTGGCCGTGAAGTCGTAGAACGCTGTGAGCGCGTCGACGTCCACGAGGAGCGCTCGGTCCCGAGTCCGTTTGAGGTCGATCTCGATGGTGACGGCATCGACCCGGTCGATGCCGAGGTTCTGAGCTGATTGTGTAAGCCTCGCATGGATCAGTTCACAGGCTTCGTGCTCCGACGCCCCTAGGGGCAGCTCAACCTTCACCACGTGCCGGATCCGTACGTCTTCGTGGACTCGGCTGAGCGCTTCTCGGATCGCCCATTGAGTTTGCAGCTTCGGGTTGGAATGAATCATGCGTATCCCGGCATCCACCGCCGCTGCCAGGGCGGCGATCCCCGGACCTGAGTCTTTGTCGGGTATCAGCCGCCCGGCAGCGAACGTGCTGGTGCCGAAGCACAGCCTGGTGACGGTCACTCGTCAGCGGCCTGCTGGGCGAGCATCTGGTCGCGCGTCATGATCTCGCGGAAGTGGACGATCTCCTTCTTTGGCCCAACCACCTTGTCGAACCGCAGCTCGCCGAGCTGGGGTCGGTAGTGGCGCCGGTCGGGGAAGTCGACGTCGAACTGGTCGCCGTCCCGGTAGTCCGTCAGGTGCGTGATCGTCGCCAGCTTCTCCTCGTAGGACATGCCCCACAGCACCGGCGGGTTCTTTTGGCTGATGCAGATGGTCGCCAGCCCTTGGGGGCTGATGCGCAGCTTCTTGCAGCCGCCGCAGGGGTAGTCCCAGGAGAACATCGCGAGCACCGCCACCATCACCCCGGTGTCGCCGATCTGGTAGTAGTTGTAGCTCGGGTTGTCGCCTTCGACAGTGGACCGTGGGATGGGCTTGAGCTCGCCGGCTTTGGCAAGCGCTTCGAGGATCACCCCCTCCTCGACGAACTCCTTCTTCCAGTAGTCCTCGCCCTCGTCGGACAGCTGTGCCGGGTTGCTGGGGAAGAACTGGTTCAGCTTGATCGCCAACTTGCCGTCGTGGCCGCGACTGTTGAGGTCCTGGGCGAACTCCACGAACTTGGGCAGCTCGTCCAGCGTCGACCGCATGGTCACGCAGCTAATCTTCGTCAGCGTCGGCAGCACTTCCACCGCGCGGGTGATGCTCTGGACGGTGTCGTTGAAGAAACCGGCGCGCGTGATGAACGCATTCTGCTGTGCATCGAGGGTGTCGAGGCTGATGATTGCCCTCGTGAGCCCGGCCTCCGCTGCCTCGTCGATGAAACGATGGAGCCGGTACCCGTTGGTCGTGACAATCTGCTGTGCGAACCCGATGTCCTTGGCGGCACGCAGGATGTCCAAGAAGTCTCTACGCACGGTGGGCTCACCGCCGGTGTAGTGGACGCGGCGAATGCCGACCTCGTAGGCGGCCCGCAGTACCTCCACCAGTTCCTCGAACGATGCCTGGGTGATCACGCCCTGCGGCCCGGCTGGCAGGCAGTACTTGCAACGGATGTTGCAGCGGGACGTGAGTCCGATCCGGAGGTTCCACGACCGGCGGCCCGGTGCCGAACGTCCGTCCATGATGAGCATGCTGCCTCCAGCTCGTTGGCCGTTGGTGGTTGATGTGCTGTGCCTCGCGATCGTCGTTCCCGGTCATGCATCCTTAGACAGCAGTGAGGACAGCTGACAGGATGTCGAACTAGGAGTGATCGCCTGCAACCTAGCAGTGACCATCAGTGCTCGTATACGGGTTGCGTCTGATGGCCGGCGGCGCGGCTCCCGTCGTGGTGATGCATCCTGCGTTGCCCAATGGTGGTCGTCTGTGTGCGTTCTCCTGCGATCAGTCAGCGTGGCCGAACCCCTGCCGAACTTGAGACCAGAAGCCTGATCCCAGTCGGCCTTGAGCCTGTACGAGGCTCGGCATCCTCATTGGTTTGGTGATTCCAGCCTGTCCACTGTTCGACCCTTTGAGTATGTGTGTTTATGGGATCTTGTCGGAGTCTGGGGTACCAGGTCAGGGACCTCACATGACCGAGGCTGGCCTCAGCGTGTCCGTCGTGATTGGCGGCGTCTGCCCAGCCGCCAACCACATGACGATCGTCGACTGCTCCGGCGAGATCGTCCGTGCCGGTGTCGTTCACGAGCGTGCCATCGAAGCAGCGCTCGGCCGGTAGCACCACCTTCGTGTGACTGGCCCAGACTTCAGGTGTGAACCGTCTCGTTATTCCCCGGGGCTTGCGTCATGTAATGGGCCAGGTCCCGGCTAGCATGGCGGCTCATGAGCGATCGTCCCAAGATAGGCCTCAGTGAGGTTCTTGCTCAGGTGGTGGCCTGCGATCACGACGGCTATGAGCCGGATCTCAGTGGTGGCCGCCGGGTTGAATACGTCGTCATCGCGGTGCGGGGAGTCTTCGCGCATGCGCAGGCCGTCGACGGTTCGGATGACAAGCATCGCGAGAATGCCGAGATCCTCGCCCGGAAGTTCAAGGTCGACGTCGAGGCGCTGCCGGGTCATCGGTTCAGCTATCGCGTCGTGCCTGCCGAGCACGGCAAGTTCATGGTCGACTTCGAGTTGGTCGGCGGGCCGGTGACTCGTTGAACAACGGCTCTCGTCGGGCGGTGTCCCGACGAGAGCGTCGATGTCGCGTATCTACCTGGCCTTGGGCGGGTCGTCCTTGACGGCGCTCTTCGGGCGCTTGTTGGGCCGGTAGCTGGGGCCGTTCATGATGACCTGGTGACTATTGTTGATCACTCTGTCGAGGAGGGATTCGGCCACGACGGGGTTCGGAAACAGCGGATACCAGTCACTCGGGGCCCGGTTGCTGGTGATCACCATGCTGCGGCCCTGACGTTCGCTGACCAGCTCGTAGAGGTCGTCGGCCTGGGGTGCGGTGAGCTGGCGCATCGCGAAGTCGTCGAGGATGAGCACGTCGGGACGGATCAGTTCTTTGATCCTCTTGTCCCAGGTGCGGTCGGCATGCCCGCCGGCCAGGTCTGCCAGGACGCGGCTGGTCTTGGCGAAGCGGACGTTGGCTCCCTGTCGGACCGCCAGGTGTCCGAGAGCCTGGGCGACGTGGGTCTTCCCGACGCCGACCGGCCCGAACAGGATCACGGACTCGCCGGCATGCAGCCAGCGCAGTGCCGACAGGTCGCGGATCTGGGCGGCCGGGAGCTTGGAGGAGGCGTTGAAGTCGAACTCCTCCAAGGTGACGTTCTGCTCGAAGTGGGCGCGTTGAAGGCGGCGCTGGAAGGCGACGGTCTCCCGCCGGGTGATCTCGTCCTGACAAAGGACCTGCAGGAACTCCAGGTGGCCGAGCTCGCCGCCATGGGCTTGCAGGAGACGAGCATCCAGGGTCTCCAGCATGCCGGAGAGCCGAAGGACCTTGAGGGATTCGCGCAGCGCGTTGTCGATCGGGTTCACCGGTCACCACCTTCGGCGTCGTCGGCAGCAGGGTCGTCGGGGAGGTCGTCGCTCGTCCCCGTGGTCGCGGCGGCGAACAACCCGGCCGGGCCGTGCAGGAACGCGGCCGCACCGGCGTCGCCGGTCTCCGGCTCCGGGTCGGTCTCGGTGCCGGCGATCAGTACGCCCTTCACGGTGCGATACGACGGATCGCCGACCGCGGTCGCCTTCACACAGGCGGCCTCCAGCCGGGCGTCGCCGTACTTCTTGCGCAGCCCGAGTACGCCTTGTGCCGCCCGCAGCCGGTAGAGCGCGTTGACCTCCAGCAGCCCGTCGATCAGCGCCCGGCAGGCGTCCCCGACCTCTGCGGCCTGAGTCCGGCACCAGACCGGCGTCCGCATCTGGAACGCGATCTTCTCCGGCGGGTAGTCTGCGGCATCGGTCCGTTTCCCCTGCTCCAGAGCGGCGTGCGTCTTCACCAACTCACCGTCGAGGAACACCTGGACCATCGTGGCCGTGGAGCGGACGTCGACCCGGCGGCCGATTAGCTTCCACGGCACCGAGTAGAGCGTGCGGCCGACCTTGATGTGGATGTCCGGGCCGACGGTCGCGGTCGACCAGCGGGCCAGCGTGAACGGCGCCTCCGGCAGCGGCAGCAGCATCTCCGACTCGATCGCCTCGAACACCGCGATCGGCGCCGCACCGCCCAACGGTCGGCATTCACGCTGGCCAGCCACGTCACGGGCCCAGACGACCGCCTGGGCCTGCATGTGCTCGATCGAGACGAACTCGCGCCCGGCCCAGAACGAGTCCCGGATATATGGCATCTGCCGCTCGACTCGCGGCTTGTCCTTCGGCTTGAGCGCGCGAGCCGGGTCCACGAGCGCCCCGTAGTAGTTCGCGAGCTCGGCATACGCCCGGTTGATCTTCGGGTCGTAGAGGTCGGGCTTGTCGACTCCGGTCTTCAGGTTGTCCGGCACCAGCCGCTTCGGCACCCCGCCGAAGAACTCGAACGCCGCGACGTGCGCCTCGGTCCAGGTGTGCTGGTCCATGTTCACCACCGGGCGCACGAACATGTGCCGCGAGCACGGCAGCACCATCACGAACGCCCAGATCCGGTGCCGCTTGCCGCTGCGCGGGTTGGTCCACTGCCCCAGGAACCCGTAGTCGATCTGCGCCTCGCTGCCCGGGTCGACCTCGTCCCGCAGCACCGTCACCTTTGCCCTGGCCTGCTCTGGCATCGTGGCGTGCAGCCACCGTCGCAGCGTCGGCTCGGAGATGTCCAGGCCCCGCTCGTCTCGCAGCCGCTGCCGGATCGTCGCCCGCGACGCCACCGGAAGCAGCTCCTTGATGAACTCGTGGTGCGCGTCCAGCTCGCCCCAGCGGACCTGCCGCAGCCGACGGTCAGCCAGCTGCGGGAACCAGCTCCTGATCAGCTTCGACCAGTCCTCCTGACTCATCGGCGGCCCACCCGGCACGATCCCGGCCTGCTCGGCCGGCCGCAGGTAGTTCCGCACCGTCTTGCGATCGATCCCCAGCGAGGTGGCCACCGCCCCCTTGGAGCGACCCGCATACCAGTGGACGTAGATCTCGATGATGTCGACCACGGCGAACGTCCTCCTTGCCATCGGCTGCCCATCGGTCTGTTGAACCGTGGAGGCGGGGGGGACCACGACGCTTCGGCTTCGCGACCACGTCCCTCCCGACCCACCGGAGGCGCTACCCGCGACGAACAAAACCGAGCCGGGCAACCATATGACAAAGCACTAAAACCACCCGCGAGCGCTACCTCGGGGCAGCGGTCAGCAGACGTCCGCGCACCGGGGACGACGACGAGCCCGGCGGGGAATTACGAGACGTGATCATGACGTTCGGCGGGGAAATCCGTGACGGCTGACATTCAGGGCTGAACCGCGTAAGAACGACCGCTAGATCCCGGCGGGCAAACGGAATGGAGCCTATCGTCGTGGGCGTGCCCGACTTCGAAGAAGACGCGCGACGCACGCTTGCCCACGCAGCGGTTCTCGCGACCATCCCGGATAGCGAATGGTTGACCGTACGGATCGGCGAGCGAGGCGTGTTCCGCCGCGGAGACGTGGTGGCGAAGGTCGCACGCAGCCGATCCAGGTTCCCGCACGCCAAGCGCGAGGTTCTTGTTGCTCGCTGGCTTGGAGCATCGGGAGTACCAGTTGAACGGCCACTCGCGAACGAGCAGCCGGACGAGCGAGTCGCGCTTCCGGTCACGTTCTGGCACGCAGTCGATGGCGACTGGACGACGCCGGACCGGTTGGCGGAGGTGCTACGGGTGATGCACGAGCTGACCCCACCCGACGATCTCGACCTTCCCAGGCTCGACCCGTTTCCGCGTATGCGCCAACGCCTTGATGGAACCGCAAGCCTTGACGCGGCCCAGCGAACACAGCTGGAAGCTTTGGTCGCCCGATTTGAGCCGCAACTGCCAGTGGCATTGGCCGTCATCCAGCGCCCCAATGTGGTGCTTCACGGTGATGCGAATATCGGCAACATCCATGTCCAAGCCAATGGTGATCTGGCGATGCTCGACCTGGACGGAGTATGCGTCGGTGCATCGGCGTGGGACCTGATGATCACCGCCGTATATCGAGACCTCGGCTGGCACACCGCTGCGGAGTACGCGGCTTTCTGTGACGCCATCGGTTGCGACGTCACCCAGGACCCGGCATGGCCCACACTGAAGGCCGTCCAAGAGCTACGGATGACCTGCTGGCTGGCGCAGAAGGCCGCTTCGGACCCGCTCGTGGCACAGGAGTTCGCTGGCCGTGTTGCCGACCTCGGCGACCCCCAACGACCTCGCAGGTGGCATCCCTACTAGGCGGTGCAGCTCGGTGACTCCGATCTCCACTGATGTTGACCGCTTCTGGTTCGATCCCGCCGCGACGTATCTGATGGAATGGTCCGGTAGGCCTCCTATCTGTAGCGATGTTCGGATGAAAGACACGCCCGTTGATGGAACAAGAGGATCAACCCCTCGAGGACGCGACATGGGTCGCACGGCAGAAGGTCTCGATCGACGAGCTCACCTTCGCTGCAGGCGTCTTGTGGTGGCTTCAGAACTCCCCAAGCGGCGGTAAGACCCAGTTGATGCGCAGTTCCGGAGCCGAGGCACCGGTGCCCGTGACGCCACCGGGCTTGGCGATCGGCGGCTGGCTGCATGGCTACGGCGGCGGGTCGTATGCCGTGGGAGATGACGGCGTCGTGTGGTTCATCGACGGAACAGACAGCGGGCTTCGCCGATTGAACCCCGAATCTGGTCACGTCGAGGCTGTAACAGGGGAGGGCGGATTTCTCTTCGGTGATCTGAGCCCTGCCCCGGGGGGTGTGCTGGCGGTCCGCGGCTGTGACGGCGGCGACGAACTCGTCCTTTGCCACGCTGGCGAAAGCTCCGTTCAGGTTCTGCTCCGATCGGCTGGGTTTCTGGGTGCCCCGCGGTTGCTGGGTGACCATTTGGCGGTTCTGGAGTGGGACGAAGACCAGATGCCGTGGGACGGAAGCCGTCTGCTGGTATCTCGTCTGGTCTCGGACGGGGTGCCGGAATCGCCGAAGGTGATCGCGGGCGGCGTCGAGGAGTCGGTCGTTCAGCCGATGTGGGGTCCGGACGGGGAGCTGTACTACCTGTCGGACCGCAGCGGATGGTGGAATTTGTATCGCTGGGATGGGGTGCGCCACCGCGCCGTGGCGCCAATGGACTTTGACTGTGCGCCGGCGCCGTGGGAGGCCGGCTACCAGTCGTTCGCGTTTCTCGCTGATGGTCGAATCGCGCTGACGGTGCAGGATGGGCTGTCACATCGCCTGGTCATTGCCGCCGCCGATGGGACCGTACGTGACGTCGACGTCCCGCTCACGTCGATCAAGCCATACGTAGCTGCTCACGCCCATTGGGTGGCCGTCATCGGTTCA
This sequence comes from Catenulispora subtropica, assembly GCF_039531675.1. Taxonomy (NCBI): domain Bacteria; kingdom Bacillati; phylum Actinomycetota; class Actinomycetes; order Catenulisporales; family Catenulisporaceae; genus Catenulispora; species Catenulispora subtropica. The sequence goes on from NZ_BAAAQM010000071.1 coordinate 11,501, forward strand.
GCCTCAGCCGAGCCGCCCGCTGTTGTCGATGTGAACGTGGACGCGAACGTTGCGCCTGCTTCATCGCCGGCCGTCGTGTCCGCGAAACCAGCGGCGGTGGCTGGTGAGCACCGTCGAGTGCCAGGCCGCGGCCAACTCCGGTTCCTGATGCACCGGCCGAGCGTCGACGAGCCGGTCCCGCTGATCATCCGGGCGCATGCCGGTCCGACGGACGAGGTCCGCGACCGGCTGGACTGGACGAAGCAGTACTTCGTCGCCCACGGCTTTGCCGTCGCCGAGGTCGTCTACCGTGGTTCCGCCGGACTGGGGCGCGCGTTCCGCACCTGCCTGAATGGGAACTGGGGAACCTTCGACGTCGAGGACTGTCTGGCCGTCGCGCGGCATCTTGTATCCGAGGGACTCGCTGTGCCTGGCGCAGTCTTCTTGTCCGGCAGCAGTGCCGGCGGATACACCGCTCTTCAGGCGGCGTGTGTCCAGGATTCGCCGCTGGCGGCGGTGACCGCGATTTCGGCGATCGTCGACCCGGTTGGCTGGGCCACGACGGCTCCGCGCTTCCAGCGGGCGCATGCCAGGACTCTGGCTGGTCCGGCCGGTGCGGTACGGGCCGAGAAGGTGAGGATCCCGGTGCTGCTGATGCATGGTCGAGGCGATCAGGTCGCGACGGTCGCTGACGCGGAGGCTCTGGCTGGCGAGCTTTCTATTCGCGATCGGCGGCATGAGGCGCTGTTCTTCGACGACGTGGGCCACTACCTGTCCAAGCCGGAAGTCCTGGCGCAGGCCCTTCGGGCGGAGCTGGCGTTCTATCGGCGGTTCACCGACTGATCGCGGGTGCCGCCTCGGGAAGCACTTCGCGGACCAGTGCTTCGACCTCGGCGGCATACGGGGAGCCGTGGTAGACCGACAGGTCGCTCATCAGCGTGCGCACTCGTTGTCTGCATCGACCTGAGGAGGTGCGGGCGGTGTATTCGACGGCCTGCCTGGCCGCCGCGCACGCCTGCTCGACGTCGCCGGAGCGCAGCCAGGTCGAGGCCAGTAGCGCCGCGTCAATGGCCAGCCGCCGGACCCGGGAGGCGCCGACTCCTTCCATGGCGCTTTCGGCTTCGGTGCGGGCGGCCGGGGCGCGTCCGAGGTCGTGGAGGCAGTGCGCGATCTCATCGGCGAGGTAGGCGCGGTTGAAGTAGGCGATCCAGGCCGGTTCATTATCGGGGTTGACTGCATCGAGCAGATTTTCGCAGGTCATCAATGCTGTGGTGGTCTCCTTCTCCCGGCCCATCCGGGCCAGGGCTCGGGCTGACACCGCAGTGATCGCGGCGCGGGTCGCCGGGCTGGCCGCAGTGCCCACTCCGGCCTCGGCCTTCTTTGCCCAGGTGAGCGCGACTTCGGGGTGCTTGCAGTGAAGAGCGAGGTGGCCGAGGTTCACCGCCACGAGGTAGCCGCCGTAGGCGGTGTCTCCGGAGCGGATCGCTGCGGTCAGAGCGCGTTGATACAAGTGCTGCGAGGCACCGTCCCGACCAGCGTCCACGGCTTGGTATCCGGCGAGTTCCAAGAACTCGGCGGCCAGTCGGTCCCGGTCAGCGGCGACCTGGTCCGTGGATACCGGGCGGTTGATCATGCCGTTCAGTTCGGTGTCGATGTAGGTGACCAGATGCCCGGCGAAGCTTCCGGCCCCGTGGGCGTGGTCGAGTTCCCGGAACATCGACAGCATCCCGCGCGCCACGTCGAGGTCTTGGTCGGTGACTCGCAGACCGCCGCTGCCGCTGCCGACGGACAGCGCCGCTTGCGCGGTGAGCCATGAGGCGATCACCTGCTCGGATCGGGCGGAGATGAAGGTGGCATTGACGGCGTCGGGCTGGGCATCGGCTGCGTATGCCGGAATGAGGGTTTCGGGGATGCCGAGTGCTCTGGTCCAGGCCAGGAGCTGTTGGCGGTCGCGGATCTTCTTGCCGCCGCGCTCCAGGCGGCTGACTTCGCTTTGGTCGATGCCGACGGCGGCGGCGATGCGGACCTGTTTGGCACCGGTGTAGCGGCGGTACAGCCCGACTGCCGCGCCGATATCCCAAGTGTTCAGGGCTTGTCGGGCGGGCTCGGTGGTCCATAGGTCGTCGGCGGCCGGCAGTTGGGGACTGCGCGAGCACGGTCCGCACAGCGGCGCGTCGTTGAACCGGCTCAGGGCACAGCCGCATGTCGCGCAGCGGCGCGCAGCCTGCTCCGACACGAGCGGTTCCCCCTCCCCGTCAAGCACAGCCTGTGACGGCGCGATGCCGTCCGGTTCCAACATCCCATAAACGCCCATACACGGCCACTGCAAAACATCGCACCCTGATAACGCCCGCCTGAGCGGACAGGAGTAGACAGGGGGTTTACAGGTGGCCAAGAGAGTCGATCGGACCGAGTTCGTCAGCGAGTCCCAGTCCGGGGTCGGGACCGACGGGTCGATGCTGTCCTACGCGCCGGTCACTTCCACAAGCGTGCTCAGCGTGGTCGCGGGAGAGTGCCAGTGAGCAGCGTACCGGGGCTCGGCGGGCTGACCGGTGACCTGGTGGGTTGGCGGGAAGTCGTGCGCGAGCAACTGCGTGACATGGCGTCCTGCTTGCGGCGAGGGGCCTGCCGATGAGCGTGATCTCGAACTCTTGTCGGACTTCGCCGTTGGTGTACTCAACGATGTGCAACGGGTCGGAGCAGACGCCGATAAACCCCGTGACCTCCGCAGTGATACCGGTCTCCTCGCGGAACTCACGGATCGCGCCCTGAGCAGGCGTATCGCCGAATAGCGCCGCTCGTGACACCCCCGAACCTCTCGCTGTTGTAGGCCCCGAGCTCGTGAAGGCGCTCGCGAGCACATGCCTGGCCCGCTCGCCTACATCGTTCTCCAGTGGCCCGCGCGGTCGCCGCTGCGGATCCCGTCCAACCGTTGCCGCAGCGCATCGCGGTACCGAGGCTGCGTGGCAGAGTGCCGGAGCGGGCCAGTGAGCTGCATGAAGTCGCGCATACGCATGAGGGTCTCGAAACCGGGAGAGTCGCTGAGCTCGTAGTCGTAGGTTTCAGCGAAAGCCTGGGTCCAGGCGGTGTCGCGGCCGTAGCGTCGGGCGGCGTGCCAGGTCGGCACCAGGTCGACTTCCCGGGGGCCGATGCTGACCCAGTCCCAGTCGCCGAGCAGCAAAGCGGTCGAGCGATCGCGAGCGAGCAGATTGCCCGCCCAGGCATCGCCATGGATCAGGCCGTACGGCAGCTCCCAGCGGACGTCGGCGAGTTCCTCGCGCACCGCCGTGATTTCCTGCTTGAGCCAGATCAGGTCGTCGGCCGGGAGGACAGTGTCGGGGATGTTCTCGGCGAGCGCCGTCTCGAGCGACGTCAGCGGTTGCCATGATCCGATGCCGGAGGGCTGACCGTTGTCGTCGATTTGGTGGAGTCTGCGCAGCAGGGCAGCGAGGTCGGCCGAGGTGTATTCGAGTTGCTGAGGTTGCTGATGGTATTCCCAGAAGCTGGCGACGGCTCCGTCTGCGAGCCGGACTGGTTCTACGGCCCGGTACGGTGCGGTCGCCGGGAAATCGTGGGTTCTGGCGAGCCAGCCGGTCACGGCCTGGGTGAGCCGGACTCGTTCGATATCGGCCGGGCCCACCGTGATGCGGACCAGGACGTCGTCGGCGGGCAGGTGGAAGATGGTGTTGCTGTAGTTGTGGAGCAGCCGCGCGCCAGCGGGGTTGATGCCGCGGAGTCCACAGGCCGACTCGAGTTTTGTCTGAAGGAGATGGTCGATCCTCACGCCGTGGTGCTCCTAGACGTCGGCTTGGCCGGACAGCGCGAACGCCTCCTCGAGTTCCTTGACGCTGGCGCTATCACTGAAGTCTGCCAGACGCTGACGGGTCCGTTTGACTGCCGCCAAGGCTCGGGCGCTGGTGAGTCCGCCGATCAGCGGAATGCATTCGGTCATGACCGCGCAGGCCCGCTCGATGTCGACCCGTTCATCGGTGAGGTACGACAGCGCGAGCGTGGACTTGGCCAGCACGTCGCGCCGCGGCATCGCGTCACCCGCGGCGTGATCCAACTGGGCGGTGTCTGCGTGGCGTTGAACGTATGTGGAGCGGCCGAGGGCTTCGGAGGCGTACATCGACTCGACGGTCAACTGCCGGGTGGAGAAGAACGAGATCCAGGCCGGTTCCTCGCCGTGGCCGCGGTTGTCTAGGACGCGCTCGGCCTGGTTCAAGTGTTTGTCGCTCGCGGCGGCGTCTCCGGCCGCTGCGGCGGCTCGAGCGGCGATGGCGTAGCAGCGTGCAAGGGTGGATGGGGAGTTGCCGCGCCGCGCGGCGGCGATCGCAGCATGGGCTGCGTCGACCGCGGGGGAAGTCTGGCCGACGTAAATGGCCTGCATCGCCAGGTCGGTCAAGATGTGCGCGCTGAGCACGGGGTTGCCACCGGCGGCGGCAAGGCGCAGGGCGTGTACGAGATAGTGCCGACCGGTTAGCTGATGGCCGGCATCGAAGGCCATGAAACCGGCGACATCAGACAGGCGCGCGATCTCGGCCAGCAACTGTCGACCGACGTGATCGGTGTAGCTGCTGTGCAAGGCGAGCGGGATCGCGACGCTATTTAGGTAGTGGGCCAGGGTGCTTCTAGCGTGGCCGCCGCCGAGACGGTGGTCGGCGTCAGCGAATGCCTGCGACATGATCGACAGGGTCTGAACATCCGCCATCCCAATCTGGCGTCCCGGCCTGTCACGGTGAGCGGACTCGCCGTTTGGGGCGACGTTCGCCCAGGCTATGAGCGCGTCAGTAAGTGGTGCGGCGTCGACCTCTGCGGCTTCGCCGATGCGGCTGTTGATGTCGGCGCCGGTCATCTCGCCCACCGCGGAGAGGGTGTCGGCGAGGGTCGGCAACCACAAGGTGCTCGACAAGTCGGGGCGTCCCTGGCCGGCGGGCATCACGGGAAGCAGGTCGTCGGGGACGCCGAGTACCCGGATCCACATCAGAGCCTGCTGCCGATCCCGGATCTTCTTTTCGCCGCGTTGCAGGCGGCTGACTTCGGACTGGTCTATACCGACAGCTGCGGCTATGCGCACTTGCGTGACTCCGGTGTGGCGGCGATACAGCGCCAGCGCCGCCCCAACGTCCCAGCCACGAAGTGCCTGCTGGGCCTGGGCTGTGGACCACAGGTCGTCGGCGGGTGGCAGTTGCGGGCTGCGTGAACAGGCTCCGCACCGCTCGGTGGCGTTATAGCGGCTCAACACAGCGCTGCACACCGAACACCGGCGTACAGCCTGCTCGCGCATGAGCCATCCCCCTCCTCGGCCAAACACAGTCCGTGACGGCGCGACGCCCGTCGGGTTCCAACATCCCATAAACACCCATAGGCGCGCCGCGATAAACATCGCACCCTGATATTGCCCGACCGCGGCCAGCTGGCGAGTCCCGCCCCGCTGGCTGGCCGCCACCGGTGGGTGGGTCGCGCTGTGTGTTCCCCGAGAGACGCTCACACAGCTAGTGGGCTGGCGCGGCCGCTCGTACCACTCAGCGGCGGGGTTCGTCACGGCACGTGACGGCAGTTGATGACGAAGTACGGAGGAGGACGTCGATGGCGACCGGCACAAGCACGAACGCAAGGGTGGCCGAGAGCGCCATGCCCGAGTCCTCGACGAGGTCCTGCGTCGATGCCTCGAACGACGACCGCGCCTACTCCTCGACATCCTGCGGCTGGACCTGGGAGCGCGAGTGGGGGCCGACATGGGACAGCCCGGACGAGCTGGTCATGGGGCGCTTCGGGACCAACGGGGGTCTCGATGGCCGCTGAGTTGATCGACTCCCAGACGAGTGCCACGACCGCTGGGCCTGTGGTCGTAGCTCTGTGCGGGTCCAGGGCTGCCGAGTCAGTCCGTCAGGCCGAGGCAGACCTGACGCTTGCCGGAAAAATCGTATTGACGCCGTTCATGCTGCCGTACCTGGTTCCCACTCCAATGGGTCAGACCGAGCGCGACCGAGTCGCGGCGTTAGACCGCGCGAAGATCGCAACCGCAGACGAAGTGGTGGTGGTCAACCCGGAGCGGTATCTCACCGACTCGGCGATCGACGAGATCACGTTCGCGTTACGGCTGCGACGGCCGCTCTCATTCACCGAGCCGGTCATTGCGATGGGGCTTCGGAGCGAGTTGTTTGATGCCGCACTCTCCGGCTCCAAGACGATCGAGATCCGTCGACTGGATCCCAAACGCCTAACGCTGCGGCCCGGCGAGGTGATCCGCTTCCACAGCGGACAACGCTCGCTGCTCGCGCGGGCAAAGACGCTCCGCCGCTCGCCGTCTGCTACCGCGCTGATTTCCGGGCTAGATCCGTCCACGGTGGTGCCCGGAGCCGATCGCGACGAGATGGTGAAAATCCTCGAAGAGATCTATCCAGGACTGTTCGATGCCGAGGTCCCGGTGATCGCTATCGAGATTAACGTGCTCGGGGAGCTACCGGCAGAAAGCCCATTCCAGCCGCTTCCCACAGGCTGTTCCATCACCTGGCATCCGGGGCCGCCACCTGCCGACATCCCGGTGACTGGCGCGGCTGGCTGGCTGGTTGACCCGGTTGACGGCCGGGTCCTGGTCCAGCAGCGCGACAGCATCGACGGCGGGCGCAGGTTCACGCTGCCGGGTGGCCGCGGTGAACCAGTAGACGGTGATGATCCGCTGGCCACGCTGGTGCGTGAGTCGATCGAGGAGTCGCAGGTCGAGATCGACGCCGCGAGCGCGGTCTATCTGGGCTGCCAGATCGTCACCGGCCATCCGGATCACCCGGAGCCGTCCGCCAAGGCGTGCTTCGTCGTGCCGATCAGCCTGTACGAGCCCATCGCTCCGGACGTCGACGATCCGGCCGGTCGCACCTATCGACGGTTCATGACCTCGATCAGCGATGCCGCCCGGCTGCTCGGCCGAGGATGTGCTGGCCGTCACGAGGCGTCTGCCGCGCTGGTGGCCGCCCGCGCCCTGGGCATCTGCGTGGACACGCCCACATCGGCCGACTTCCGCGACGACGGTGACACGGTCCCGGTGATGAGCCGATGCCTGGGCTGAAACGGACCGGCCGGTTGGCCGACGACTTCTTCCTAATGGTCCACGACGACGTCCCCGGTCGATCCCGCCTCTCGGACCGGATCCTCGGCCTCGGCCTGGCCGGCGCACTGCTCGGTGAGCTGGCAATCCTCGGCGCGATTGGTATCGACGACGGGTCCGTGAAGCTCACTGGCCACGCTCTGCCGCCGGACCCGCTTGCTGCGGACGTGTATGGGGACTTGATGGACGAGCAGCCCCGTCCAGTCCGCGACTGGCTCAACTACCTCGCCCAGCAGGCCCCCGAGCGCGTGGCCAAGCGGCTGGAATCCGAGAACCTCGTGTACTTCAAGGCGCCACGCGTACGCCTGCCGGGCATCGCAGGCCGGTGGACGCCGACCGACATCACCACCGCCGGCTGGCCCGCGATCGACGTGAAACTCAAGGTCCACAACGGCCACGCAGACGTTCATCACCTCATGCTCTTCGGCCTGACCCGCGCCACGGGACTCAACCACCCCTCGCTGTGGGAGGTGCGCGAACTCCTCCAAGACCCAGCAGTCCTGCAGCAGACTCTGGCCCCGCTCCGCTCCAGTCCTCCGCTGCTGGAACTGCTGGCCCAGACCGAGGCCGCTGTCGGCAGCGCCGTCACCAGCCAGCGCATCACCTGACCACGACTCTCCATTACCACCAACGACTACTGACTCCCATCGAATTGAGGACGTCCATGCCCAGACGCTCACCAGCCAACAGCAAAGTCTCGACAGCACTGGCCAAGAACCGGCTCGGTGTCACCGGCGTCATGTTCTTCATCCTGGCCGGGGTCGCGCCGCTGACCGTGACCGCCGGGGTCGTGCCCGCTGCCTACGCCGCCACCGGCCTAACCAGCGTCCCGGCCGCGTTCCTGATGGTCGCGGTGGTGCTGGGCATCTTCGCCGTCGGATACGTCGCCATGGCCCAGCGCATCCCCAACGCGGGCGCCTTCTACGCCTTCATCTCCCAGGGCTTGGCCAAGCCCGCTGGCGTCGGCGGCGCCCTGGTCGCCGTAGTCGCCTACAACCTGCTGCAGGTCGGGCTCTACGGCATGATCGGGCCCTCCCTGCAGTCCTTCGCCGCCGACAACTTCCACATTAATGCGCCCTGGGGTGTGTGGGCGTTCGGCGCCTGGGCACTGGTGACCATCCTTGGGCTGATCCGTGTCGACCTGTCCGGCCGTCTGCTCGGCGTGCTGTCGACGATCGAACTGCTCGTCGTCGTCGCGCTGACCGTGCGTGGCCTGACGCACCCGGCCGCTGGCCGGATCAGCGCGGCGTCGCTGTCGCCGACCAGCCTCCGATTGGCCGGGTTGGGCGCGGTCATCGCGGTCGCAGTCCTCGGGTTCACGGGCTTCGAGCAGGCCCCCGTCTTCAGCGAGGAGGCCCGCAGCCCGCGGCGCACGATCCCGCTTGCGACCTTCGTGTCCCTCACCGTGATCGCCGTGATCTACGCCGCGGCCTCCTGGGCCCTCAACGTGCACTACGGAGACCAGGTGGTGGCGACCGCTCAGGGTCCTGGCAGCGCGACGATGCTGTTCGCCATGGCCCCGGGCACGCTGGCCAGCATCGCGCGCACGCTATTCCTGACCAGCTTGCTCGCTGCGGCGCTCGCGTTCCACAACGCGGTCGGCCGGTACATGTGGGCCTTGGGCCGAGAGCGGGTCCTGCCCTCAGTCATGGGCCGGACCGGGACGAACGGCGTGCCCCGGGCGGCCTCGGGAGTGCAGAGCCTGCTCGGCGCGGTGGCCATCACGCTGGCCCTCGTGCTGGGTTGGGATCCCGTGAACCAACTGTTCTTCTGGGGCGGCACTACAGGCGGCTTCGGAATCCTGCTGCTGTTGGCCGCCACCTCGGCCGCGGTCGTCGGCTACTTCGTCAAGGCGCCGGGCGACGAAACCGTGTGGCGGCGCCTGGTCGCCCCCGGCGTCTCCACGGCGCTGCTGGTGGTCATGGCCTGGCTGTGCGTCGATCACTACGACGTCCTGCTCAACGTGCCGCCCGGCTCGTTGTCTGCCAAGGTCCTGCCCGGGATCTTCGGCGTCACCGCGGTGATCGGGGTGGTCTGGGCCCTGATCCTGAAGACCATCCAGCCCGACGCCTATCAGGCCATCGGCCTGGGCAGCGCTGGCGCCCTCGTACGCACCAAATCGACGGCATCCAGCGCGGTAGCGACCGCGAGCGCAGCAGCACGCGCCGATGGGCGGGCGTGATGAGCACCCGCGCCCAGATCGTCATGGCGCAGCCGGAGGATATGGAGGCCCTGAGCGAGGTGATCGCGCTGTCCTTTCACGCTTTGGCCCCCTCGGTCTGGCTCATCCCCGACACCGATGAGCGCAGCCGGATCTTCCCCGGGTACTTCCGCCTCTACGTTCAGGACGCGATCGAGCGTGGGCGCGCCTACACCACAACCGACCGGACCGCCGCCGCCTTATGGATCCCCGTCGGCGAGGCCGGCGGGCCGGCGCAGTCCGACTACGACACCCGGCTGGCCGCAGCGACGGGGCCCTGGATCGACCGGTTCCGGCTCTTCGACGCGCTGCTGGAAAAACACCACCCGACAGGGCTACGCCACCACCACCTCGCGATCCTGGCGGTCGACCCGGACCACCAGCGTCGCGGCATCGGTGCCGCCCTGCTGGCCGCACACCATGGCCACCTCGACGAATCCGATCCGCCGACGCCCGCCTACCTCGAAGCCAGCGACGCCACGACTCGAAAGCTGTACCTCCGGTACGGCTACACCGACCACGGCGACCCCATCCAGTTGCCCGCCGGACCGCAGATGTTCCCGATGCTGCGCCGGCTAGTCCAGTGAACAGTCCTTCCAGGCAAGCCCGCCGACCTTCACGGAGTCAGGGCTGTGGCCGGCGCCGAGGCGGGGCATTCAACACCTTACGGAGCCACCCATGACCTACTTGGAAGCAACCGCTGCCGCGGCGTCTGGCCCCCCGCGCGCCCGATCCGGCGCCAAGCCGCTACGGCTGTCCGCAGGCGAGCTGCGGCTGGTGCGCGCCACCTCCGCGAACTTCGAGCAGATCGAGGCGTGGGCCGCAGCCGAGGGGTGGAACCCCGGCCGTGGCGACGCCGCCGTGTTCCTGCGGACCGACCCAGCGGGCCACTTCGCCGGGTTCCTCGGCGAGCGCCACGTCTCGGCGATAAACGTTGTCAACTACGACGAGCAGTTCGCATTCTGCGGGATGCTGTTGGTCGATCCCGCTCTGCGCGGCCAGGGCCTCGGCACGGCCACTTGGGAGGCCGCGATCGGCCATGCCGCAGATCGCACCGTCGCCGCCGATGTGCCGCCTCACCTGACCGAGGAGGCCGAGCAGTTGGGGTTCATCGCGGACTTCAGGACCATCCGGTTCGCCGGGCAGCTCCCGCCGGCCCGCCGCGTGGACCCGCACGTGCTCCCGGCAGTGGTTAACGAGCACCAGAGACAGATGGTGGGGTTGGACGCTGCTTGCTTCCCGGTCCGGCGGCCCAAATTCGCCGTTGCCTTCGCCACTGCCGCCGAGCACCACGCGTTGGCGTACGTCGATGCCAACGACAACGTCCACGGTTACGGGGTGCTGCGCCCGGGGCGCGGGATGGCCCGCATCGGGCCGCTGTACGCCGAACGCTCCTACATGGGCGCCGCCATCTTCGATGGGCTGTGCGCCCTGGCCGCCGACATGGGAGCGGTCGCCGTCAGCATGGACGTACCCGCCCAGAACCCGGGCGGGCGCGCAGTGGCCGAATCCCGCGGCCTTTCCCACATTGGCGAGGCACACCGGATGTACCGTCCCGGCGCTGGCGAACCCCGCTCGATCGACACCGACCAGCTGTATGCCTTGACCTGTCTGGGACTGGGGTAGGTGACGGTGGAGAAGTCCCGATCGTGAAGGACACCGCCTGCATCCTTGCCGCGATCGCGTTGCTAGCGCTGCTGTTCCTCGCCAAGCACAACCACACCATCCCGAACGCGCCGCCGGCCAGGACGCCCTCATCGGCGATGACGCCCTGACGGCATCAGCCGTTCTGTGTCAGCCGCACAGAACGGCCGCTACCTTGATACGACCTGCCTGCCTGGAGCTATCGGTGACCACTGCTTCGCGTCTCAGCGGCGTTTCCCCCGGTTCCGCGATGCTGTTCGTGCTTCGCCAGCCGTGCGGATGTGACGAATCCGCCATGGCTGACCCGCCGCGGTGCGGCCGCTGGCTACGCGGGCCAGGTGCGGGCGTCGTGGGCCGGAAAGAGGTGCCCGCCTACCCCGCCGGGGAACGCGTTCCGTCAGCAGGGAAGGCCGTGACATGCGGTCCGGCGAGCCGTCCGGCCGTGAGGCTGGTCAGTAGGCGGCGTCTGACTGCGGTATCAGAGCTGACCGGAGGGGGTCGATGACGTCGGTAGTTGCAGCCGCCGATCGGTTGAACCAAGGCACTGCGCGCGAGGCAGCCACTGAGACGGGCGCCAACGCCGATCCGTTGTACGGAACGGGATTCGCCTACAAAATGGGCTGGAATCGGCACGACGGAGCCCGCACCATCGGCTTCACCAAGATCGTGCGGCGGCTGCCGTCCTTGGTGGCGCTGTGCGCGCGCCTGTCCTGGCGGGCCGATCGCAGTGCCCTGATTATTGTGGTTGGCTGTGAGCTGATTTCCGGCGCGGCCACGGCCTTCGGGCTCTTCGCAACCAGCGGGGTACTACGCGCCCTGCTTGCCGAGGGCCCGACGCCGGCCCGGGTGAAGGCGGCGATCCCGGCGATGATCCTCGTTGGGGTGTTCGGGTCTACGGTTGCGATCCTGGCCGCGGCCGGGCACGCGGCCTCTGGCCGGCTCAAACCGCGGGTCCAGCGTGTCGCCTTCGCTGAGCTGCTCGCCAAGGCTGTGCGCGTAGAGCTGCTGCAATTCCGCCAGGCTGACTACCACGACCTGCTGGATGCCGCGCAGTACGGCGCCGGATGGGCGGAGTTCGTCATCGAAGAGCTCGTCGACGTCGTCTCCGCCACGATGTCGCTGATCGCGGCGGCCGGAGTCCTCACGGTTCTGCACCCGGCGCTGTTCCCGTTGCTGCCGCTGATCGCGTTGCCACGTGGCTGGGCTGCCTATCGGTCCATCCAGCGGCGCAATACCTCCCGCCTGGCCTGGATCCCCAAGACCCGACGCCAGCGCTCCCTGGCCGACCTGCTGGCCGCCACCGGGCCGGCCGAGGAAGTCCGGGTCCATGACGCGGGCCGGTTCCTGCTGGGTCACTACGAACGCCTGGCCGCCGACTCCGAGGCCGAACAGGCACGCCTGGCCCGGGCCGAGGCCAGAACGAACCTGATCGGCGCCGCACTGTCCGGCATCGCGACCGCGGCCACCTACGCGCTGCTGGGCCTGCTGCTCATGCACGGCATCGTCCCGCTGGCCACCGCAGGCACCGCCGTGCTGGCCATCCGCACCGGCACCAGCCAGTTGTCCGTCCTGATCTCCTCAGTCAACAACGCCTTCGAATACGGCCTCTACGTTCAAGATCTCGACGATGCCTGCCGCACGTCGGCGACCATCGCCATCCCCGTCGGCGGCACCACCCCGACGTCCCCGCAGCGCATCCGCGCTGAGAACCTGACCTTCACTTACCCCAACACCGACGCCCCAGCATTGGACGGCGTCGACCTGGACATCGAATCCGGACAGGTCGTCGCCCTAGTCGGGCACAACGGCTCTGGAAAGACGACTCTCGCCCACGTCCTGACCGGTCTCTATCTCCCCGACGCCGGGCGCGTCACCTGGGACGGAGTGCCGACCACGGAACTGGACCGTGACGCGCTGTTCGAGCACGTCGCCATGCACTCCCAAACCTTCGAGCGCTGGCCGTTCCTGCTGCGCGCGAACGTCGCCATCGGCCGCCACAGCGCCGAAGCCACGCCGACGGCGCTGGCCTCCGCCGCCGAGCTCGCCGGCGCCACAGACATGATCGCCAAACTCGCGGACGGCTGGGACACCTTGCTGGCACCCGAGCACCTCGGTGGGGTCGACCTGTCCGGCGGACAATGGCAGAAGGTCGGCCTGGCCCGTTCATTCTTCCGTGATGCCCCGATCTTGGTGCTGGACGAGCCGACTGCGGCCCTGGATCCCAGGGCCGAGGTGGAAGTGTTCGAGCGTGTCCGGGAGCTTGCCGGAGGACGCACCGTGCTTCTGATCTCGCACCGCCTGTACTCCGTCAAGAGCGCTGATCGAATCTTCGTCATGCAGGACGGACGGATCCGGGAGTCCGGAACCCACGACCAGCTCATGGCGGCCGGCGGAGAATACGCCGAGCTCTGGCACCTGCAAGCAAGCCAGTACGCAGCCGACGAAGCGAGCCAATGATGGTTACCGGGATAGTGGAGCAGGACCCACCCCAGAAGGCACGGCTCGACAGTACCGGCCCTGCTTGATGGCTGACCACGGCGGTGAAGCGGTTCACCTCGGCAGTCGGGGATGCAGGGGGCTTCAAGACATACTGCCTCTGCGAGGCCGTGGGCCAGGACGACACGCGGGGAACCAGCTGCGTCACCGTCGGGCCGACCAGCTCATGGTCCAGAGCAGAATGGGAAGGACGACGTGATGGGCCTGCGAACATCTGACGGCACCTCGCGCGGGAGAAATGCGTTGGGGCGCGCTGCCGTCGTGCTGGCAATGGTGTCGCTGGTGATATCTGCGACCGCTGGCGCGGTCCTCGGGGCCGCGGAGCATGACCGGACGTGCCCGCGTGCGCACGGATTGCAGTTTCTGACGACTGAGCAGTTCAATCGGATCTACTACGCATGCGGGCGCTGATATCGGCTTAGATCTCCAACAGCCGTCGCAACTGCGGCACCGCGACCTTCTCTTCCACGGCATGGATCACGGTCATGCCCAACGCCGCAGCTGGCGGCAGATTCTGCTCCGAGTCGTCCACGAACACGCACTCCGAAGGCGTCATGCTCAACTGATCGCAGGTCAGCTCGAAGATCCTCGGATCTGGCTTCCGAACCCCATGCTGATCGGAGAAGACCGTCACGTCGAAACGGCCTGGCAAGTCGTAGAGCGCGTACGGATCGAACGGCGCACGCCCGAGCGAATTCGTCACCACCGCCGTGGCCATCCCGGCGGCACGGGCATCCGCAGCCAGCTTCAGCATGTCGTAGGCCGGATCCATATCCGACAGCAGCCGTCCCATGAGATTCTCTGGCGCTATGCCGACCAGCGCTGCCGTCCCGGCATTCCACTGCTCCTGGCTGATCTCGCCAAGTTCCAGTTGCTCGTACAACCGCTGCCCAGCCGGCGTGCCCCAACCATCGCGCAGAAACGTCATCGGCCGAAGGCCCTCCCGTTGCTCAAACCGGGCAAACACCTCCACCATGTTGTCCGTCAGCACCCCAGCGAAGTCCAAGATCAGGGCGGTGAAACGCGACGAGGCCATGAAGAACAGCGTACTCAGCACGTTTCATGAGCCCAGCACGCCGAGCTGTGTTCAAGAATTGGTCGACCAGCTACGCAGAATTCACACCATCCAAAAGACCACCGCGGCGATGACTCGTGCGGCATAAGCGCCCCAGGGAGAGTGCGTGACCAGCAGCCCCGACCTCAACGAGGAAGACCTGCGCCAGGCCCGCACCGTGTGGGACTACCACCTGATGAACCATCCGAGGCGGCCGTGCGATATCGCGGTTGGGCTGGGTGGCTGCGATCCGGGCGTGGCGTTGTATGCCGCCGAGCTCTATCGATCGGGTCTGTTCCCGCGCATTGTTTTCACTGGCGCCACCAGCGATGCCACCGCTCACCTGTTTCCCAAGGGTGAGGCGTACGCGTTCCGTGCCCTGGCGGTCGAGAACGGCGTGCCGGGGGCCGCCGTCCTGGTCGAGCCACGCGCGACCAACACTGGCCAGAACATCCAATACAGCCGCGAGGCTCTGGACGAGGCCGGCATCACGGTCCGGACCGCAATGTTGATCTGCATGCCCTACATGGAGCGCCGCGCGTATACGGCTTGGCGACGGCAGTGGCCGGAGCTCGACGTCGTGTGTGCCTCCCAACCGATCGCCTTCGATGACTACCTCGCCTCGTTCGACGATCCCCGCCTGGTCATCGACTACATGGTCGGGGACCTTCAGCGCGTCATCGAGTACCCGAAGCGCGGGTTCGCCGTCGAACAAGACATTCCGGAGGACGTCCATGCCGCACTCAAGCACCTGGTCACCGCAGGATTCGAAAGTGCGCTCCTCAAGCCCTGACACCAGCCAGGCAATATCAGAGCCAGCATGCGCAATCCACCAGCCGAACCCCGGCCACCCCGTTGAGGTGTGATCATAAATCGGAAAGTACGGAAATCATCCTCTGCGGCGAACGGCACCTTCAGCTGATCGCGACGGCGACCAGCGCGCCTGCGAAGATGTACGGCGCGAACGCGAGCGTCTTGTCCCGCGCGGACCCTCTCCTCGCCATCCGCAGCACGGCAACGGCTGCTGCTAGGACGAAGGCCAAGAGGGCACCGAACGCCGTCGTCCTCCAACCGACGTAGCCGAGGAAGATCCCGCAAAACCCGGCGGCCTTGCAGTCACCGAGCCCCAGCTGGCCCGTCCCGAGCGCGAGCGCAAGGTAGGCCGCGAACGTCGCGCAACCTGCCAACAGAGCCCTTCCCAGGGCGCTGTATGTACCTTCGCAGTGTGCTGACAGCGCCAAGAGTGCTACAGCGGCAGGCAGGGCCGGGATCAGGATCCGATCGGGCACTTTGCGGACGGCGATGTCGATCGCGGACAGCGGGAGCGCGACCGCGACCAGCGACAGGTAAGCCGCCAGCTCGATACCGACGCCGAAGCGCACGCCAATCGCGGCTCCTGCAGCCGGTCCGGCAATGAGGATCCCCCATTCGGCCGACTGAGTGTTAACGCGTCTGACGGCGTCATTGTCCGACTGCGAGGCAGTTGAGCGCGCAGCACGTACGGCGAGTACGCCGGCCGCCGCACCAACCGCCACGCCGCTGACCAGTGCCAATGGCTGGCAGTGGAGGGTCACGCGCGCACCCTTCAGTCGTTGAAATTGAGACAAGCACACGAGTTGACACGAGTCACCGTATGCATCATATGTCTACATGTTTCTGATCACTCGGTATCAATTTAGACAAGGGGTCTAGACCTGGCAGTCGGGCTCGGGTGAGACTGTGGCTCCAGATCAGCAGGACTTGTCCCATTGAGTCCGTGCTGCCCTTCTACGGGGGATCAATGATGAGGGTCACGGGGTTGCAGCGTCGTGCCGCGATGCTGGTCGGCGCTGCGCTGACATTGAGTTCGCTGGCCGCGTGCGGTGGCGGGGGCGGAGGGTCGACGCCCGGTGCCGCGCCGCTCAGCGGCACGAGTGGTTCGGCCTCAGCGTCCAGCAGCTCGACAAGCGCTCCGGCGACGTCCGCGCCGTCCAACAGCGGTACGCCTGCCGAGGCCGCCCAGGCGGGCCAGGATGCGGTGGCCGCCTACCGCGCAGCCTTTGCCGACTGGCAGACGGCCGGGGCGACGTCGAACTATCAAGACCCCGTCCTGACTCACCACATGTCCGGTCAGGCACTTTCCTATGTTTCCGGGGCTTTGAGGGTCGACCAGGTCCAAGGTTCTGTGAGCAAGGGTGCTCCGGTACTGCATCCGACGATCGGCCAGCTGATTCCGCCAAATGATCCGACCGAGGTCGTCATCAACGACGTGATCGACACGCGGCCCTGGCTCCAGTACACGACCGACGGACACCTGTACAACGACACCCCGGGCGGATGTCGCCAGACGCAGGCGCTGGTGGTGAAGAAGGACGGCGTGTGGAAGGTCGATCAGTTCGCCATTAACAAGGTGGGGACCGGGAAATGCTGACCGGTATACGCCGCAGTGGAGCTGCTGCGGCGCTCGCCGCTGGCGCCGTGGCGCTGCTTGGAATCTCAACTGCGTACGCCGGCGACAGCGGAGGCCCGGGCACACAGTGCCCGACAGGTGGTTCGACCTGCACCGTGACCGTCGTGACTCCTGGCTCGCCGGGCAGCACCACTACCAGCAGCCCCACGGGCGGAGCCTCGGGCGGGACCTCGACCTCGGGGTCGGGCGGGACCTCGACGTCGACTCCGACGCCACCCGAGCCTTCCATGGTAAACGGTTCGTGCACCTACACGCCGGACCCGACCTACCAGCCGCTGAATGATCCCCACGCCGGAGAGAAGGGCGCGTGGTATCTGATGACGTGCCCTGACGCTGTGAAGCCCGGGAATCCGCCAATTGCGACCACAGTGACGTCCGAGGTGTGGCTGGCTACCCCGCCGCCGGCGCCGGTGTTGCCATCACCGGCGGTGCTGGCGGCCGAGGCGCAGAAGAAGCTGCAGCTGCCGGCTCCGACGATCGTGTCGAACCCGCGGCCTGGACTTCCGCAGCTGGTGTCCGTGCCTATGTGGGCGTGGACTCCCCGCTCGGTGTTTACACCGGTATCGGCGACAGCGGAGGTGCCAGGTGAGTCGGTGACGGCGACTGCCACGCCGGTGTCGGTCGCCTGGGACTTCGGCGATGGCTCGACTACGACTTGCGCGGGTCCGGGAACGCCGTTCCCGACCGGTGGTGACCCGGAGGCTTCGTCGCCGGACTGCGGTCACACCTACACCCACTCCTCGGGTTCGGGCACCTACACCGTGCGCGCGACGATCACCTGGAACGTCACCTGGGCCGGAGCCGGCCAAGTCGGCGCGTTCAACGGCATGACGACCACCGCCTCCGAGCAGGTCGTCGTCCAGCAGTCTCAGGCCCTGATCACCGGCGGCTGACCAGCGGGCCCGAACAGCCTCTCTTCTCCGTCCCTCGACGCAACACCACTTGTGAGGTCCCCTGTGACTACCCCCATGCCTTCCACCCGGCTGCCTCGGAGTCTGCCGCGCCCGGGCAAGAGCCCTGGCGCTGCGGGCCCGACATCGCAAGCCGGACCCGGGCAGACGCGGGTGGCCGCCTCCGGCCGTAGGCGTGCCCGCCCGTACGTGGTGCTGGGCGCGGTGTTGGCGGTCGGCGGGGCGTTCGCGTTCGCCGGGGCGTTCTCGCACCTGAGCGGGAAGGTCTCGGTGTTGCAGCTGGCCCGCCCCGTCCACAGCGGTCAGATCCTGTCCGTCGGGGACCTGCGCAGCGTGGAAGTCGCCGCCGGGGCGAACGTGCCGCTGATCGCCTTGTCAGCCTCTGGCTCGGTGATCGGGCATCCGGTGGCGATGTCGCTGCCGGCCGGGACGCTGCTGTCCCCGGCTGACCTGGGCAGCGTGGCGCTGCTGGGCGGGCAGGCGATGGTGGCGGTCCAGGTCAAGGCCGGTGCGTTCCCGACCGAGCTGGCCTCCGGGCAGAAGGTGGCGGTGGCCGCGGTCACCCCGGCCGGCGCGGGCGCGGGGGTGCAGGTGGTGGTGCCCTCGCTGCCGACCGCCACGGTGATCTCGACGACCGCGGCCTCGGATTCCTCGGGGTCGATATCGGTGACCTTGCAGACCGACAGCTCCTCGGCCGGGCAGATCGCTTCGATCCCGGCCGGTCAGGTGCAGCTGATCGTCGTCGGCTCCGGCACGGGGAGCTGAACATGCTGGTCACAGTGGGTTCGATCAAGTCCGGCTCGGCGACCACAACCGCGCTGGCCCTTGGGGCGACCTGGCCGGGGGACGCCACGGTCGTGGTGGTGGAGGCCGACCCGTCCGGCGGCGACGTCGCGTCGCTCTTCGGCCTGGAGCGCGAGCCGAGCCTGGTCTCGCTGAGCGCCGCCGCCCGAGCCCGGCACGAGGTCGGGGTGCTGACCGAGCACGCCCAGGCGTTGCCCGGTGGGCTGCGGGTGGTGGCCGCGCCCCCAGGTGCCGAGCAGGCCAGCGGCGCGGTGGGTCTGCTGGGCCGGGACGCCGGCCCGCTGTGGAAGGCCGCCGCAGCGGCCGAGGACCTGGTGGTGATCGTCGATGTCGGCAGGCTGGACCCGGGCTCGCTGGCGCACGCGCTGGTGGCCGCCGCCGATGCGGCACTGCTGGTGGCCCGGCCGACCCTGAACGAAGCGCACGCCCTGGCGGCCCGGCTGGACGGACTGATCGGCGCTGCGGAGGCGGCCGGGACCCGGCTGCATCTGGTGCTGCACGGCGAGGGCTACCCGGCCGAGCAGGTGTCGGCCTCGCTGGCGTTCCCGGTGACGGCGCACCTTCCGCACGACGCGAAGGCTGCGGCGATCTTGTCCGGGGCAGGGCGGGGCGAGCTGCGCCGCACGGCCCTGGCCGGCGCCGCCCACCGGCTCGGCACGGCCCTGCTGGCTGAGCACACCGCTGCGCAGGCAGACGCCGCGACCCCGGAGATGACACAGGTTCTGGGCATGGAGGAGGTGGCGTGATGTACGGATCTGATGGATCGATCGAGGCGGGTTCGACTGAGCGCGAGCGGGCCGTGGTGGCCGCGGTCCGCCAGCGGGTCGGGTCGTCTCTGGCATCCTGGGCCGCGGACAAGGACCTTCCGGTCGCGGAGCGGGAAGCCCGGGCCCGAGAGATGATCGCCGACGCGCTGGCCGAGCTGACCCGCAACGCGATCGCCGGCGGCAGCGAGGTGCTGCAGCGCGACGCCGAAGCCCGGATCACCGAGGCCGTGATCAACGTGCTGTTCGGGCTCGGCGGCCTACAGCCGCTCCTTGATGATCAGAGCATTGAGAACATCTACGTAAATGGCCACGACGCCGTGTTCGTGGACACCACCTCCGAGAAGGGCAAGCGCGTCGGGCCGGTGGCGGGCTCCGACGAGGAGCTGATCGACATGATCCGGCTGGCTGCGGCCCGCACCGGGGTGGAGGAGCGGCGGTTCGACCGGGGAAGCCCGGAGGTGAACCTTCAGCTGGCCGACGGCTCCCGGATGCACGCCATCGCCTGGATCACCCCTGCCCCGGCGATCACCATCCGCCGGCACCGGTTCACTCAGGTCCGGCTGGCGGACCTGGTGCAGCTCGGCACGATGACGGCCGAGATCGCCGCGGAGCTGTCGGCGTGCACGCGAGCCAAGAAGAACATCGTCGTCGCAGGGTCCACCAACTCTGGCAAGACGACGACGTTGAGGGCGCTGGCCGCGGAGATCGCACCGCACGAGCGTCTGATCACCATTGAGGACACGCTCGAATTGGGCCTTCATAAGGCTCCTGATCAGCATTACAACGTGATCGCCTTGCAAAGCCGCGAGCCGAACACCGAAGGCGAGGGTGCGATCACGCAGGCGCAGTGTGTGCGTGCCGGGCTGCGGATGTCCCCGGACCGCGTGATCGTCGGGGAGGTCCGCGGTGACGAGGTGCTGCCGATGCTGGCGGCGATGAGCCAGGGCAACGACGGCTCCATGACCACCGTGCACGCGAACAGCACCACCGGGGTGTTCACCCGGTTCGCCACCTACGCCGCCCAGGCCCCGGAGCGCCTGAGCCTGCAGGCCGCGAACATGGCGATCGCCGGGGCCGTCGACGTCGTGATCCACGTGGCGAAGATCGGCGGCCGTCGTGTGCTGACCGGCATTCTGGAGGTCGAAGGTTTCGACGGCACCCAGGTCACCTTCCAGGAGGTCTACAAGCCCGGCCCCGACGGTGCCGCCGTCTTGGCCCACGGCTGGCGCCACCAGACCGCCGCCGAACTCATCGACGCCGGCGCCGACGAGGCGCTGTTCACCCGCCGGTGGGCAGCGTGAACGCCGTGACCGCCCTGATCGTGGCCGGGTTCGCGGTCGCGATCGGGCTGGTGCTCATCGTCCGTGGCCTGGCCGGGGACGGCCAGGAGCCCACCGCGGCGCCGAGCCGCTTGGATGCGTGGCGGGAGAAGCTGGCCGAGCCCAAGATGGTGCGCCGTCTGGGGATCTCGTTCGGCGCAGCGGTGCTGGCCGGGGTGTTCACCGGCTGGCCTGCCGCGGCACTGCTCGCGGGCGGGGTCGCGTGGTTCGCCCCGTCCCTGATGGGCCGAGACACCTCCACCAAGACGGAGGTGGCCAGGATCGAGGCGATTGCCTCCTGGGCGGAGCTCCTGCGCGACACGCTGTCGGCCGCGGCCGGCCTGGAGCAGTCCATCCTGGCCAGCGCGACCGCGGTCCCGGCGCCGATCCGCGAGCAGGTGCAGTCCCTCGCCGGTCGGCTGCGGGCCGGCGCGACGATGGAGGAGTCGCTGAAGGCGTTCGCCGCCGAACTGGCCGATCCAACCGCCGACCTGATCATCGCCGCGCTGCTGCTGGCTTCCCGGTCCCAGGCCCGTAACCTGCCCGAGGTCCTGGGATCCCTCGCGGAGGCGACCCGCGCGCAGGCGGCGCTGCGGCTGCGCACGGCGGCCGACCGGGCCCGTACCCGCACCTCGGTGCGGATGATCACGGCGGTGGTGATGGCGATGGCGTTCGGGCTGATCATGCTGAACCGCTCCTTCCTGGCTCCGTATGACACGCCCACCGGGCAGCTGGTGCTGCTGCTGGTCGCATCGCTGTTCGGCAGCGCTCTGATGTGGCTGAACAAGATGGGCGCGGGCAAGGCCCCGGCGCGGTTCCTGACCCGCCTGGATGGCCCTGCCGCGGCGGCCAGTCGTCGGGGGCGGCGATGACTGCGTGGATGCTGCTGGCCGGCGCCGGATTCGGCCTGGGGCTGACTCTGCTGGCCCGGGGGCTGTTCCCGCCCAAGCCGACCCTGGCCCAGGCGCTGGCGGATCTGAACCGGGCTCCGGCACCGGTGCGGATTCTGTCGGCCGACGACGGCGGCTGGGCCGCCCGGTTCGGCGGCCCGCTGGTCGGGCTGCTTCAGTCCTGGAACCTGCCGGGCGAGAAGGTCGCCCGCGACCTGCAGGTGCTGGAGCGCTCCGCGCGCCGGCACCTGGCCGAGAAGGCCGTCGCGGCGTTGGCCGGTCTGCTGCTGCCGCTGGTGCTGACCGCCGTGCTGGCCGTGGCCGGCGTGGTGCTGCCCTGGTCGGTCCCGGCCTGGGGAGCCCTGGCGTGCGCCGCGGCCGGGTTCTTCGTCCCGGACCTGACGGTGAAGTCCGAGGCCACCGCGCGGCGCATGGAGTTCCGGCACGCTTTCACCGCCTTCATCGACCTCGTGGTCATCGGGCTGTCCGGCGGCGCTGGCGTGGAGGCCGCGCTGGATCAGGCCGCCCGGATCGGCGAGGGCTGGTCGTTCACCGCGATCCGTAAAGCCCTGGACGCCGCCCGGCTGTCCCGGGTCGCCCCGTGGACCACGCTCGGGCAGCTCGGCGTCGAGCTGGACGTGCCAGTCCTTGAGGAGATAGCCGCCTCGCTGACGTTGGCCGGCGTGGAAGGGGCGAAGATCCGCACCTCCCTGTCGGCGAAGGCCGCCGCGCTTCGCGCCCACGCCCTGTCCGACGCCGACGCCGACGCGCAGCAGGCCACCGAACGCATGGCCCTGCCGGTGGTGCAGATGTTCGCAGGGTTCTTGGTGTTCATCGCCTACCCGGCCCTCGCGCACGCCTTGGGGGCGCTATGAAAACGCCACCGCGACCCCGCACGCGCTACGCGGATCGCCGGAGCCGCGCTCGACCGGCTGGACGCCGGCGGCTCATCCACCTCGCCCAGGGCTGAATGCCCATCACGACTTCCCCCGGGACCTTCGCCCCGGGTGGGACGCGCCGCCGCCGGCGGCGCAGCACCACCGCACAGGCACACCACGAAAGGCACCACGATGTCAGAGCTGATCCCCCTGAAGGCCATGTTCGACGGGCTCAAGGCCCGCCTGGCCGCGCTGCGGGAGAACCCCGAGTCCGGCATGACCACCGAGTACGTGATCGTCGTGGCGTTGATGGCCGCCGCCGCGATAGCCATCGTCGCGATCATCGTCGCGAAGGTCACCGCCAAGGCCAACGCCATCCAGACCGGGTGACGCACGCCCATATATCAATCTATTGGCAAATAGTGAGTGTGCGAGAGGAGTGTGGCGCGATGCCGGAACAGAACGTCGAAGCGGGACCGCCTGTGCGGCATCGCGGCCTGGCCGGGCGCGTTCGCCGTCTGCGTGAAGACGGCGAACGCGGCTCGGTCACCACAGAACTCGTGATCGCAACCCCGTTGCTGCTGTTGCTGGTGCTCCTGGTGATTCAGTTCGGACTCGTGTGGCACGCCGAGCAGGTCGCGCAGACCGCAGCCTCCCAGGCGGTCAATGCCGCGCGGGCCCAGAACACTTCGGGCGCGGTCGGGCAGGGCCGCGGCGAGCAGATCCTGTCCCAGCTCGGGCAGGGGGTGCTGACCAACGACTCCATCTCGGTGGCCCGCGGCGCCGGTCAGGTGACCGCGGACGTGCAGGGCCAGGTCGAGTCGATCATCCCCGGCTGGCACCCCTCGGTGCACGCCCACGCCGCCGCCCCCGTCGAGGTCTACGTCCCCTAACCCCGTCAGTTCACGAATCCCGAACCCGATCGAAGCAGGAGAAGGCGATGAGCACTGCACCACGCGCCGCCGGCGTGCGCTCCGTGCTGCGCGCTCGCCTGGCCGCGCTGCGCGCGCACCCCGAGTCCGGGTCCACCACGGTCGAGCTGACGCTGCTGGCACCGGTCTTCATCTTGTTCTTTCTGCTCGTGGTCGCCCTCGGCCGGGTCACCGTCGCCCACGGGAAGGTCCAGGACGCCGCGTTCGCCGCTGCCCGGGCGGCGACCCTGGCCCCGAACGCCGCCGCGGCGGCCTCGGCGGCCGAGTCCGCCGCCGCCCAGTCCCTGGCCAATGCCGGCGTGGTGTGCCGGTCCTTCAGCGTGCAGGCGTCCGTAGGTTCCCTGGCCCCGGGATCACAGGTCAGCGTGCGCGTGGACTGCACCGTCGGCATGGCCGACGTCGCGGGGCTTCGTCTTCCGGGCGCCTCGGCCCAGTCTGCGACCTCCGTTTCGGTGGTTGATCGTTTCCGCAATCTGGACGGCCCGGCGGGAGGCAACGCGCCATGAACCGTCGCATCAAAGCCCTGATCGCTGCGGTGCGGGCGCGTGCCACAGCCACCGGCGGGCCGGAGGACGGGGTGGCCACGGTGTTCGTCGTGGTGATCACCGCCGCGCTGCTGGTGATGGCCGGTCTGGTGCTCGACGGCGGTCGAGCGCTGGACGGCAAGTCACGGGCGGTGGAAGAAGCGCAGGAAGCGGCGCGGGCCGGGGCGCAGGCCCTGGACCTCGACGCATTCCGCACCAGCGGACACGGCTCGCTGAGCCCGGGCAAGGCGATGGCCTCCGCCCAGTCCTACCTGGCCGCCACCGGCGATTCCGGGACCGTGTCCGTGAACGGCGCTGCGGTCACCGTGACCGTCACGCGCGTGGAGCACACGCAGATCCTTCAGATCGTCGGCCTGTCCACGCTGACCTCCACCGCCTCGGCTACAGCGACCGCCGAGCAGGGCGGGTGAGCCCCGTGCCACCGACCTCCACCTGTCGCCGCCCCAACGCCACCGACCGGAAAGCCAGCACCGTGACCGCACGCCGAACCCCCGCCCCGATCCGCGCGATCGTCGCTGTATTCAAGGCGGTGTTCCTCACCGTCCGCGCGGCGTTCGCCGTCGCGCTCGGCGCGGCGGTGCTCGGCGGGCTGCCCTGGGCACTGGTGCGCTTCGCCGGCTGGCCGCTGCCTCACCACATGCTCTCCGCCGGCCAGCTGAAGACTGATCTGACCTCGCCGATTCTGGGCGACCAGTTCTACCTCAACGCGATCGCGATCGTGCTGTGGTTTCTGTGGTCGATCCTGGCGTTCTCGTTCCTGCTGGAACTGATCTACGCCGTGCGCCGCATCCCGGCCCCGCACGTGCCGGGCCTGGGTCCGGCGCAACTGCTGGCCGGGTTCCTGATCACCGCGATCGGCGTCACCGCCCTGCTCGGCCGCTCCGCGGCCCCCGCGCGCGCCGAGGTCTCGACGGTGGTGCCGAAGGCCCGTACTGCCACCACCGCCCCGGCGACCATCAGTACCCCTTCCGGGCTGCGCAGCGCCTCGGCGCTTCCGGTCCGCGAGAGCGTGCACCACGTGGTGCCCGGAGACAGCCTGTACAAGATCGCCGAGCAGGATCTCGGCGACGGCCAGGACTGGCCGGCGCTGTTCAAGGCGAACGCCGGCGTCGTGCAGCACGACGGACAGCGCCTATCCGACCCGAACCTGATCCTGCCCGGCTGGGACATCACCATCCCCGGCGCCGCCACGATGCCCGCGACCGCCGCACCGGCCCCAGCATTGACGCCACAGGTCGCGGCACCGGTCACGACGATTCCGGCTACGCCGGCCCCCGACACCCGGTCGGCGACGGTCCCCTCCCACCCCGTGCCGTCGCCCGCCCATCAGGCGCCGACGGCGCCAGAGGGCAGCGCGCCGTCTTCCTCCCGGCCGGTGCCGACCGCCCCGGCTCGAAGCGTCGGCGAGCGGCCCGCCGCGTCGTCGGCTCGTCACGCCGACGGTCGCGGCGGCGCGGGCTCGGGGCTGTGGATCGAGCTGGCCGGCGGCGGCGTAATCGCCGCCTCCACCCTGCTGGCGCTGCGCGCCGCGGCCGGCCGGCGGCACAAGCTGCGCTCGCTGTGGGCTAACCCGTATTGGCCGCGCCCGGGCGAGGTCAAGCCGCTGGACACTCCGCAGATGCCGCGGGCGCTGCGGCCGGCACGCACCATCCCCTTGACCTCGGCCGAGCCCCAGGACACCGAGGAACTGGTCGAGATCAGCCTGTTGGACGCCTTCGGCGCTCCAGCCGACGCGACGACTCCCCGCAACGACCAGAAGTCTGAGATCGTCCCACCCGGTGCGATGCCGGCCGGGCAGGGCCGCGAGCCTTACGCTCAGGCTGGCGAACCGACCCAGGCGGCCGTCCTGGCCGTGCCGTCGGCGCCCGACGCCGACCAGGACCGGGAGGACGACGCGCCGGTGTGGATGCCGGTGGCCGTCACCAGTGACGGAACCAGTGTCGGGCTGGCCGATCTGTTCCCGGGTCTGGGCTTGAGCGGGCCCGGAGCCCTGGGGGCCGCCAGGGCGATCGCCGCGGCGGTGCTGTCCAGCCGCAGCCCCGAGGAGTTCGGCTCGATCCTGCTGATCCCGCGCGCCGATGCTGCGCTGCTGCTGGACGTGCCCGAGGCCCAGGTCGATCAGCTGTGCCGGGACGTGTGGCACCTGCGGATCGCCGAGGATCTGGATGCCGCCGTCACGGATCTCGCAATGGACGCCGCGGCCCGCAACGCCGCGCTGGCCGATAACGACGTGCCGGACTTCGAGGCCCTCGCCGAGATCGACGAGCTGCTGGACGATCCAGAGCCGGTGGTGCTGCTGGCCGTGACCCGCGGCGCGCCGGACGAGCGCACGAAGGCGTCGCTGGTCCAGCCGCAGCACCTGCGCCTGCACTCGGTGCTGCTCGGCGCCCACCCGGCCGGCGCCAACTGGCGCATCGACGCCGACGGCGAGGTCCTGTCCGGTGCCGCCGAGACCGGCGTGTACGCCTTCAACTTGTCCACGGCCGGGCTGCGCTCGGCACTGGATGTGGTCACCGGGCCCGCCGACAGGCCCTTGATCGTGGCCACGGACCCGCGCGGGCCGCTCGCGGCACCCGACAGCATCGAGGCCGCGGCGATCGACGAGCCCAACGACGCCGCACCCACGGAACCGGCTGACGCTTCGTCCTTGACCGACACCGACGGGTCGAGGGCCGGTGACGCCGACGAACACGTCGGGACCGACCGTGTCCCAGCCGAAGCCGACAACGACGAGGTGACACAGGTCGAGCAGCCGCACGGCGCCGGTGACGACCCGAGCCCGTTCCAGGTGGGCGCGGAGCCCGCGCGCGAACCGTCCGCACGCGACGACGCGGAATCGGAGCAGCATCGCAGGTCCGGCGACGGCGCCGCCTCCTCGGCAGCGCCACCGCCGGCGCCGGTTCCTGATCCGCCCCGGGCGTCGGCCGGGTCCGCAGGCAGTCGCGAGCGCTTCGGGGCCGGGCTCGCCCGCCTGGCAGAGCTTGACGCCGACGACGCCGGTGCGACGTTGAAGCAGATTCAGGAGATCCTCCAGCGGTTCTCCTCCACCCCCTGCCAGATCCGGGTCTTGGGCCCGTCGACGCTGACGACGTTCACCGGCCCGGTGGAAGGCAACGTCCGCGAAGGCTCTCGCAAGTTGGCGGTGCTGCTGGCGCTGCACCACGCCCGTGGCCGGTCCACCAAGGAGCTCGGCGTGCTGTGGCCGGACGTGCCCGAGGGCAAGCTCGCCCACATCCGCAAGAATGACCTCTACGATCTGCGCCGCAGTCTCAAGCGCGACATTCTGGCCGGGCGCGGCCCCCGGCACGGATACGCCGCCGAGTTCGTTCCCCGCCGCTCCGGCCGCTACCACCTGGACCTGAACTACGTCGGCGTCGACTTGGCCTGCTTCGAGCAGCTGCGCGCGATCACCGCGCGCGCCACCGACACCGAGGTGCGCAAGGCCGCGGCGACCGCGGCGCTGTCGTTGTACAGCGGCGAACTGGCCGAGGGCATGGACGAGGACTGGATGATCGCCCCGCGGGTGGCCGTGCGCCGCGACGCCCTGGCCACCGCCAGCCTGCTCGCCCAACTCGCCACCGAGGCCGGCGACGACGAGCGGGCCCTCACCTGGTGGGAGCGGGCCCGCAGCATCGACGACAACGAAGAGGTCTACCGGCAGATCATGAAGGCCCAGGGCCGGCTCGGCCGGCGGGCCGACATCATCGCCACCCGCGACCTGTTGGAGCAGAAGCTTGAACCCTTGGGCGAGTCGGCGTCGCACGCCACCCGCATGGTTCTGGCCGAACTGCTCTCCGAGCAGCGCGGCATTCCCCGCGACCGCATCGGCACCCCCTAAGCCAGCCGAACCGCCAGGCCCTGATGGGGCGGGCGTGGCCTCCGCGACGGGGGACGCGGAGGCCACACGTCCACCGTGGCACGACGACGACCCCGGCACCAGATCACGCACCGTCGGCACCGGGACCGACGAAGCGTCGGCAATCGCAGCGTCTGGATTCCAGCGGGCCGCATCCTCGGTGCGCCGCAGGTAAACGGCCCTCTTGTGGCTCAGCGCTTCAGTTGGCGAGTTGAGTGTTGCAATCGGCGGGCGAGCCGATCTCATCCCGGCAGCAAACTCTCTCGTCGCTGGCATGACCGAGACGCTGCGGCCGAGCGGTCGAGGCGGTCTCGTCTTGCTTGGCCCGATCAAAGTGAGATGATGAGGACGCAGTCTGAACCGCCCACCTGCGGGCGGGTAGGTCTGCGCTCACCCCCGGTAATGAACTTGCCGGGGGTCTTACATTATGGTCGGTTTACGTTGGCCAGAGAACAATACCGGGAACTCCTCCGGCCAGCTGATTAGCGGGCGCAAATCGTGCGAGCCCCAGCTCGTCCCACATTCCTTGAGGACAGACAGTCGAGCGTTGTGGAGGAGGTGGGTAATGTCTACGGTATGCAGCGTAGGCGCACAGGTCGGCTAGTTGAATAAAATACGATTGGCGGGAGTCCCGTGACACTGGGTCATCGACTAGCCAACGTGCAGGGTTCCGAAGATAACCTGTTCCAAACCTGCTTCCTGCGACATTGGCTCGTCGGGCCTTGCGAGCGAGGGTGCGTATGAGTGCGGCCTCACCCTCGTCGTGGACAAGCAAGAGAGGGGACCCGCTCTTGGTGGTCAGGCGCTCAATGCGCTGGAACAGGTACTCCCAGGCGATGTCTCGCGGATCTCTTGATTGGTCTTGTATGAGATCTTTTTGGATCACTATGGCGAATGCGCTGAGTCCAAGCTTCTCTAGCAGTCGGAGATGTTGGCGATAAATATCATGCCGAATTCCATCGCCGAGACCCAGTTTAGAGAATGTACCGCTGCCCCGGATTAGATAGTTTGCCTTTACTTCATCCCTAATGGGAACGCCAAAGGACCTTCGCAGAAATCTTCGGAATCCGATCATTCCGTCAAAAGCTGTCGGCCAACCCATAGATGGAACGAGGACGCAGCCCAAGGAGAAGGTGGCCGACGCCTTGTATCCGCTATTCCCAGACTCGTCGACGTAGGCGATCCACATACATCGATCGTCACCTGAAGGGGTCCAGCGTGCCAGTTGGCGACGAGGCCGGCCGGCAAGGCATGCACCCGCAGGTTCTTACAGGCGCCGCCTCAGGACTCGGTCTCGGAGGAACCGCTTGGCTGATCGATGGACGCTGCGCATGGTCACGCACCTTGGAGACTGAGCGCGTCTCCGCCAACTTACACGCTCACTCGCCAACTGAAGCGCCCAGTCACACCTCTATGGGGGCCGCGCCACTGCCGGAGACGATCACCCACTTGACTTCATGCCGGTCGATAGAGCTTGCTGTGGATGCCGCCACGGACCACAGCGCCCGGCGGCGCCCCGGCCGGGGCATGCACGTATCCGAAACCCACTTAATTTCCAGGGGATCCGTCATGCCCAAGAACAGCAAGACCACCACATCGAAGACCACGAAGAAGACCACGGCCGCGCCCGCCGTGACCACAACGGACGAGGTTTCGGCACCCACCGCCGACGCCCCGGGGCTGACCGAGCGGCAGCAGCTGCTGCTGGCCCGGCTGTCCCCGTCCATCGGGATCAGCGCCGCCGTGCTGGCCGCCGCAGCCGAGATCGGTCGCTCCACCGCCCAGCACGACTTGGTCGCGCTCGAGAACGCGGGGCTGGGCCGGCGGGAAAAGGGCGTCCAGGAAGGCGCCCGCCGCAGCCCCGACCAGTGGTTCCTCGCCGCCTCAGACTCCCCTGGGCACGCCGACGCTGAGGGCCTGCCGCAGGAACCAGATACCGCCGACACCGACACGGATCAGGCCAGCGAGCCGCTCACCGGGGCAGCGGCCGACGGCACCGCGTCAGATGCGGACTCCTCGGGCGAAAGCGAACCGGTTGCGACGGCCCCCGAGGGCGCCGAAGCCAACGCCGCCCATGACGCGACCGGCACCGGCACGGCGACCGACGCACCGGAAGTCAACGAGCCGCCCGCTGCGTCGACAGTCGACGCACCCGCGTCGACGGCGGACCCATCCGGCGACAGCGAACAGCTCGCGGAGACGCCCGCCGCCACCGAGACCGACGAGACGCCCACGGACAGCACCGCCGACGACACATCGGCGCTCGGACCAGAGGCCGCGCCGCAAATGCCAGCCGCTGCGGCAGCCGAGGAAGGCGAAGCACAGGAGAAGGACGCTGTCGACGCTGGTGCCGCGCCGCCCGCGACGCCGCCGACCAGCGACACGCCGGTGGAGGCAACGGCCGAACGTCTGGGCAAAGGGGCACTGCGGGCGCTGGTCGAGGTGCACCTGCGCGCGTACCCCGAGCAGGACTTCACCGCCGGACAGATCGGCAAGTCGTTGACGCGGTCCTCCGGGGCCGTAGCCAACGCCCTGGAAAAGCTGGTCGGCGAACACGTCGCCGAGCAGACCGGCACGGCGCCCCGCACGTTCCGGATAGCCGCTGACGCCGTCTCCACACAGGTAGATGCCTGACTATCGGACACCCTGTCAGGCGCGGCAGCGGAAACCCCACCGGATCCGCCGCCGACCGGCCCGGCCCCGGCCGCAGCCGCGGCGGCCGGGCCCGGAGGGCTGCATTGGCACCCGAGGGAGAGCAGCACGATAAGCGCCGACGGCAAGATCCATGCCCCGGTCGGCTGGCGGCTGCACGTCGTGTACGGACGCTGGTTCCGCGACCACCGTCGGCTGTGCGACGAGCCATGCGACGTGTGCTGTCACGAATGCCCGTGCCTGCGCTGCTCCGGCTGGTGCGACTGTCAGACTCCCCCGACACCGCCGGTCTACCGTCGCGACGACGATCCGTCCCAGCCGCGCTGACCCTTCCGCCGCCCCCATGCCGGGCGGCACCCCGCGAGGATGAACAACGATGATCGAGACGGAATGGCCCAGGTGGATGGCGGACTGCCCTGGGTGCGCGGCGCTGATCACCGCCGTGACGCAGGCGACCGCCGCCCGTCCGCACGGCGAGATCGAAGCCGTGCGCGACCATCTGGTCGACGCCCACCTGGCGCGGATTCCCGACTATGTCGAGGACTGCGCGAACTGCCAGGAATGGAGGGCGCTGGCCGCGAGCCCCGAAGGGCTGAAACCGAAGATCGTGCCGGTGTTGGGCCGAGAAGGACCTGCTGCACCGTGCCGGTCACCTGTTCCTGCCCTACGCCCCCTCCGCCTAACCGACGGCGCGAGCGCGAGCCCTGCCTCCCGGTGACCGCCGGGAGGCTTTCGCGCTGCCACCCGCCGCCACCGCGGTTGCCATCCCGGCGGCCCCGCCGCCGGGGCTGGAAGTCCGCGACCACCGACGCAGGCTCGTGGCCGGTTCGAACGCCGGGAGGGTGTCCGCCTTGCCAGCTCAAGGCTCGGCGCTGCACCGCCGCTCTGACCTCTGCACTGGACGCGGCCGTGCGGTGCGTGCCGCACGGCCCGTCATCCGTGTGTATGCCACCGATCGCGCCAAATGGATCTTCGAGTTAGCTTTTGGCCATGGCTGCTCGAGAGTCCGCGAACGCCGCGCGGAAGAAGGCGCGGGACCTGGCCGCCGCGTTGCTGGAAGCCGAGGATGCCGAACGGCAGCAGCGGGAGCGGGAACGGCGGAAGCGGATCACCGAGGCCGCGGCGAACATCGCCGGTAACGACCTGGAGATCGAGGAGCTGACGGCCAGGATCACGGAGCTGCGCGCGGACACCGCCCGGCAGCTGGCCGCGATCGTAGCCGACGGGGTGAGCGAGGCGAAGACCGCCGAAATGACCGGGCGCGAGGAGCGCGTGGTGAAGGCGGCGGCGAAGGCGGGCACCGCCGCTCGCACGCCGTCGCCGAAGCGCGCTGCCAAGCGCACGGTGGCCACGCAGGCAGCTGCCTGACCGCGCCGTTCACGACCCTGCGGCTCCGTCGATGGAACCGGCTCCCGGCCCGGGTACGGCCGGAGGGTTAGCGGCTGGCTCCGGAGGCTGCGCTGACGCCGATCTTGACGATCGAATACGTCTCCCGGAGTGCTTTGCGGCGCCATCCGCGTCCAAGGCTTCGCCCGGGCGTCGCGCCGGTGTGTCGGGTGTGTCGCACCCCGCTTTGTCGGATGCGGCCGGTAGCCTCGGACTCCTTTCCTCGACAGCCCAAAGCACAACATGTAGGGGTTCAAGTGATGTCTACGCCCAACATCGACGGCTCCGTCTCGCGCCCACTCCGGGTGCCTCGGCAGGTCCGGTCCGTCACGCACGACGTGCTGGTCGGGGAAGAACGCGAACAGGGCACGCTCACCGTGTCGTCGCTGCCGGACGTCGGCATCGTCGGGGTGGAGCTTCGCGTCGGGTCGCACGGAACCGCGCTCGCGGCGCTGGCCGAGGCGGCCTCGGCCGCGGTCACGCTGGGCCTGCTGCACGGGGCGCCGCCGGCAGCCTTCACCAGCAAGGCCCACCGCGTCGATCTGCCGATCGTGCTCGCGGCCGACCACTCCTGAACGGAGCTCGGCGGCGGCGGCCGGTCAGGTGAGCGTGGTGGTCGTGCCGTCCGGCAGCAGCGGGCCGATTTGTCCCCGCAGCAACTCCAGGCGCTCGACGGCATCGCGGCAGCGCAGCCCGAACACCACGCGGTGCTCGTCGCGGACGTTGTGCCGGTCGGCGAAGTCGATGCCCTCGGGGACGACGCGGCCGAAGGCCCGCGCCAGCACCGGATAGGGGTCTTGGCCGTGGCGGAAGTGCGGCAGCGGATGCACGACCAGGTGCCACCAGCCGTTGCGGTGGCCGTCGTCGACGCCGTCGTGCCGGACTTGCTCGGCCGGTCGGCCGAGTACCTCGGCCAGGTCGGGGATCGGCGGCCAGTGCGAGGCCGCCCACGCTCCTTGCCGCGCGCGGCCGATGCGGGCCCAGCCGGGTATCGCGTCGACCCGAGCGCCGGCGTCGACCAGCAGGCCGATCTGCGCCGTCACGTGCGGCCAGTCGCCGCGGTGCGGATCGTGCCCGCCGAGCAGGATCCCCGCCCACTGGGCCAGCAGGTCGGCGCGATCGCCGGCCAGGGACCGCAGCGAGGCCACGGCCGCCTGCTTCGGCCAGCGCCGGTGCAGTACGAGGCTTACGTGCCCGGACAGGCGCGCAATGGTGAGCCCGTCTCGGTCACCGCTGAACCCACTCACACCGGTGATCGTACAAACTTTCGACGCCGGTCGTCTTCATAGTCTCCCCGCCGAGGGTGAGGCTCCGGTTCGTTGACCGCGCGCCGGGAAGACGACAGGCGTGACTGCCATCCCGCTTCCCGGCTGCTGCAACTCCTGCGGCGAGCCGGTGATCCAACGACAGAAGTCCGTGGTGTTCGAGGGCCCGAATCTGCGCTACTCGGAACTCGGCGCGGATACGGCGGTCTTCCACACCCGCCAGTCCTGCCGGTTCGATGCCCGCGGCTACGACGAGGCATGGGCGCGCGCGGTCCCGGGGCGGGTTCAGAAGTTCCCCGGCTGGCTCGCCGGCGAGATGTTGCTGAAGCTGATCGAGGTCACCGAGGGTTTCGACCCCGAGGCCGAGCGCGGCGTGCCGGTGTCCATCCACCTAACCGGAGGCCCCTTCGACGGCACGTGCTGGAACGTCTCGATGCCGCAGGAGTTCCGCGAGGTGCTCTACACCGAGCCCGTGCCGCAGCCGCGCAAAGCCGAGCCCGCCGCCTGGTACGAACACGCCGCGGACTGCCCGTGCGGCGCCGCCGGGTCAGGACAGATGGCCGAAGGTGACCACGTCTACCGGGCCCAGCGGGCCGTCGGGGCATGATCCGGGAACGCCCGGTCGCCACCATGGGATTCCGGAGTCGACCCGGGCCGAAGTCTGGTCGGACTCGCAGTCGTCGGCCGAAAGCACAGTGACCTCCCGCAGCTCGCCGACGATCGTGCCGCGCCACAGCGGGACCGGCTCGCGCACGGTGTAGGAGGTAAGCATCGGCAGGCGTACGTGCACGCGGCCGACGTCACAGGGGCGGCGGTCCTGGTCTGCGGCCGTGTCGATCAGGCAGGAGTAGACGCGCACCGCGTCGTCCGGGTCGCCGAGCAGGAACGAGGCCGGTCGCTCGTCGTCGGCAAGGGCGTCGTCGGGGTCGAAGAACCGCGCCGTCGCCGCCAAGGTGATCACGTCGCCTACTCTTCCGCCACGCCCGCCGCATCGCCGACGCGACACGCAGGCCGTCCCGACGGAGAGGCCGGGGGTTCACACTTCCGCTGCGTGGGCGGGGGCCGATGTCGGAAGTGGTTTGCCTCGCGGGCGGCCCGGCCGTAATGATCACCGGTATGGGTGAGTCGTGGACGACGCTGGCGCAGATCGAGGGCAAGCGGGCCGAGCTGGAGCAGGCGCTGGGCGCCTCCTGGCGTTGGCCGGCGGCCTGGGCGATCGTGCACGAGGCCTGCGGGCAGATCGCGGTGGACCGGGTCAATATCGGCGAGGGGATGCTTGCGGCGCTGGTGCTCGCTACGGTGGCCGCCTGGCCGGGCCAGACCGGTTCGGTGCCGCTGTCAGCCGCCGGCCTGGATGCGGCGATCGCGATGCTCGCCCCTGCCGAGGCGTGCGACGAAGTGGAGCATCCGAACCTGCGCACCTGGCGGTATCTGCGCCAGGAGATCGGCGACGGCGGGTCCGCGGCCATCGTGGCGTTGGAGGCGATCGACCTGCCCGGACACGACGACCGGTTCGTGACCGCGGTGCTCGCGGCGATCCATCACGGCCGGGTGGAGAACCCGGACGGGACGACGAGTCTGTGGCGGCCGGTGGGCCTGGCCGAGTTGGCGCTGCTGGAGGAGTCGGGATTCACGGCGTGGCCGCCGCGTCTTCCCGACCAGCCGATTTTCTATCCCGTCTTGAACGAGCAGTACGCGGCGCAGATCGCCCGGGACTGGAACGTGGCCGCCTCGGGGTCCGGATTCGTCACTCGGTTCACGGTCGCAACTGCTTTCGCGCGCCGTTACCCGACGCGCCAGGCCGGGGGCCGGGGCCATCTGGAACTGTGGATCCCGGCAGAGGACGTCGAGATCCTCAACGCGCACCTGATCGGGCTGATCGAAGTGGTCGGCGAGCACCGCTGACCCGCGTCCAGGGCCAGGACGCGGGTCTGTGGGCGGGGATGCTGTCAGGCGGCGAGCAGGTCGGCCAGGAAGGCGGCGATGCCGCCTTCGCCGGGGCTGTGCACGAGGGCGTCGTGGGTCGTGTCGGTGAAGGCGCTGCCGAAGGCGGTGCGCTGTTCAACGGCCGCGCTGGGCTGGCGTTCGCGGCCTGTGGTCGTTCACGGCGGGCTCGGGTCCGCACCGTGCGGGCCGGGGAGCATCCCGGCCAGCCATGCGAACAGCGGCAGGCCCAGCGGCGCCGTCGCGGCCGACGCGGGGCCGGGGACGGCGTCGCGGGGCGGCAGCAGCCGGGTCCCGTGGTCATCGGTATGGGCGTCGCTGATCAGGCAGGACACGTACATCCGGCTCGGCCACACCGCCACCGTGATGATCGCCTCGCCGCGCAGCGGGGTAGCGCCGAGCGGGGTACGGGCGGCTGGGAGCTGAAGACGCCGTTCGGTTCGCCGTCGAGGTAGAGGTCGCCGATATGCAGGCAGGCGATGATCGCCTGGGCACCGAGGCCGGCGGCGGCCTGCTGGATGACGGCCTCGCCGACGGCGCGCGGCTGCCACAGGTTGACGGACAGCCCGACCGGCTCCCCGACGGCCGGACATAGCAGCACCTGCACCGGCAGCTCGTTGCTGTGCAGCCAGGCCAGCTCGGTTTCCCGATGCAGATGCTCGACGCCTCGGCGCAGCGCCTTTTCGCTCAGACTGGGCGCGTCGGGCTGTGGGGTGGCGCGCGGCGGCACGGGGCTCATGGCCTGCCCCCGGTGGTCTCCGGATCCGGCGGGTCGACCTCGAGAACCCGGCCGAGGATGCGGGCGATGCGGATCGCGGTGGAGTGGGTGCCGAAGGCGTCGGCGAACCCGCGGCACGCCGCCGCGCGGGCGCCGGGCGGCGCGAGGGGCTTGTACGAGTTGTGACAGAGCAGGAAGTCCCCGCGCTCTCGGATCTGTCCGGTCAGCTCCTTCAACCGGCCCGGCCCCAACTCCAGGCGCTCGTCTGGGCCGTTGAACACGCAGTCGTGGCAGCAGCGGGACATCATCACCAGCAGGCCGGACTGCTTGTCGATCGCCGACGGTTCGGGTTCGTCGTCGATCTCGACCTCGCACCCGTCGTCGTCGACTGCGACCGCCCAGGCGGTCGGGTCAGGGCCCCGTCCAGCGGAGTTCTCGCCGGCTGTCGGCAGGTCGCTGTTCTGGTTCATGCCTGCCCTCCGGACGACGGCTTGGTCACGGTGATCGTCAGTTCGTCAGCGCCGGACGGGACGGCGGTGATCGCGAACCGGCCCGTGCGATCGCAGCGGGCCTTTCCGCCTGCCAGCGACCGACGCAGGGCTTCGGCGCCGGCGTCCGCACCGGCTCCGGGAGAACGCCACGGCTCGAACGCCACCGCCCAGGGCGCCGGGAGCGTCTTGAGCACCGGGTTGACGGCGCAGACGACCTCCAGCCACGACATACAGCCGACGGTGCCGCCGATCGTCCCGGCCGGGCCGGTGACCTGCACGGTGTAGCGGGGCGGGTAGCTGCGCAGCTGCCATAGGTCGTCGTCTTTCGGGCCGCCGGGCCACTTCTCCCGCCCGGGGCTGCAGGTCACGATCCCGGCGCGCTCCAGCCGCAGGAACGCCTGCCGCACCGTAGACGCGGCGTTGCGGGTCGCGATCTGGGTGCGGTTGACGTTGAGAACGGCCTCCGACTTCTTCCGGAAGTAGGCGATGACCTCGTCCTCGGCGCTGGGCGAGTACCACGGCGGGATGGACCACGGGTTGTAGCGGTAGCCCGGACCAGCGGAGTTCGACTCCGCTGCCTGCAGGACGCTGCTCTGGTTCATGCCTGCTCCCCGAAGGGGATCGGGGCGTCGCGGTGGATGAACTGGTCGTCGCGGTACAGCTCCACCGGTATGTGTGCGGGCAGATCGTCCGGGGTGGCCAGCGAGGAGTCTTCGTCGGTGTCCTTGGTCCAGACGTTGTGCGGTCCGTTCGCGTCGGGACCGCCGGGGCGCGGTGACTGGGCGTCGCGGTGGACGAGGTCGTCGTCGCGGAACAGCTCCACCGGCGTGTGCGCGGGCAGCGGCTTCGTCGCGGACGGCAGCCCGTCGCGTGTGACGTCCCAAGTCTGGACGTTGATCGTCAATACCGGTTCCGGGCGTGTGAGCACCGCGGTGCTGATCCGCAGTCCTGGGTACGCGATGGTGGGCCTGCTGCGGTCGTCGTGGGCGAGCGCGGCCTGGTTCAGGTTCGCCGCCCAACCTTCTTCGATCATATTTGACAAACTCCTGATTTCAGGGTGAGGGCGCGCCGGGTCGACGCAGCGTGCCTGCGGGGGCGCGTTGTTCCGGTCGGGCGGCTGGTTGCCGCCGACGTGGGGCGGCTACAGCGGGAACGGCTTCCAGGTGCGGGTGCGCTGGTGCGGGATCGTCGCGATGACCGGCGGCTTCACCGGCGCCAATCGCTCGCCGAGGCCAGGGCACTGCTCGGGCGTGCTGTGGACCTGGAAATCGGTCAACGCCGCGACCAGCCCTTTGGCCAAGGTCAGGCGCAGCAATACGGCGAGGGCTGCCGGATCGGGCCCGGACAGCGGCACTGTGTGGGTGCCGTCGGCGAATGTGCCGGTTCTGGGGTCGGCCGTTGCGCCGCTGATAGCGGTGATCTGCCAGGTCCGCGGTGCGAGGAACAGGTAGCCGGCGTGGTTCAGGTGTGGGCAGGAGCGGGCCGCGGTCGGCGCGCACGAGCGGCATACCGGCGGGTTGTGACTCTCGAACGGAGTGCCGGGCTCGCAGATGTCCAGGTATTCCTGGAACACGGTGGCCGGTGTCATCCACAGATCGGCGGGCCCGGCGCAGATCTGGCATCGGCCTCGAGAAAGGCACATGCGCTGCCTGATGGCGTGGAGTCCGGCGAAGTGCGGGCGTCCGACCCCGGGTGACCAGGGCACTCTGGTCCACAGCACGCCGTACTGCCGGTCGGTGGGCTGCTCGTCGGTGTAGGTGAGCCAGGACCCGCCGGCGTCGCTGCGTCGCAGGATCAGGTCCGGGCTGGTGGTGCCGGCCGGGGTCTCGCTGTCCCAGGAGGCGATGTAGGGCACGGGGACGCCTCGGTAGACCAGCGGATTTCGCTCACTCATCGTCGCCGCCGAACACGAAGGCGGTGTGCTCGCCGGCGATCGCGACCGCGCCGGGCCAGTCCTCGGCCAGCAGGCGCGCCACGGCCTGGTCGTCGGGCAACGTCGTCCAGTCCGGGTGCCGGGCCAGAGCCCGGGCGAGCAGGGCATGGTGCAGGTCGGGGCCGACGATCGCGTCGATGCCGGAGCGGTCGGCGCCGTGGTGGCGGAACACGATGGTCCAGGTGCGGTAACCAACCGCCTGGGTGAGCGTGCCGATCCAGTCGGGCAGCGCGTCCGCGGCCCGGGCGTGGGCGTCGTCGGCGGCGGTGTCGAGGGCGCCGTGCCCGTCGGGTTCGGCCGGAGCCGCGTGGGTCTGGGCGGCGCGTATGGCGGCGTTCATCTGGCCGAGGACGGCCAGTACGGCGTCGCGGTCAACAGGGGTGTCCACAGGTGGTTCCTTCATCAGTGATCGGGTGTCAGGGGTCGGATAGGCCGGAGTCGGTGACCGGCCGGGTAGCGAGGCTGGCGCGATGGGCGCCGCACGCCCGTCGCGGCGTTGTCGCGGCGGGGTTAGCGGCGTAGGACGTTGACGCGCTCGCCGCCGATGAGTGGGGCGTTCTCGGGTCCGGCGCGGTGCAGGTCGATCCAGATCGGGCGGTGCTCGCCGCGCGAGGGGTACCACTGGTTTCGCCAGTGGCCCCGGACGTACCAGGAGTGCCGGTAGGTGCGTCCGCTGCCGCCGGGCTCGTCGTCGTGTTCGCGTGTCGGGTACTTCGTGGCGCGCAGGTCGACGTACCGGACCTCGGGATCGGTCTCTCCGCGCCGCCGGGCGGCGGTCTGCTCGGCGGTGGTCGCGGGCATCCGGGTTTCGGCGATGATGGTCTGGCCCATCACCAGGAACGTTGCGGCGACCAGTTTCTGCAGCTCGATCGTGGCTGCCGAGCCTTCGCCGTGCGGGTTGGTGTAGACCCGCGCTGGCTTCCCGTCTTCCTCGGCGTCCTGGGTCTCGACGTCGCCTGTGTCGTCGTCGGGGTCGTGCCAGGGCCCTGCGAGGTAGTCGTGGTCGACCGGTCCGTGCAGCACCAGCGGGGTGATGCGCTGGTAGAGGTAGCCGTGGCGCGGATAGACCTGTCCTGGAACCCGGTTGGCGGGTAGTTTCCCGCCGTGCTCGGCCAGCAGCCGGGCCATGCCGGGCACCGTGTAGCCCAGCTGCTCGCTGCGTTCGACGTAGCTGTTGGGGCACCAGAACTCCAGCAGCACCGTGTTCCGCCGCAGAGTCCAGGTGACCAGGGTGATCGGCCGGCCCTCGGGGTCGTCGGTGAGGGCCTCGTCGCGAAGCGGGGAGGCGAACAGCAGCAGGCCGTTGTCGGCCGGCAGGTCGTCGAGGTGCAGCT
Source organism: Catenulispora subtropica (assembly GCF_039531675.1). NCBI lineage: Bacteria > Bacillati > Actinomycetota > Actinomycetes > Catenulisporales > Catenulisporaceae > Catenulispora > Catenulispora subtropica. Next base: position 51,053 of record NZ_BAAAQM010000071.1, read on the forward strand.
TGTAGCCGGTCAGCGAGGCTGCGGCGTGGTGGACCAGGGTGGAGGCGGCCGGGGCGACGTAGAACATCTCGGCGCGCGGCAGCAGGTGCCGCCAGCCCTCGACGATGCTGTCGGCGGCGGCCGAGTCGAACCGGGGCTCGCGCATTCCGACGGCCGCGGCCTGGTAGATCAAGCGCAGCCAGGTGCGCGCTCCGTTGCGGCCGGGGTCCTGGGTCCAGCCGATCATGGCGCGGCGGATCGCGGGCAGGTGGCGGGCGGTCGGCGCCGTGCCGCCCGGTCCGGCCGGTCGCGGCGCGGGTGCGGCTGCGCGCGTGGCCGGGCC